>CAIKMZ010000086.1 GCA_903828665.1 uncultured beta proteobacterium
ATGCCGGTACCGCGGTCGCTCCAGCGGCCGGTGTCGTCACGACCATGTAGCTGACCCAACGGCTGGGTGCCTTGGTCGTGGCATTGGCTGGGATCAGCTTGGCGATGGCGAAGCCGAAATTGGGATAGGCACCGCTGGCGTCCTTCTGGGCCAGACCGGTGACCGGCGTGCCGCTGGCATCCGTGATCTTGAATTGAACGACAGGCGGGCTGTTGATGGTGACTTGCGTAACCGAGCCCTGGAGTGACAAGGCACCCCATTGGGCCGAGCTCAGCGTCGATACATTGAGAGTGGGAACCGCATTGGCACCCGTGGCACCCGTGGCACCGGTCGCACCGGTGGCGCCGGTCGCACCGACTGGGCCCGCAGCACCATCGCTGCCGCCGCAACCTGCCAAGGCGGCTGCAAGCAAGCCCGCCGCAGCGAACTTGGTCCAAGTTGGAATTGGTCGAGACTTGCTCGACAGGTTAAATTGCTTCAATTCAGCCTCCTACGGCGGTTAGAGCCAAACACAAGAGAAACATCGGAACGCCGGCGAACTTTACAGCACGTTTACGAAGAAATCCAGCCGGCTCTTGAACACTCAATCGGCATAAGTTGCTTTAGATCAATTGCCAACGCGATAGCAGGACAAAGGACTCGCACAAGCAATTAATCGCTCGGGTGTTGAGAAAACGCAAACCCTGCAGAAATTCGAACCGTCGGGGCGTCGGGCAGGTCTTCCCCCAAAGTAGGCAAGTGCGCCTTACGTCGAATAGTCGAACACTGCCGGGACAACTTTGGAGCCGGTACCGGGGTCAAGGCGCGTCACCCTCATTGGGCATGGGCCTGATCCCTGTTTCTTCGGGCATCATCTGCCCGCAGTTCCAGCACTGTTCGAACCCGCCTTCGACCCGTTCACCGCAAACACAATGCCAGCGCCGCTGGCGCGGACGTCGCAGCAAATTCAGGAGTTCACGGGCCCGCGCTTCCTGCAGCGGATCGTCTATCCACACTTCGGGCAGACATTGATCGGGAGGCAACTCGCCGGCTGCGCTCCGGAGATACTCGCGCTGGACGCTGGCATCGATGCCTTCGGCCCGGAGCCAGTCCGCCCACAGCGTCGCCAGGACCAGATTGGGTGCTTGAATCAGACGCAGCATGGTCGGAGCATAGCGCTGATGAGGGCACAAGAAGCCTTCGATGATCCGGAATTGCCCATGCGTTTTGTCAAGAAAGACCTGAGGGCGAAAGGGCATACTATTGCAGTGCCTAATGCAGGCAGACTTCTGGAGCGCTCCGATGAAAAAACTTGTGGCAACGGCACTGTGCACTTTGGCCTTGGCGCCGGTTCTGGCACAGACCAGCGTCGGGGTTTCCATCGGCATCAACCAGCCTGGCGTGTATGGCCGCATCGACATCGGCAACTTTCCACCGCCGCGCCTGGTCTACCCGCAACCGGTCGTGATCGTGCCTTCACCCGTGGCCGTCCACCAGCGGCCCATCTACTTGTACGTACCCCCGGGACACCAGAAGAACTGGGCCAAGCATTGCGCTCGCTACAACGCCTGCGGTCAGCCCGTCTACTTTGTGCAGGAGGAATGGGTGCGCGAACGCTACAAAGAACACCGCGGTCACCGCGACGAGGGCAACCATGGCAAGGGCCACGGCAAGGGCAAGAAGGACAAGGGCGGACACAAGGACTGAGCGGATCGGCCGCGCATCCGCCAACCGGCGTCGCGTGCATCTGCCCACGCTCGCCCTGTCAGAGGAATTCTCCGATCCATCGGATCGATCCGCAGACTGTCGCAATCGGGATGCAATCTGGCCCCAGGGCTTCTACATTCTCCTCAACCGGTCGCTGTGACCGGCAATTTGGGGGAATCCATGAACACCAGCCGTACAACCCGCCTCGCCGGCCTGCTGGGCGCCATTCTGATGACGGTCAGCGTCAACATGGCCCTGCTATGGAAATTCGACACAGTGGCGCAGCAGGGCCTGGTCGCCGCGAACCCGCAGGCCCCGGCCAGCGCGACGCTTGCCGCCACCGCGACTGCAGCCCGGCGCTCCTGAAGCCATGAACACGCTGCTCGCCCTCGTCGGTTGGCTCATCCTGTTCGTGCTGTGCTGGCCACTGGCTTTGCTGGCGTTGCTGGTCTGGCCGATTGTCTGGCTCCTTTCAATCCCGCTGAAACTGATCGGCATCGGCCTGGGCGCCGTGCTGGCGCTGCTCAAAGCCATCCTGTTGCTGCCGGCCCGGATGCTGGGTCAGCGTCCCTGACCGACGCATTGGCCTGGCGTCGAAGCCAGCCGCGCGGCTGCCGTTGCCGACGCTGCAGATTGCCGGGTACGATGGAGCCTGCACCATCGGATTTCATCTTTAGCTTCAAGGAATTACCGTGTCTGAACTCGTTTCCTACCAATGCGAGGATGGCGTTGCCCTCCTGACGCTCTGCAACGGCAAGGCCAATGCCATTTCGCCCGATGTGATCGCCGCTTTCAACAGCGCGCTGGACCGCGCCGAGCAGGACACCGCAGTCGTCATCATCACAGGGCAACCCGGCATGCTGTCGGGCGGCTACGACCTCAAGGTCATGCTGTCTTCTCCGGAAAACGCAATTGCTCTGGTCGCCAAAGGCAGTGCCCTGGCGCGACGCATGCTCGCCCACCCGTACCCGATCATCGTCGCCTGCCCGGGTCATGCCGTGGCGAAAGGGGCGTTCCTGCTGCTGTCCGCCGATTACCGCATTGGCGTTGAGGGCCCGTTCACGATCGGACTCAACGAAGTCCGGATCGGCATGACCATGCACCTGGTCGGCATCGCGCTGGCGCGCGACCGGCTGCGCAAGTCAGCATTCCAACGCGCCGTCATCAACGCCGAAATGTTCAACCCGCAGACCGCCATGGATGCCGGCTTTCTCGATGAAGTCGTTCCTGCCGAATCCTTGATGACAGCGGCCAATGCCATGGCGCAACAATTGAAGAAGATCAATCTGCGCGCGCACGGCAGGACCAAGCTGAAGGTCAGGAAGGAACTGCTGGAAGCGCTCGACCGCTCGATCGAACTGGACAAGTCGACCGGGCTGGCTTGACGGCGCCAAACTTGCTGCACAGGAGACCATCATGCACGTGCGCCATCCGCTGACCAGCCTTGCCTTCATTCTTGCCGCGCACTCGGCCCAGGCGGGGAACATTGTCGAATTGTGGGACCAGGTCAAGGCGCCACCCGCGCCCAAGCTCGCAGCGCCAGCGGTCAAGGCCACCGAGACCGCCCTGCTCCTGCTCGACATCGAGGAGGCCACCTGCAATGAAGCACAACGTCCGCGCTGCGTGGCCGCCGTGCCGGCGATGGCCGCCTTCCTTGGAAAAGCGCGCACGGCCCGCATGGCGGTCTTCTACAGCCACACTAGCCGTGGATCGCGCGCCACCATCCTGCCTGGCGTCACGCCGCGTGATGAAGAACAGATCGTCACGTCAGGCGTCAACAAATTCTTCGGCACGCAACTCGACGCCCTGCTCAAAGCCCGCGGCATCAAGACGGTGATCATCTGCGGCACAGCAGCCTCAGGCGCAGCACTGCACACGGCAACCGGTGCCGCACAGAATGGCTACCAGATCGTGCTGCCCGTGGACTGCGTGACGGGCTCAAGCCTGTACGAGGAACAATCCGCGGTCTGGAGTCTTCTCAACGGTCCCGGCACCGCGCGCGTGTCGACCGCCACCACGCTGGGTGCGATCACGATCGAATAGGCGGGCGGCCCGGTCTCAGCCTTTGCGGCTGCCCAGCAGCAGGAGCAGGCCGCCGGCGACGATGGCCCCGACGCCAACCCAGATCGGAATGTTGACGGTCTTGTCTTCCTTCACCGAGAGTTCAATGGGCCCGACCTTGACGGCGGTCGTGTCCTTGGTATAGCTGAACCCGCCATACAGCAAGCCCAGTAAACCCGCGACGATGAGCGCGACCGATACAAGCTTGACTGGATTCATGGTCTTCCTTTACTGAACAGGCTCCGGCATCTGCGGTCCGGCGGAATGGAGGTGGGAGCCTGCAGGCTCATTTGAGCATCAACGATGCTGATTTCTCGGTGCGCTGACGCACGCAGTCCGGCTCAGGCCGCGTAGCCTAGCACCGCGAAATAGTGGCAGGCGGTGCCGGCCGCGACGAAACCGTGCCAGATCGTGTGCGAGTAGCGCAGGCGCGAGTCGAGCATGAAGAACACGACGCCGCCCGTGTAGGCGAGACCGCCGGCCACCAGCAAGGCCAGACCGGGCGCGGCGACCCGTTCCACCAGCGGCACAATGGCGACCAACACAAGCCAGCCCATCGCGAGGTACAAGCCGGTGGACAGCCACGGATGCGACAGGCGGTCAAAGGCCTTGAGCACAACGCCAAGCGCCGCCAGCAACCACACGAGCGCGAACAGCGACCACCCCCAGGGACCGCGCAAGACCCCGAGGGTGAAAGGCGTGTAGCTGCCCGCAATCAACAGATAGATGGCGCCGTGGTCGAGTTTCTTGAACAGGTGCTTGGCGCCGCCCGGCGGCAAGGCGTGGTAGACCGTCGAGGCGAGGTACAGCAACACCATGGTTGCGGCAAACACCGCAGCGGCAATCACGTTGATGGTTGCCAGCCGACGCGCTGCGGCCAGCAGGAACGGGACGGCCACGAGCGAGCACAGCAACGCAAGGCCATGGCTCAGGCTGTTGGCGATTTCCTCGCCCGGACTCTGCGGACGATGCATGATTGGCAGGCTTGTCAAGACGGGAAGTATGAGGCAAAGTCGGTCGCTTGTACCTGCCCATGCGAAAGCCAGCGCACCGGCAAGGGGCTTGACGGTGCGCCAGGCCCGCGACGCGACCGAAGCCGCCAATCGCGCGCTGCAGCGCGCCAACGTCGAACTTGCCAGAATCGCCACCACCGATCCCATGACGGGCGTCGCGAACCGGCGGCATTTTGAACAGGTTGCCAATGCCGCGCGCGAACGCGCACAGCGTTACCACGAACCGCTGTCGCTCCTGCTGTTCGACGTGGATTTCTTCAAGGCGGTCAACGATCGCCATGGCCGCCAGACTGGCGACCGGGTGCTGATCGAACTCACCCGGCGCCTCGAGGGCGCGCTGCGCAGCGTGGACGTTCTGGCGCGCTGGGGTGGTGAGGAATTCGTGATCATCATGTCGCATTGCGGTGCCGCGCAGGCCTTGCTGCTGCCGGAAAAGCTGCGAGCCTTGGTGGCCGAGCACCCGTTCGCCGGAGTCGGCACCGTCACAGCGAGTTTCGGTTTCGCCGAGTTCCATGCCGGGGAGTCGCTCGATCAATGGTTCAAGCGCGTCGACCTCGCCATCTATCGGGCCAAATCAGACGGCCGCAACACGGTGCGCCTTGCCGCGTGAGTGCAGTCCGGGGCTAGAACAATCCGGAAATCCGTCCTTCGTCATCGATGTCGATGCGCGCCGAGGCCGGCTCCTTGGGCAAGCCCGGCATGGTCATGATGTCGCCGCAGATCATTACGACGAACTCGGCACCGGCTGCCAGTCGAACCTCGCGGATGTTGACCATGTGACCGCTCGGTGCGCCGCGCAGCAGCGGGTCGGTGGAAAACGAGTACTGCGTCTTGGCCACGCACACCGGGTAGTGGCCAAAGCCGTCTTTCTGCAATTGCGCAATCTTGTTGCGCACCGCCGAGTCGGCCGAGATGTCGGAGGCGCCGTAGATCCGGGTGGCGATCGCCTTCATCTTGTCCCACAGGCTGTCTTCGTCCTGGTAGACAAAACGCATGTGGGCCGTGCCCGATTCGGCCATCCTGACCACCGCATGCGCCAGTTCTTCGGCGCCGGCCGAACCGTCGGCCCAGTGCCGGCAGATCACGACCTGCACGCCCTGGCGGTCCATGTGCCGGCGCAGCACGGCCAGCTCGGCTTCGGTGTCCGCCGTGAAGTGGTTGAGCGCGACGATGCACGGCAGTCCATAGCGATGGCGGATATTCTCGACGTGCCGCTCCAGATTGACCAGGCCTTTTTCGACCGCTGCCACATTGGGCACCGAGAACTCCGCCGGAGCCACACCGCCATGGGCCTTGAGCGCGCGCAGCGTGGCCACGATGACAGCGACGTCCGGACGCAGGCCCGACTTGCGGCACTTGATGTCGATGAACTTCTCGGCCCCGAGATCGGCGCCGAAGCCGGCTTCGGTCACCACGTAGTCACCGAGCTTCAAAGCCGCCTGCGTGGCGGTGACCGAGTTGCAGCCGTGCGCGATGTTGGCAAACGGTCCACCATGGATGATGGCCGGGTTGTTCTCCAGCGTCTGCACGAGGTTCGGCTTGATCGCGTCCTTGAGCAGCGCCGCCATCGCGCCCTGAGCCTGCAGGTCGCTGGCGCGGATCGGTGTCAGGTCGCGCCGGTAGCCGACGATGATGTTGGCCAGGCGCGCCTTCAAGTCCTTGCGCGAGGTCGCCAAACAAAAGATCGCCATGACCTCGGATGCCACGACGATGTCGAAGCCGTCTTCGCGAGGAAAGCCGTTGCTCGATCCGCCCAGCGAAATCACGGTCGAACGCAGCGCGCGGTCGTTCATGTCCATGACGCGGCGCCAGACGATGCGGCGCGAATCGAAGCGCAGCGTGTTGCCGTGGTGGATGTGGTTGTCAATCAGGGCCGCAAGCAGGTTGTGCGCCAGCGCGATCGCGCTGAAGTCGCCCGTGAAATGCAGGTTGATGTCTTCCATCGGCACGACCTGCGCATAGCCGCCGCCGGCAGCCCCGCCCTTCATGCCAAACACCGGACCGAGCGAGGGTTCGCGCAGCGCAATCACACAGCGCTTGCCGATGCGGTTGAGCGCGTCGCCGAGCCCAACCACGGTCGTGGTCTTGCCTTCGCCGGCCGCCGTGGGACTGATCGCCGTGACCAGCACCAGCTTGCCGTTCGGGCCGGTCTGCCGGTTCAGCCAGGCCAGATCGATCTTGGCCTTGAAGTGACCGTAGGGTTCGAGCGCCGTCGCGGGTATGCCCAGGCGCTCCTGCGCCATCTGCAGGATCGGCTGCAGTCGCGCCGCCTGGGCGATTTCGATGTCGGAGTGAGTCATGCTGGTGTCCTTCCTTTCTGTCGGTGTTGGCGCCCGCAGGTCGGCGCGGTCGGCGACGGTCAGCTCAGGTCATGGGCCGCGTCAGATAAACACCTTCCCGACCCACGACGGCTTCGCGCGCCGGCATGAATACCGTGCAGTCATCGCATGGAGCGCGGATCTCGTCGTCGCCATCAGTGGCAATCAGTTCGTCTTTGGCAAAGGTCTCGAAACCGATCAGCTTGCGCGTGAAGGCGAAAGCCGGCGTGCGGATGACATAGGTCTGCAGCAGCTCGAAGCGGCGCTGCGGCGCGGCTGTTGCGCGCACGCCGTCGAGCAGTCCGAAGTGAACCAGCAGGTCCTGCACCACGGCCTTCGCCAGATCGGCACTGGCCTGCTTGAAATGCTGGCCGCACTCCACCACCATGGCGGCGCCCGGGCCATTCGGGCCGGCGTGCAAGCCATGCTCGATCAAGGGCACACCCGAGCCCAGGCCGCGCGGCATGACCAGGTGCACGCCGGGTCGCGGCAGCGCCATGGCGACCGAGGCATTGCGCTCGTAATCGGGATAGACCCAGAACGGCACCACGTCCTGCGATGTCGAGTGAATGTCCAGAATATGCTGCGCCGCCAGCACCGCCGGGCGCATGGCGCGGGCGCGGCGCAACTCCACGCTGTCCTCTCTGCCGTCAAGCATCTGCGACGACCAGACCCGGTTCAGGTTGTGCGTGATCTGGCGGCTGGCAAACGGATTGGCGGCGTCAAAAGTCTCATAGGCGTCGACGTTGGCAAAGCTCAAGGTGAGCGTGCCGGCCTTTGGTCGCACGCCGCGCTCCAGCAGGTCGCACACGGCCACCATGCCGCAGAACTCGTTGCCATGCGTGAGCGCATTGATCAGCACATGCGCGCCGGGCTTGCCCGATTCGAAACGGTGCACATAGTCGATTCCGGTGTTGCCGGTCTTGTAGGCCGACAGGTCGCGTGGCAGGACTTCAAAGGGATGTGAAATGGTTGCCATGGTGCCGTGCGTTGATGGGATGCCGGCCAGTCTAATCGACCTGGAGTCGGTGCATCAGGCGCCGGACTGCTGCAAACCCAGATGCCGCAACACGCCCTGCCCGGCCCGGTAGCCGCTGGCCATGCACGCCGTCAGCAGGTAGCCACCGGTGGGCGCTTCCCAGTCGAGCATCTCGCCGGCGCAGAAGACGCCGGGCCACTTCGAGAGCATCAGGTTCCTGTCCATCGCCTCGAAGCGCACGCCGCCGGCGCTACTGATGGCTTCATCGAGCGGACGCGCGGCCGCGAGCGTGATCGGCACGGCCTTGATGGCGGAGGCCAGCGTCGCAGGGTCATGCATCTGATCCTTGCCCAACCGTTCATGCAGGATGGCGGCCTTGATGCCGTCGAGGTGCAAACGGCCCTTGAGATGGCTCGACAGGGAGCGCGAGCCGCGCGGATGACTGACTTCGGCCAGCACGCGATCAAAGCTCATGTCGGGTAACAGGTCCAGTTCGAAAGTGGCTGCACCGTGCGCCAGAATCTCGTCGCGCAGCAGGCTCGACGAGGCGTAGATCAGGCTGCCCTCGACGCCGCTGTCCGTTAGCACGAATTCGCCCTTGCGCCCAAAACTGTGGCCATCCGAGGTGCGGACGCGAATCGCCACCGACTTAAACGGCTGACCCGCAAAACGCTGAGTGAAATGCTCGCTCCAGCCGCCCTGCACATCGAAGCCGCAGTTCGACGCCAGCAGCGGCGCCACCGCGACGCCATGCGCGTCAAGCCAAGGCACCCAGGCGCCGTCCGAACCCAGGCGGGCCCAGCTGCCGCCACCGAGCGCCAGCAGCACGGCATCGGCCTGCGCCTGCACCTCGCCGTGCGGCGTGTCGAAGCGCAGGGCCATCCCCGGTTCATCGGCAGCGCCAGCCGCGCTCCAGCCGTTCCAGCGGTGCCGCATGTGAAACTGCACCGCCGGCCCCTTGGCCGGATGACGCAGGCGCTGCAGCCAGGCGCGCAGCAGCGGCGCGGCCTTCATGTCCGCCGGAAAGACCCGGCCCGAGGTGCCGACGAAGGTATCGACGCCAAGCCCCTTGGCCCAGGCGCGCAGCGCGCTAGCATCGAAGTCCTGCAACAGGTCGGCGATCGTCTCGCGCCGCGCGCCGTAGCGCGAGACGAAGAGATCAGCCGGCTCCGCGTGCGTGAGGTTGAGCCCGCCCTTGCCCGCGAGCAGGAACTTGCGTCCGACCGAAGGCATGGCATCAAAGACATGAACCTCCACGCCAGCGCCGCTGAGCACCTCGGCTGCCATCAACCCCGCCGGCCCTGCGCCGACGATCATCACTTTTTTCATTCCATGTCCTTTTGTTCCACCACAGCACCCTGCGCCGTCAAAAAGGCGGCCCGCACCACCTGGTCCGGGTAGATCGCCTGCACCGCATCGCGGTAGTCACGCAGTTGCGCGCGCAGCTCGATTTGCGCCTGCGGCGCCGCAGCGGTCTTGTAATCCAGCACCCACCACTGCCCGGCGTGTGGGCCATCGCGGCGCCGCACCAGGCGGTCGATCTGCCGGTATTGGCCGCGACACTGGATGCCGACCTCGTTGCCGGCCCAGTCGATCACATCCGAGTCCCAGGCCCAGGCTCCCGCCCCTTGCAGGATGCAGCGGGCCAAGCTGGCGGCGCGCCGGGCAAGCGCCGGGTTCAGACCGAATTCATGCGCCGCCGCCGCCGTCGACTGCTCCGAGATCGCGCCCCATTCAAGCAGGCGGTGCATGGCCTTGCCGATGCGCGCCTCAAGCGAATCCGCGTCGAGCACCGTCAGGGCTGATGCGGCGGCGGGCGCAGCCGGTGGCAATTCCTTCAGATAGAACGTCTGCGCTGCCGCCGCGCTTGCGCTGGCCGGCAACGCCGCCAAGGCCGCTGCGCCAAGCAGGCCGGTCTGCGTCAGGCGCTGCCACCAGCTGCGCGGCGCGGCGCGGTAGGGGACGATGCTCGAAATGGCCAGCGTCTGGCGCGCACGCGTCAGTGCGACGTAGAGCGCATTGAGTTCCTCGCGCTGGCGTTCCTGCCGCTCGGCTGCCAGCAAGGCAACAGCGCTGGCCGGCGGTTGGCCCTCGCTGGCCAGAAAGACGAACGACTGCGGAGCGGCCGCTTCACCGGGCCAGTCCACCAGCACGGTCATGCTGTCGGCGTTGCGCGGCGGCGTGTCGGTGTCGAGCAGCAGCACGCTGTGCGCCTCCAGCCCTTTGGCGCCATGGACGGTGAGCAGGCGCACCGCCTGCGGGTTGACGGCCGCCGGCGCCCGCACACCGCCGGCCTTGAGCGCGCGCACCAGCGCATACGGCGTGGCGAAGCGCCCGCCGCCGATTTGCAGCGCCGCGCCGAGCAAGGCGCGCAGATTGGCCAGCACGGTCTCGCGCTGGTGCCCGGGAGCGGCCGCGGCAAAGCGCGCGAGCACGTCGCCGTCGCTGTAAATCGCCTGCAGCGCATCGTGCGGCGGCAAGGCATCGAGCCAGGCCTTCCAGCGCAGCAGACAGGTCGCGACCGGACGCTGGTCGGGCGTGTCCATGTTCCCCGTCTGCAGCAACTCGAACCAGGACGCCGACCCCTGCCCCTTCAACAAGGCCAACTGCACCAGCGCCTGATCATCCAGTGCGAACAGCGGCGACTTGAGCACGCGCGCCAGCGACAAGTCGTGCCGGGTCGAGACCAGCACGTCGAGCAGGGCCACCATGTCCTGCACCTCGCAGCATTCGATCAGCTCGGTGTTGTCGCCGATCTGAGCCGCAATCTGCAGGCGTCGCAATTCGTCCTGCAAGGGCAACAAGGCCGAGCGCTTGCGCGCGAGCACCATGATCTCCTGCGGCTGCAGCGCTGCGCCGTCAGTCGGAGCAAGCTGCTGCGCGATCCAGTGCGCCGCCTGGCGCGCCTCCAGCACATGCAGCGTCTCTTCGGGCAGCTCGCGCGGCACCAGCAAACTGTCACGCCATACAGCAGATGGCGCCGCGCCATCGCCGGCATCGCCGCCGACCGGTCGTGCAATCGGATCCAGCTGGCACAAGCGACCGGCCAGCGCCGAACTGGTGGTGTGCGTCCGGTAGCCTTCATAGGCGTCGGACTGCACGGCGTCCATCATCACCGAGTTCACGGTGTCGATCACCGCGCCGGCGTTGCGCCGCGTGTGATCGCAGCTCAGCAGGTCGCCCTGCAGTGCGTCGCGCACAAACGCCTGCGCCGCCCTGAACACCTGCGGCTCGGCACGGCGGAAGCGGTAGATGCTTTGCTTGGGGTCGCCGACGATGAAGACGCTCGGTGCCTTGCCGCCAGCGCCGGCGTAGCCGCTGAGCCAGGAGCGCAGCGCCTGCCACTGCAGCGGATTGGTGTCCTGGAATTCATCGATCAGCAACTGGCGCACGCGCACGTCGAGCCGCTCCTGCACCCAGCCTGAGAGCACCGGATCGTCAAGCATCAGCAGCGCGGCGCGCTCGACGTCATTCATGTCGATCCAGCCGCGCTCGCGCTTGAGCGCTGCATAGGCCTGCAGCAGCACGCGGCTCAGGCGCGTCATGCGTTGCTGGTAGCGCCAGGCGGCTTGCTGCGCTCGCGCCGCCAGCACCTGCAGCACGAGGTCCTGCGCCACGCGCACCTGCTCGATGCCGATGATCTTTTCGCCAAACTTGCGCGGCGTGCCAGCCTGGGTCAGCAGGGCGTCGAACGCCGCATCGAGATCATCGCGGCCCAGCGCCGCCTCCAGCTCGACGCCCTTGGCGGAAAACGTTTTCGCATCGGCGCGTCCAAGCACGCGCGCGGCATCGAGCAAGGCCTGCCAATGCTGCGGCTGCGCACGCAGAAAATCCTCGGGTGTGGTCAGGCCGGTAAAGCCCTCGCACTGGCCGCTGAAGTCGGGCACCGACGCGGCCAGCACACCCTGCGCGTCGGCCAGGGCAAATTCGGTGCGCTTGTCCAGCGCCGCCTGCAAGGCTTTTTCCGTTTGCGAACGGCCGTAGTCGAAGACCACCGCCTCGAAGTCGGCATGCAGCCCGGCATCGAGCAACAGCGCCGCATAAAAGCGCCGCCACACCAGTTCCTTCGGTTTGGCGTCGTCCTCCAGCAATTCGTAGTCAGCCGGCAGCTCCATCTGCTGCAGCAGCGCCAGCGGAGCACTGCGCAGCAAAGCGGCGAACCAGCTGTGGAACGTGCGCACCTGCACTTGGCGTGCGCTGGCGAGCATCTGCTGGTACAGGTCTGACAACTGCTCGGGCAGGACGGAAGGCGACTGCGGCGTGTCCTCAATCCGCACGCCGCGATCGCGCAGCGCCTGCAGCAGCGTCGCGCGATCCGCCGCAGCAAACTCGGCCAGCCACTGGTAGAGACGCTCGCGCATCTCGCCGGCGGCGCGCCGCGTGAAGGTGATGGCCAGGATCTCCTGCGGCGCCACGCCCTCGAGCAGGGCACGCACGATGCGCGAGACCAGCATCCAGGTCTTGCCGGCGCCGGCGCAGGCCTCGACCGCGACACTGCGCCGCGGGTCGCAGGCGACGGCGTAAAAGTCTTCGGCGCTGACGCGCTGGCCATTGCGTTCGTAGGCCGCGTTCATGACGGGCTCCAGAAGTCCTTGCGGCACAGGCCGCGCGCGTCGCAGAATTCGCAGGCCTTGCCCTCACCCAGAGCCGGCAGCGGCGCACCGGCGGCGATGCGCTGCACGTCGTTCACAATGCCGGCCAGCAGCTGGTCGCGCAAGTCGACGATGTGTTCCTGCGCATAGTCGCGCGTGCCCTCTTTCTCACCCACATTGACATAGGCTGCGGCCAGCGTGTCGTCGGCGAGCAGGGCCGCGTAGAACGCGAGCTGCGTGTCTTCCAGCGGCGCTTTGAGGCGCTGCGCGGTGATCCCGGGCGCCTCGGTCTTGTAATCGATGACCAGCGCACTGCCGTCGGGCAAGAGGTCGATGCGGTCGATCTTGCCGACCAGGGTCAGGCCGCCCAGCGCCATCTCCTTCCAGGCCTCGGCCTCGACAAACTCGGCGC
Source organism: uncultured beta proteobacterium (assembly GCA_903828665.1). GTDB lineage: Bacteria > Pseudomonadota > Gammaproteobacteria > Burkholderiales > Burkholderiaceae_C > Rhodoferax. The sequence continues at coordinate 13,062 of CAIKMZ010000086.1, forward strand.
CGCCGGCTTCGTGCTTGGCAAGCCACTGCAGATAGCCGGCGCGCACGCGCGGCCAGGCGGCGGCAAACGGCAGGAACTCGCTGCGCGACAACGCGAGCTCCGCGCTGGCCTGCGTGGCGGCGCCGTCGAGCAGGCCTTCCCGCTCTGCCGCTTCGGACACCGGCGCGCGCTGCAAGGCCTCGTGAAAGCGCCGCAGCACCAGGTGCAGCCAGTTGCCGAAGTCACGCTTGTCGAGCGTCAGATCGAGTTCGTCCGCGACTTGCAGCTTGAGCTGGCGCAGGGCGAAGAAACGGTAGGGGCAGCGGCGCAAGTCCTCGTACGCGCTGCCCGACAGCCGCAGCACGGGCAGGTCTGTTGCGGTCGGCGTCGGCATGGCGCCGGGCCGGGGCTCCAGCCTGCGCAGCGGACGCGGGTCCGGCGCGAGCGCGAGCATGTGCTGCAGGCGCAGCTGCTGCACGAAGCCGCTGGCCATCAGGTGCTCACCGCCCTCACTCAGGCGCCACAGGATATCGACATGGGGAAACTGCAAGGCGTAGTGCCACGCGGCGCTGGCGGCGGCGGCAAGGTCGGCGCGCAGCGGCAGGCCCAGCAGCGTGCACTGCGCCGGCGTCCACCACGGCGGCGGCTCCGGCGACATCGGCAGGCGCGCCTCATCGCAACCGGGCAGCACCACGGCCGCCAGCGGCCGACCGAGCAACTGGCTCAGCGGCAGGATCAAGACTTGCGCATTGGCGGCATGGGTCGGCACGAAGCTCTGGTCTTCAAGGGTCTGGCTGACCCAGGCCCGAAACTCGCCGGCCGCCATGCGAGCGCCGACGGCGGCGAACTCGATTGCCGCATCTTCGCGCAGGCGCAGGGCGTCGAGCACGGCCGCGCCGGCCTCGTCCTGCTCCAGCGCCGGCCACTGGCCGGCGTCCTGCAGCACCGTGCGCAGATCCTGCAGCCAGCGCTGCAAGGGCCGGCTCGCCTGCAGGCGCTCGCGCAGGGCCTGCGCCTGCTGCACCAGCGCCTCATCGGGCGGCACGGCGCGCCATTCGCGCACACCGGCGCGGCGCCAGTCGATCTCGGCCTGCGCCAACTGCTGCGCATCGAACGCCGGTGCGTTCTTGAGCCAGTCCAGCACAGCATCGGTGGAAGCGTCCCATGCCAGCGCGCGCAGCAGGCTCATCAGCGAGGCGGCAGCGCGCGTGGTGGAGAGCTTCCAGCCGGTCTCGTCGCTCAGCGTGACGCCGGTCTGGCCGAGCATGGCATGGACGCGGCGCGTCAGCACGCGGTCCTGCGCGACCAGGGCCACCGGGCGTCGCCCGGCCGCCAGATGCGCCAGCACGCAGGCGGCCGCGCGCTGCGCTTCATCTTCGGCATCCGCTGACGGGTGCAGCGCGAGCGCACCCGGTAACACGGTGCATGGCGTTGCATCCGTCGCCGGCGTCAGCGTCAGCAGCAGCACCTTCTCGCCCAGTCGCTGCTGCAGGACCTGCGTCAGCGGTTCGCTCTGAAATCCCTGCAGCAGCACCAGCAAGTCGGGCGCGGCGCCGAACACCGGGTCCGACGCGTACGCTGAACTGGCGGCCCAGGCCAGCGCAATGCGCGCCGTGGCGGCCTCCAGCGCCAGCAGCGGAGAATCGAGCGCCGCCGCCAGCGTGGCGCCGATCTGCGCGCCCCAGGCTGCACGGTGCTCAGGCGGCACGGCAGCGGCAACGCGGGCCAGGCTCCAGGTGCAAGCCATCAGTCGCGCGGCCAGCACGCCGCTGTGCGCACCAAGTCCGGTGCGCGCCAGCAATGAGCCTGCGGTCAGCAAATCGCGCGCCGCGTCGAGGTGCAGGTCGTCGGCGCCCGGTGCAATGCCGCCCAGGCTGCGCGCCCAGCTCAAGGTGGTTTCGAAGCGCGGCAGAAATTGCGCCGGTGCAGCCGACCGTTCGCAGGCGCGCATCCAGGCCTGACGCGCCTGCGGTATCAATTGCGCATAGGGCAACAGCAACACGGTGCGCGCGGGATCGGCCTGCTGCTGGCGCATGCGCTCGCGCAGCTGGGCCATAACACGGTCCCAGGCCTGATCGACATGATGTTTTTTAACTATCTCATACATAGGCACGTGGCAATCGATCCGGGGGCTTGGTTTCTGTCACAATTTCCCCACTTTACCTTTATCGACATCCAGACCGAAACTTTGCGGACCACACCGCTCGTCCACCAAGCCACCCGGCTCTGCCCCAAACCCCACAAGGAGAAATCATGGCCAGCGAATTGATCAAACATGTGTCCGACGCGTCTTTTGAAGCCGATGTGCTGAAGTCTTCGGTACCCGTCTTGGTGGACTACTGGGCTGAATGGTGCGGCCCGTGCAAGATGATCGCGCCGATTCTGGACGAAGTGTCCGCCAGCTATGAAGGCAAGTTGCAGATCGCCAAGATGAACGTCGACGAGAACCGCGAGATCCCGGCCAAGTTCGGCATTCGCGGCATCCCGACGCTGATGGTGTTCAAGGACGGCCAGCTGGCAGCCACCAAGGTCGGCGCCATGAGCAAGGCGCAGTTGACTGCGTTCATCGACCAGCAGCTCTGACCCGCTTACTGTCATGACGGACCTGATCCCCAGTCCGTGATGCGCAAGGCTTGGATCCCGGATCAAGTCCGGGATGGCACCCGGAGCCGGGATGACAAACCTGACTTGTCATAGCGGACCTGATCCGCAATCCGCGAATATCAAAAAGCCGCTTTCATTTCCTGTCATAATCCCCCCAGCTCACCGGCTCCCACCCCGAGTCGGTTCGAATTCCCGGTTTGATACCTTGAGGCGCGGGCCAGCAGCCCGCCTCATCCTGAACTCCCCCGTATTCCGTTCAACTCCGTAGTTAGACACTCCATGCACTTAAACGAACTCAAGGCACTGCACGTGTCGGAAGTCCTCAAGCAAGCCGAAGAGCTTGAGATTGAAAACACCGGCCGCATGCGCAAGCAGGAGCTGATGTTCGCCATCATCAAGAAGCGCGCCCGCACCGGCGAGCAGATCATTGCCGACGGGGTGCTGGAGATCCTGCCCGACGGCTTTGGCTTCCTGCGCAGCCCCGACACCAGCTACACCGCCTCGACCGACGACATCTACATCAGTCCGAGCCAGGTGCGCCGCTTCAACCTGCACACCGGCGACATGATCGAAGGCGAAGTGCGCACGCCCAAGGATGGCGAGCGCTACTTCGCGCTCAACAAGCTTGACCGCGTCAACGGCGGCGGGCCGGAAGACAACAAGCACAAGGTGATGTTCGAGAATCTGACGCCGCTGTTCCCCAAGGTGCAGATGAAGCTGGAACAGGACATCAAGACCGACGAGAACATCACCGGGCGCATCATCGACATCATCGCCCCGATCGGCAAGGGCCAGCGCGCCCTGCTGGTGGCGCCGCCCAAGAGCGGCAAGACGGTGATGATGCAGCACATCGCCCACGCCATCAGCGCCAATTACCCGGAAATCCACATGATGGTGCTGCTGGTCGACGAGCGGCCGGAAGAAGTGACCGAAATGCAGCGCACCGTCAAGGGCGAGGTGATCGCCTCCACCTTCGACGAACCGGCGGCGCGCCATGTGCACGTGGCTGAGATGGTGATCGAGCGCGCCAAGCGCCTGGTCGAACTCAAGAAAGACGTGGTCATCCTGCTGGACTCGATCACGCGTCTGGCACGCGCCTACAACAATGTCGTGCCGTCCTCCGGCAAGGTCCTGACCGGCGGCGTCGACTCCAATGCCCTGCAGCGGCCCAAGCGCTTTCTGGGCGCGGCGCGCAACGTGGAAGAAGGCGGCTCGCTGACCATCATCGCCACGGCGCTGGTCGATACCGGCAGCCGCATGGACGAAGTGATCTTTGAAGAATTCAAGGGCACGGGCAACTCGGAAATCCACCTTGACCGCCGCCTTTACGAAAAACGCGTGTTTCCGTCGATCCAGCTCAACCGCAGCGGCACGCGGCGCGAGGAGCTGCTGCTGGCGCCGGAAATCCTGCAAAAGACCCGCATCCTGCGCCAGTTCCTCTACAACATGGACGAAATCGAATCCATGGAGATGGTGCTCAAGCAAATGCGCGCCACCAAGAACAACAGCGAGTTCTTCGACATGATGCGTCGGGGCGGCTAGGCTATAATTTACGGTTTTACGCGACAAGTACACCGGGCTTTGAATTGCGCAATGGTTTGCACAAGGGCTTGATGCGGCTGGCGCAACTGATGGAGAAGACATGAAAGAAGGCATTCACCCCAATTACCGCGACATTTGTTTCCAGGACTTGTCCAATGGTTTCAAATTCGTGACGCGCTCGTGCGCGAACGCCAAAGAGATGATCACGATGGAAGACGGCCGCGAACTGCCGCTGTACAAACTTGATACCTCGAGCGAATCGCATCCGTTCTACACCGGCACGCAAAAATCCGTGGACAACATGGGCGGCCGCGTCGAGCGCTTCCGCAACCGTTTCGGCAAGACCGCCGCCAAGTAAATACTGGCAAACGCTTCGCGCGAAAGGCAGCCCGGTTTACCGCGCTGCCTTTTTTCATAGCGATTAACATCAGCGCGTGAACTCAACCACTCCCGCCATCGTTGCCCAGGGCGCCGTGCGCCGCTTGCCGCGCGTGGCACTGCTGCTGCTTTGCATCGCCTACGTGCTGCCGGGGTTTTTTGGCCGCGACCCCTGGAAAGGCGCGGACATTGCGGCCTTCGGCTACATGGCCGAACTCTCGCGTGGTGCCAGCGACTGGATGGCGCCGCATTTGCTCGGCATGCCGCCCGAGGTTGATGCGCTGCTGCCCTACTGGCTTGGCGCCTGGGCCATGCAAATCGCGCCGGCCTGGATCGCCACCGACTTTGCCGCGCGCATCCCGTTCGGCCTGCTGCTGGCGCTGGCACTGGCAGCCACCTGGTACGGCACCTACTACCTGGCGCGCAACACGGATGCCCAGCCCGTCGCCTTTGCCTTTGGCGGCGAGGCCCTGCCACCCGACTATGCCTGCGCCATGGCGGACGGGGGCCTGCTGGCCTTCATCGCCTGCCTGGGCCTGGCGCAGCTGTCGCACGAAACAACTCCGGCCATGGCGCAACTGTGCTTTGCCGCGCTGTCCTTTTTCGCCCTAGCCGCCCTGCCCTACCGCACGGTCATGCCGGTGCTTGCGGGCGTGCTGGGGCTCGTCGGTCTGACCCTGTCGGGCGCACCCACGGTTGCGCTGCTGCTGGGCAGTGGCGGGGCCCTGATTCACGGACTGGACCGCAGCCCCGGACGCAAGGCCGCTTCGCAACAGATCTGGTGGGCTGCGGGCATTGCGCTCATCACGGCGCTGGTGGCCTGGCTCGCGCTGCGGCTCGATCTGTGGCGCTGGCGCATCGAGCTGCCCGAGGCCAACTGGACCGAGTGGCGCAGTCTCGGACGATTGCTGCTGTGGTTCACCTGGCCGGCCTGGCCGCTTGCGCTGTGGACCGTGTGGCGCTGGCGGCACCAGTTGATTCGTCGCGCCATGCCGAGCCGGCATCTGGCCGTGCCGCTGTGGCTGGCCGGCATCGCCATCGGCGCGACGCTCACCACCGGATCAGCCGATCGCTCGCTGCTGCTGGCCCTGCCCGCGCTGGCGGCGCTGGCCGCGTTTTCCCTGCCAACGCTCAAACGCAGCGTTTCCGCGCTGGTGGACTGGTTCACATTGCTGTTCTTCACGGGCTGGGCCGTTGTCATCTGGGTTATCTGGATCGCCCTGCAGACTGGCGTGCCGCAACAACCGGCGGCCAACGTGGCGCGGCTGGCACCCGGTTTCCAGCACAGCTTTTCACTGCTTCCCTTCCTGATTGCCGCCGTCGCCACGCTGGCCTGGGCTTGGCTGGTGAAGTGGCGGGTGGGACGCCACCGCAGTGCGATTTGGAAGAGCCTGGTCCTGCCCGCCGGCGGCGCAACGCTGTGCTGGCTGCTGCTAATGACGCTATGGCTGCCGCTGCTTGATTTTGCGCGCAGCTACGCGCCTTTGGTTCACCGCGCCATGGTGATCATGCCGCGCGCCACTTGCATCGAGACGCATGGCCTGAGCCGTGGCCAGATCGCAGCCTTCCAGTTGCACGGCCACGTGCGCGTCAACATCATCGACGCTCAAGGCAGCTGCCCCTGGCTCGTCGTGCACAAGGATGCCTTGAACACGCTGTCGAAAAGTGTGGATCTGGCCAACTGGAAACTGCAGGGCAACATCCGCCACCCGATCGACCGCGACGAGGACCTGCTGATTTACCGCCGCGTCAACTGATCGCAGGCAACTGCTGCGCCCTGCAGCGACCGGCCGGAAAGATGATCGAAAAGACCGAGCCCTTGCCCGGTGTGCTCTGAATGCCAAGCTCCGCACCATGACGCTGCGCCACGTGCTTGACGATGGCCAGACCGAGGCCGGTGCCACCGGTGTCGCGCGAGCGGCTGTGGTCCACGCGGTAGAAGCGCTCGGTCAGGCGCGGAAGATGTTCCGGCGCAATGCCGGGACCGGTGTCCGTAACGGAAAACTCGGCCCGACCGTCAGACAAGGGCAGCCAGCGCACCACGATGTCGCCACCGGCCGGTGTGTAGCGAATGGCATTGCCGACCAGATTACTCATGGCACTGAACAGTTCGTTGCCGGCCCCTGCAATCTCGCCGCCAGCTTGGTAATCAAACACCAGCGCATGCACGCGCTGCGCTGCCGGATTGAGGGCGGCGGACAAGGCCCTGGCGTCCTGCTCGATCTGCTGCATCAAGGCCGGCACGGCGATCCAGTCCGACAGACCGGGCGGCGGACTTCCCTCCAGTCGGGACAGGGTCAGCAGGTCGCTCACCAGGATCTGCATGCGATCGGCCTGCTGCGCCATCAGGGCCAGATAGCGTTCCCGCTCCGGCTCGGTCAATGCGCAGGTCTGCAGGGTCTCGACAAAGCCGCTGAGCACGGTGAGCGGTGTGCGGATTTCATGCGAGACATTGGCCACGAAGTCGCGCCGCATCGCGTCCGCTTGCTCCAGGGCCGTGACATCGCGCGACAGCAGCAGCAGACGGCCGCGGCCATAGGGATAGAGGTGGACCGAGAGCCGGACCGGCCGCGCCGACGTGTTCTCGCGCCCCGGCATGAGCAGTTCGTCGCGGTAGTCGTGCCCGGCAAAATAACGCACGAAGCCAGGCTCGCGCACCAGATTGCCGATGTGCTGCAGCATGTCTCGCTGCGCGTCCAGACCGAAGTGCGTGGCAGCGGTCTCGTTGAACCACTCGATGCTGCCCTGTGCGTCGAGCAGCATGACACCATTGGGCGAGGCCTGGAACGCGAGCAGAAAGTCCTGCAGCCGGTTCTGGCTGTCGCGCAGTTGGCGCTCCCGGCCCAACACCAGGCGACGCGTCCGCGCCGACACCTCGCCCCACAGTCCGGTGCTGATCGCCACTTCCGAAACATCGCCGGCACGCAACCAGCGCAACACGCGCGACGCACGCGACCAGTCGATCAGAAACCAGACCAGGCCGCCGAACAGGATGCCTACCGCCAGCCCTTCCCACTCGGTCGCTGCGATGCCGCTTCGCAATGCGGCAAACCAGCCAGCCGATCCACCGGCTAGCAAACAGGCAACAAAGAAAAGAACGCGCCAGAACATGGTCAGAACGGCTAACCCGTGCTTTTCTGGTCAATGCAAATGGAAATTGTCATTGCGCAGATGACGCTGCCTGCACGACGTGCGCCGTCAGCCGGTAACCGGCACCGCGCACGGTCTCGATCATTTGCCCCGCGCTGGCACCAAGCGCCTCGCGAAGGCGCTTGACATGGACGTCGACGGTCCGCTCCTCGATGAACACATGATCGCCCCACACCTTGTCCAGCAACTGGGAGCGGCTGTGCACGCGTTCGGCGTGGGTCATCAGGTAGTGCAGCAGCTTGAACTCGGTCGGACCGAGCTTGAGCATCTGGTCGTTGAAGGCGACGCGGTAGGTCGACGAATCCAGCGACAAGGCGCCCACCGCCACCACGCCACCGACCTGCTCGGGCGCGCGCCGGCGCAGCACGGCGCGCACTCGGGCCAGCAATTCCTTGGTGGAGAACGGCTTGACGATGTAGTCGTCCGCGCCGGCGTCGAGCCCGGACACGCGGTCGCTCTCATCGCTGCGTGCTGTCAGCATGATGATGGGAACCGCCTTGGTGCGCGGGTTGGCGCGCCAGCGCTTGGCCAGCGTCAAACCACTCTCGCCAGGCAGCATCCAATCGAGCAGGATCACATCGGGCAGCACGTCGTCGAGTTCGCGCTGGGCCGAGGCACTGTCCATGGCCCAGGTCGGGCGAAAACCGTTGTGGCGCAGGTTGACGGCGATCAGTTCGGCGATGGCCGGTTCGTCTTCGACAATCAGCACGCCCGGTTGCTGCCTCATTTCAACACCGACTCGATCTCTTCCATCGAGGTGTGTCGGATGTCGGCACCCTTGACGACGTAGATGATGAACTCCGCAATGTTCTTCGCATGGTCGCCGATGCGCTCGATGGCCTTGGCCAGAAAGAGCAGGTCCAGGCTTGGCGAGATCATGCGCGGGTCTTCCATCATGTAGGTGATGAGCTTGCGCACAAAGCCGTTGAACTCCTGGTCGATCTGGTCGTCTTCTTTCAGGATCGACACCGCGGCTGCCGTATCGAGCCGGGCAAAGGCATCAAGCGCCTTGCGCAGCAACCCCGAAGCCATGTCCGCTGCCACCCGCAACTCAAGCGCCGGCAAGGAACGCGGCGAGCCGCTGTCGATAATGGAGCGCACCATGCGCGCCATCTTCTCGGCCTCGTCGCCGACCCGCTCCAGGTTCGCCGTGGTCTTGGAGATCGCGATCAACAGGCGCAGGTCGCGCGCGGTCGGCTGGCGCCGGGCAATGATGCTCGAGAGTTCGCGGTCGATGTCGACCTCCATGGCATTGACGCGGGCTTCGGTTGCCGTCACCGCGTTCGCCGCCTCGACGTCGAATTGGGACAGCGCGTAGATGGCCTGGCGGATCTGCGATTCCACCAGGCCGCCGAGTTCCATGACCCGGGTCGAGACCGCGCTGAGTTCGCTGTCGAACTGCGTTGAGAGATGTTTTTCAGGCATGATTTCCCCTTATCCGAACCGACCGGTAATGTAGTCTTCCGTTTCCTTGCGCGTGGGCTTGAAGAATATCTGCTCGGTCGAACCAAACTCGATCAAATCACCCAGGTACATGTAGGCCGTGTAGTCGCTGCAGCGCGCCGCCTGCTGCATATTGTGGGTCACGATCACGACGGTGTAGTCGCGCTTGAGTTCGGTGATCAGTTCCTCGACCTTGGCCGTCGAGATCGGATCGAGCGCTGAGCACGGCTCGTCGAGCAGCAGCACTTCAGGCCTGATGGCGATGCCGCGCGCAATGCACAGGCGCTGCTGTTGGCCACCCGACAGGCTGGAGCCGCTTTGGCCGAGCTTGTCTTTGACCTCGCCCCACAAGGCGGCCTTGCGCAGCGCCCACTCGACACGCTCTTCCATGTCGGTCGTGCTCAGCGATTCGAACAGCTTGACGCCGAAGGCCACGTTATCGTAGATCGACATCGGAAACGGCGTCGGTTTCTGGAACACCATGCCGACCTTGGCACGCAACAGCGCCACATCCTGCTTGCTGGTCAACAGGTTCTCGCCATCGAGCAGCACCTCGCCCTGCGCGCGCTGCTCGGGATAGAGCTCGAACATGCGGTTGAAGACGCGCAGCAGGGTTGACTTGCCGCAGCCCGAAGGCCCGATGAAAGCGGTCACCTTGTTTTCCGGAATTTCCAGGTTGATGCCCTTGAGCGCGTGAAACTTTCCGTAGAAAAAATTCAGATCCTTGACGGCAATCTTGGTCGTCTCGCGGGTGGCTACAGCGGCAGTCATGTTGGTACCTTGTTTCGTATCGTTGGCAAGCCTGGATCTCAGGACTTGTTGCGGGTGACAACCCGCGCCAGGATGTTGAGCGCCAGCACGGCAATCGTGATGATGAACACGCCAGCCCAGGCCAGTTTCTGCCAGTTTTCGTAGGGACTCATGGCGAACTTGAAGATGGTCACCGGCAGACTTGCCATCGGCTCGCTCAGGCTTGAAGTCCAGAACTGGTTGCTCAGCGCGGTGAACAGCAGGGGTGCCGTTTCACCCGCGATGCGCGCGACGGCCAGCAGGATGCCGGTGATGATGCCGGCACGGGCCGACTTCATGGTGATGCTGATGATCACTTTCCACTTCGGCGCCCCCAGGGCATAGGCCGCCTCGCGCAAACCGGGCGGCACCAGCTGCAACATGTTCTCGGTGGTGCGGATCACCACCGGAATGGCGATCAGGGCCAGCGCCATGATGCCGGCATAGCCGGAGAATGATTTGAAGCGGGTGACCACCACCGCGTAGACAAAGAGGCCGATCACGATGGACGGCGCCGACAGCAGGATATCGTTGACGAAGCGCGTCGTCTGCGCCAAGGCACCCTTGGTATCGAATTCGGCGAGGTAGATGCCGGCCATGATGCCGATCGGCGTGCCGACAAAGGTCGCCAGCAGGACCATCAGGAACGACCCATAAATGGCGTTCGCCAGGCCGCCCGCATCATTCGGCGGTGGCGTCATTTGTGTCAGCGTGTCGAGGGTGAGGCCACCGATGCCGAGGCGAATGGTCTCGAACAGGATCCAGAACAGCCAGAACAGGCCAAAGGCCATGGCCAGCAGCGACAGCGTCAGGGCAACGCGGTTGATGCGCTTGCGCTGCGCGTAGCGCGTCTGACGCATCTGATTCAAATCGGCCGCTTGCAGCAGGCGTTGCCCGGTTCTCATGTCTTGGCCCCTTCGCCCTTGCGCAATTGGGCCAGCAGTACTTTGGACAAGGTCAATATCACAAACGTGATGAAGAACAAGACCAGACCCAGGTACATCAGCGCAGCCTGGTGCAGGCCGGCACCGGCCTCGGCGAATTCATTGGCCAGCGCCGACGTGATGCTGTTGGCGGCCTGGAACAGGCTGAGCGAATCGAGCTGATTGAAGTTGCCGATGACAAAGGTCACGGCCATGGTCTCGCCGATGGCACGACCCAGACCCAGCATGATGCCGCCGATGACACCCGCCTTGGTGTAGGGAAGCACCACCGTGGAGACCACCTCCCACGTGGTAGCGCCCAGGCCGTAGGCCGACTCCTTGAGCAGGGTGGGCGTGACCTCGAAGACATCGCGCATGACCGAGGCGATGAACGGAATGATCATGATCGCCAGTATGATGCCGGCCGACAGGATACCGATACCGACCGGCGGGCCGGAAAAGAACGCACCCAGGTAGGGCACGTCGGAAAAAACAGCCTGCAGCGGCTGCTGCACATAGGTCGCCAGCAGCGGGCCGAACACGAGCAGACCCCACATACCATAGACGATGGACGGAATCGCAGCCAGCAGTTCAATCGCCGTGCCCAGGGGACGCTTGAGCCAGGCCGGAGAGAGCTCGGTCAGGAACAGGGCGATGCCGAAACTCACCGGCACCGCGATCAACAAAGCAATCAGCGAAGTCATCAGCGTGCCGTAAATCATGACCAGACCACCGAACTCTTCCTTGACGGGGTCCCAGGTGGTGCTGGCGAGAAAGCTGAACCCATACTTGCTGATGGCCGGCCAGGCGCTGACCGTGAGCGAGACCAGAATGGCCAGCAGCATTCCAAGCGTCAACCAGGCCGCACCCTTGGCCAGCCAGCCAAAGATGCGGTCGGCTAGAGGCCCGGAGCGGTTTGCCTTTGCTGGAGGAGGATTTGTCATGGCGCGCCCGGAAAGCCTTGCAGATGGATGAACAGGCAACTGATTCGCCGGAAGTGTAGTTGACACAGACCCGCCCCTGGAAAAAGTCGCGCTGCCTTACTTCAAAGCAACCGGCTTGCCAGACGCATCAGTGGTATGCGACCAGGCCTTCTCGATCGAAGCAATCACATTGGCCGGCATCGGAACGTAGTCCAGATCGGTTGCACTCTTGCCACCGTTCTTGTAGGCCCAGGAAAAGAACTTAAATGCTTCCGTGGCATTGGCCGGCTTGTCCTGCTTCGTGTGCATCAGGATGAAGGTAGCGGTCGAAATCGGCCAGGCGTTCTTGCCGGGCTGGTCGGTGATGAGCTGATAGAACGACTTGTTCCAGTCGGCACCGGCAGCGGCGGCCTTGAATGCATCTTCATCAGGCGCGACGAACACGCCGTCCCGGTTCTTGAGCAAGGTGTAGGTCATCTTGTTCTGCTTGACATAGGAATACTCGACGTAGCCGATCGAATTGGGCAGACGATTGACGAAGGCGGCGACGCCCTCATTGCCTTTGCCACCGGCGCCGACCGGCCAGTTCACCGCTGTGCCCTCACCCACCTTGGCCTTCCACTCGGCATGCACACGGCTCAGGTAGTTCGTGAAATTGAAGGTCGTACCGGACCCGTCGGCACGGCGCACCGGGGCAATGGCCGCATCGGGCAGTGCCAGCGTGGGGTTCAGTGCCTTGATGGCGGCGTCGTTCCATTTGGTAATCTTGCCGAGGTAAATGTCGCCGAGTACCTGGCCGTCGAGCTTCATCTGACCCGGTGCGATGCCTTTGATGTTGATCACCGGAACGGTGCCACCGATGACGGTGGGAAACTGGAACTGGCCCTTGGCCTTGAGCACCTCATCGGTTTGCGGCATGTCAGACGCGCCGAAATCGACCGTCTTGGCATCAATCTGCTTGATGCCTGCACCGGAGCCGACCGACTGGTAATTGACCTTGACGCCGGTTGCCTTGTTGTATTCGGCCGCCCACTTTGCGTACAGCGGAGCCGGAAAGCTGGCACCGGCACCAGTGATTTCCTGCGCGGCCGCCAAGTTAAGGTAGGACATGGCAAGCACGCCCGCCACACTGATCAGGGAAATTTTGAAACTGGTCTTCATGGGAATACCTTTGCGTTGAATTGGGGATAACTCTGCGGTAACGGGGCAACTATAAGAAGGTTATATGACAGTGATGTGACATCTTTGCGGTTTTGCAAACGGCCGATGGATCGCAAGCCCGGCCTTTCAGACATGCAGCTGTCACGTTTTCGTCAAAAAACGACCCTATTCTTCCCCCTGTAGGAACTTCGACTCGGGGGGCAGGCTTGACTGCAATCAATGACGACTTGGTCCAGCGTATCCGACGCGACCTGGATGACAGCTACGACGAGGAGCTGGAACTGGAGCTGGAAGACCGAAATGTCGACGAACTCGCGCAAAGTTCGCTCGACACGGCGTCCAGGCAATACAAGGAAAGCCGTCGCCGGTATTTTCGTGAACTGTTCCGGATGCAGGGTGAACTCGTCAAGCTGCAGGACTGGGTGGTCAAGACCGGGCACAAGGTCGTGATCCTTTTTGAAGGCCGCGACGCGGCCGGCAAAGGCGGTGTCATCAAGCGCATCACCCAGCGCCTGAATCCGCGCGTCTGTCGCGTGGCGGCCTTGCCGGCGCCGAACGCACGCGAACAAACCCAGTGGTATTTTCAGCGCTACGCAGCCCATCTGCCGGGGGCCGGTGAGATGGTGCTGTTCGACCGCAGCTGGTACAACCGGGCCGGTGTCGAGCGGGTGATGGGCTTTTGCTCTGATGAACAATACGAGGAGTTCTTCCGAACCGTCCCCGAATTCGAAAAGATGCTGGTGCGCTCGGGCATCCAGCTCATCAAGTACTGGTTCTCCATCTCGGACGAGGAGCAGCATCTGCGCTTCATGGGCCGCATCCACGATCCGCTCAAGCAATGGAAGCTCAGCCCGATGGACATGGAGTCCAGGCGGCGCTGGGAGGAGTACACCAAGGCCAAGGAAATCATGCTGGAGCGGACCCACATTGCGCAGGCACCCTGGTGGATGGTTCTGGCCGTGGACAAGAAGAAGGCCCGGCTCAATTGCATTCACCACCTGCTGCAACAGATTCCCTATGGCGAAATCGAACATCCGGCCATCGTGTTGCCGGAAGTCTATTGAAGGCTCGTCCAGGTCACCAAGCCGTCACGAAACCGTCACGAAACCTTTGTACGCTCAAAACATCATTAATCTGGAGAAGAATCTCATGTTCACTCGCCGCGCCTTAGCTCTTTCCCTCGTTGCGCTTGCGCTGGCCGGTTGCGCCAGTGTGCCGGCACCGGTTTCAGTTGCCGACAGCATCGCGAAAAACCCGTCGCTGAGCACGCTGGACGGCCTGCTGGGCCAGGCTGGCCTGAACGCCACACTGCAAGGCAGCGGCCCATTCACCGTGTTCGCACCCAGCAACGAAGCCTTCAAGGCGGTGCCTGCCAAGACCATGGACGACCTGGCCAAACACCCGGACAAGCTCAAGGATCTCTTGACCTTCCACGTTGTGGCCGGAAGACTTACCGCCGCCGAAATCAAGAATTCTTCTGTCAAGACCGTCAACGGCGCCGAACTGGCGCTATCCAAGGCTGGCGAATTCGTCACGGTTGAGCAGGCTCTGGTCCAGACCGCCGATATCGCCGCCAGCAACGGCGTGATTCACATCATCGACAGCGTTCTGATCCCGCCGCCCAAGAAGTAAAGCGCACACCCCGCCGGGTGTGTCGGAGCATCACCACAACCGACGGGCTGCATGCGGATGCTATGCTGGACACTGAGACACAGGGAAACATAGCTGATGCAAGATGGAACACGCTTGGCGGCTGTCGATTTGGGATCGAACAGCTTTCGCCTTGAAATTGGACGCATTGAACACGACCAGTTTTACCGCACCGAATACTTGAAGGAAGCCGTGCGCCAGGGCAGCGGCCTCGACGACGAGCGCAAGCTGACGCCCGCGGCCATGCAGCGCGGCTGGGACTGTCTGGCCCGCTTTGGCGAACGGTTGGCGGGCTTCGACAACGCCGAGGTGTCGGCCGTGGCGACGCAGACCTTGCGCGAAGCGCGCAACCGCGACGAGTTCCTGCACAAGGCCAGCGCCGTCTTGGGCTTTCCGATCGACGTCATCTCGGGTCGTGAAGAGGCGCGCCTGATCTACCAGGGCGTTGCCCACTCGCTGCCACCGAGCGACGAGCGCCGCCTGGTCGTCGATATTGGCGGGCGCTCCACCGAACTCATTCTCGGCAAGGGATGGAAACCGAAATTGATGGAGTCCTACCGGGTCGGCAGCATTGCCTGGTCAGCCAAGTACTTTGCGGACAACCAGTTCACCCGACATGCCTTCCAGATGGCCGAGATCGCCGCCAAGGCGGTGCTCGATGAGGCTCTCAATGCCTACCGCCGCGATGACTGGGACGTGGCCTATGGTTCAGCCGGAACCGTCGGCGCTGTGGGCGACATATTGGCCGCTGCCGGCTGGCCCACCGGCAGCGTCAACCGGGAAGGACTGGACTGGCTGCAGGACAAGCTGATCAGCGCGAAAAGCGCCGATCGCGTGCGGCTGATTGGCCTCAAGGACGACCGGCGCGCCATCATCGGCGGTGGCTTGAGCGTCTTGCGCGCCGTCTTTGACCTGCTGCAGATCGATCAGATGCATCTGACGACCGGCGGTCTGCGTCATGGCCTGCTGTTCAACCTGATGGGCAGTGCCCCCGATCAGAGCGATGTGCGCGCCAAATCAGTTCAAAGGCTGGTCAGCAAGTTCGGAACCGATGCGGTGCAGGGCTTGCGCGTGGCGAAGGTGGCCCTCGAGCTGTTTGCGCAGCTGCATTCGACGCTGAAGTCAACGAACCCGAAAGACGAGCGGCAGGCCCGAAAGCTCGCCTGGGCTGCGCAGTTGCATGAGATCGGCAGCCGCATCTCGCACAGCGACTACCACAAGCATGGCGCCTACATCCTGGACAACTCGGATGCCCTGGGCTTCTCCCTGCCCGAACTGCACCGGCTCAGCCAACTGGTATTGGGGCATCGCGGCAAGCTGCGCAAGCTCGAGGTCGACTTCGACGACGCGGAGTTCATCGCGCAGTTGCTGACCCTGCGTCTG
The DNA here is from genome assembly GCA_903828665.1 of uncultured beta proteobacterium. Classification (GTDB taxonomy): domain Bacteria; phylum Pseudomonadota; class Gammaproteobacteria; order Burkholderiales; family Burkholderiaceae_C; genus Rhodoferax. The sequence continues at coordinate 28,987 of CAIKMZ010000086.1, forward strand.
GCCGTCATCCTGTGCCACGCCCGACGCGACCCTGAGCTGAGCGGCCTGCAGCTGATGTGCAGTGCTGACCACGACAAAACCTTTGTCATCGCGTGCCGCAGTGCCTGGGCACAGTCCTATCCGCAGTCGGCCCATCTGCTGCGCGAAGAGGTGCTGGCATGGCAGAAGACGCCATGGACGCTGGCCTTTTCTCCTGACTGAACGCCGGTCGGCGGGCCCCGCGCGGCCCGCCATTTGACTGAGGAAAACATAATGGTATAAACTGTATACCTCGTTTTTCCAAGGACAGGCAACATGGTCACGACAGCAAACGCATTCACACCGGCGGCACCGGCAAAGACCACCGCAGCCGCTCCCGCCAAGGCGGCGGCATCTGCAAGATCACCAGCACCAGCCAGGAAACCAGCCCGCAAAGCTGTTGCGAAAAAGCTTACGAATAAACCGGCGCCGATCGCAAAACCGGCGGCAAAAAAAGTCGTCAAGGCGCTTGCCGCAAAGCCTGTCAAGGCGTCGGTTCCAGCAGCGGCCGCACCCGCTGTCAAAGCACTTGCAAAACCCGTGCTCGCGAAAGTGGTCAAGGCAAAGGCGGCAAAGCCCGTCAAGGAAAGGAAGCCCAAGCTGGTCCGTGACAGTTTCACAATGCCGAAGGTCGAATACGGGGTGCTCGCCGAGCTCAAGCAGCGCGCCGGCAAGCTTGGCAGCCCGGTCAAGAAAAGCGAGTTGCTGCGAGCCGGAACCAAGGCCCTGGCCGCCATGGCCGACAACGCATTCCTGGCTGCGCTGAAAGCCGTCCCGGCCATCAAGACCGGGCGTCCGAGCAAGGACTGAGCGCCATGAAACGTAGCGTCTGCGCAAACCGGGCGCGCGGCGTTCTCAGTGCGAAACCAGGCCTTCGGCGATCGGGCGTTTGAAGACCAGCCACGCCGGCAGCGTGGCGACAATGGAACCGGTGACGATTAGCCCCGCCACCAGAACCTCTTCGGTCGCGCCCAGCCGCACCGGCATCGCAAACCCGAACTGCGACTGCATCCAGTGCGAAAGCCCATTGGAACCGAGCCACCCCAACATGACACCCAGCGCGGCACCAGTCGTGATCAGCAGCACGACTTCGATCCAGACGACGCAAAAGACGTAGAGGCGGCTGGCGCCGATGGCCCGCAGCACCGAGAACTGGCGCTGGCGCGCCAGAAAACCGACCAGCAAGGCCATCAGCACCGCAGCCACGACCAGAACCTCGGTCGTGATGGCCAGAACCGACATGAGGTCGCGCACGTTGCCCAAAGTCAGGTACAAATCGTTGAGCACTTCGGCCGGGAACAAGGCCACGCTGCGCGGCGTGCGCCACTGCGCGCGCAGGCGGTAGGCGCTGGCAACCGAGTCGGGCTTGATCGCGATGGCCGGCACACCGGACAGGTGGCCGGCGTCCCATGGCGGACCGATGCGCGATACGCCGCTGGCCGCGTGACCAATCGACAGGCCATGCACACTCCAGACGTCTTCGATTGGCACCAGAATGGCCGTATCCCAGATGTTCTCGCGTGGCGGCAAGCGCCCCACCACCGTGTAGTGAGCCGCGTCATGCCCGGGGTCGCCGTGCGTCGCCTCGTCATCCGCAGGCAGGTGCAGTCCGTGCGCCGGGCTGAAGGTCGCGCCGATGGCGAGCGCGACACCGGCGCCAACGACGGCCTCGCCACGCCGCTGAAAGATCCGTCCCTGTGTTGGCTGCAGCGTGCCACCCCGGCTCACGAAGTCGGCGATGGTGCCGACGATGGCGTGGCCTTGCCAGTTGTCGCCAAACGCGATCGGCGCGGCATATTTCACGCCAGCCGCGCTGCCGGCCTTTGCCAGCAGGTCGCCGTCGAGCAAGGGAATGGCCTGGGGCCGCAGATAGACGGCGGTCAGCACCAGTTGCGTGTTGCTGCCCGGCGCGCCCACCAGCAGATCGAAATCGTCAGCGGCGCGGGCGCTGCCTTGACGCAGGGCGCGTTCCTGAGAGATCACGGCAATTCCGGTGGCCACGGAAAGGGCCATGAGCAGCACGGTCACCCATGCCAGCAACCGGTTGCGGCGCAGGTCGGCGCCAACGACCGGGAACGGGTTGAAGCGTGGCATCATGACACAGAAAATTCCTGCAGCGCGCCTTGCGCCAGACGCACGCAGCGGTCCATGCGCAGCAGCAGTTCCTGCTCGTGGGTCACCACAAGCAGCGTGGCCCCCTGGGCACGGACCAGTTCAACCAGCAGGTCGCCAATCTGCGTCCGATGGTCCGGATCCAGACTGGCGGTGGGCTCATCGGCCATGACGATGGCCGGTTGCAACAACAGGGCGCGTGCCAAGGCAACGCGCTGGCGCTCCCCGCGCGAGAGCAAGGCCGTCAACCGGTCCCATGCCGACAGCCCGACGGCCGTCAGCAGGTCGCGGGCGCGTTGCTGCAAAGCCGGCGCCAGCTTCCAGCGATCGAAACACGCGGGCAGCAGCACGTTGTCGAGCATGGAGAGACCTTCGACCAGATGGAAGTCCTGAAATACCAGTCCGAGATGGCGATGGCGCCAACGGCACAGACCATCCGCCGAAAGTGCGCCGATATCTGTGCCGCCCCATTCGATCTGACCCGATGCGGGGCGCGCAATGCCCGCCAGGCAATGAAACAAGGTGGTCTTGCCGGCACCTGAAATACCGCTGATTCCAAGGCTGCAGCCGGACGGCAGATCAAGCGCCGCAATGCTGAAAAGCGGATGCGACTGGCCGACAAACCGGACCAGCAGATCGCGCACGTGCAAGTCACCCTTGCCACTCACAGTTTGGACACCTCGGCATCGACAATACGCACTTGGCTGACGAATCCGTTCTCCGGATCGGTCCAGGAACCCATTTCCAGTCGGCCCGCGACTTCGATGCGCTGCGAGAAATTCACCGGACCCAGCGTCGCCTTGAGGTAGATGACCACGATGTCCGAGGGCCACTGCGCATCCGACGAGCAAAAGGGACAGACCGCCACCGGTTCGCGCGTGAGCACGAAGAACTTGCTCTCGGGCTTGAGCGGCGGCGCAATGTAGCCGCGCATGCGGACCGTATGACCCTTGAGCAATTTGGCCCGTTCCGAATATTGGGTGCCCAGCACACCGACCGACTTGTAGAGCGAATCAAAACTCAGATGCGAGTCCAGGCTCATGTTGTCGGCGGCACGGGCGCCGCTCGCCCACAGCAACAGGGATGAAAGCAAGAATCGCCGGCCAAGGCATTCTCTGGACTCCCGATGGATTGCGGACATTACTTCTTGCGGGGCTTGGCCGCAGCGCCAGTCTCTTGCGACGCCAGTGCCAGTGCGTCGGCCATGATGCGGAACAGTTCGGTGTTTTCCATCTGTCCATGCACCTTGTCGGCGCCCGGGCCGCTGGCCGTCAGCACCACATCGTCACCGGAATGAACACCGCTGTTCGAAGCGCGCGCACCCTTGTTTGGCAGGTTGCCTTCACGCAGCACGGCGCCCGGAACAGCCTTGTACTTTTCGTTGGCCACCATGAGGCCGTCGGCATTGCGAAGGGTCGGCACAAATTCACCGTCCATGAAGGGGCGGAAGGTGTCGTAGTGATCCGGATAGGCACCGAAGGTCATGCGCAGGCGGCGCGACACATCCACCTTGCCCGGATAGCCCTGCGCATCGGGCGCCGGGTAATTGGGAAAGCCCGCTTCGGCATAGGTTTCAACCTTGTCGCGCATGTCAACGCCGGGTTCCTCGTCATTGACGGTTCCAATCACGCTGACCGCGTGCGAATGGTCCGAGGTCACGAGGATCAGGGTATTGTTGCCGTTCGCCTTGGCCCATTCCTTGGCCTGCTTGACTGCAACGTCGAGCATGATGGTGTCGTAGATAGCGCGCTCGGGGTCGAGCGAATGGGAGTACTTGTCGATGCGCGCGCTCTCCACCATCAGCACAAACCCTTTCTTGTTGCGCGACAAGACCTTCAGCGCCGCCGCCATCTCTTCCGGCACATCGGGCTGGTCGGGGAACTTGGAGACAGATCCCTTCTTCAGGAATTTCAGGTCGAGCGCGCCATCGACATTGCCGGTGTTGTACAGACCGAGCATGCGCGTCGTCCTGGCATCGTCGGCAGCGGCCTGCATCTCTGACTTGCTGATGGCGATCTTGTAGTCGGCCTGTCTGAACAGGTCGATGTAGTCCACATCATCGCCACGCTTGGAGCCGGCGGTCGACTTCGGCAGGAAGTTGGGCGAGCCGCCACCCATCAGGACGTCGATCTTGCTGTCGTAGTACATCTTGACGATGTCGTTGAAGTCCGAGCGGCGCCGCGTGTGCGCCACCATCGCCGCCGGCGTGGCGTCTTCGATTTCGGAATTGGTGACCGCGCCGACGGCCATGCCGCGGCGCTTGGCCAGCGCCGTGATGGTGTCGACTCTCGGGTGATCCAGGGTGCTGGCGGCGCGCGAGCAGTACACACCCAATGCATTGACGCAGGACTTGTGGCCTGTCGTGTAGGCATGCGCCGCATTGGCCGAGTCGGTGATGATGGAGTCCGTGCCCTGCGTAGTCAGCAGCGCCATGTACGGCATGTCATCGATCGCCAGTTTGCCGGTGAACTTGCCGCCCTCGATGCCTTGGGACAGGATGCGCGCCGCAGTCCGGTGTGCGATGGAGAGACCGTCGCCGATGAACAGGATCACGTTCTTCGCCACCGGCTTGGCGGGGGTTGCATAGACGCGCCAGGCCACCGTCGCACTATGCTGGCCGTCGCTGGCCTGCACGGTGTACGGACCCGGCTTGCGGATGCTGGCGTCACGCAGCAACAGGCTTGACACCTCCTTGCCATCTTCGCGCGCCAGCAGTTGCGCCTTCTTGCCCAGCACCTTGCTGTAATCCCGTCCATTGATCGTGACCTTGATCTGGTCAGGATCGACCACGGCACCGAACTCGACCTTGAAATCAAAGTGCGAGCCCGCGAGGATGTCGGCGCGGGTCAGCGGGAAGATCGTCTGGGCGACAACGGTCGACGAGACGAGCATGGCACAAAGGACTGGTAGCAGATACGAAGGCTTGAAGCGCATGGCACGGATCCGTGGGTTGGAACAAGCCTGTCAGTCTAGGCACGTCGTGTGACGGCTCAGTGACAACCGGGCGCAAGCGCGAACGGTGGCCGATGGGTCGACACATTTCAGTCATGAAATTGACACACAGCGGTGCGCCAATCAAGCAGGCCGCCCGTTGCGATAAATCAAAGGCGCGCGTTATATCCCTGCCGGCAACTTTGGGAGAACACTCCATGGGTAATACTTGCGACCTCAAGAAGGAAGGTCATATGTCAAGGCATTTGGACAACTTGAAAAGACTCTGGAAGAAGCTGCAAGCTCGCTACGGAAGCGACGATCCATTGGTGCTTGAAGTGCAGCGCGAGATCGAGGTGATCGAAGCCAGGACCAAACAGGGTTCGGTGCCGTATGGCGAGTTCATCCGTTCGCAGACCGACATCCGGCTTGAACGCAGAATGGGTGGCCGGTTGACCGCTTGATCGACAATCCATGGGCACCGATTCTTCGCCTGCAGAGATCGAGGAAACCGAACTCAAGCTGACGCTGCCTGGCGCCGATCCGTCACTGCTGTTGAAGCGACTCCAACGCAATCCTGCGTTGGCAAGACGCAAGCGCACAACGCTGCAGCTGCACAACGTATATTTCGACACCCCTGATTTGGCCTTGCGCCAGCAGCGCGTCGCACTGCGATTGCGACGCGTCGGCGATGCAGCCAGGCCGCAGTGGCTGCAGACACTGAAGACGGCCGATCGCTCGGACTCCGCACTGAGCCGGCGTGGCGAATGGGAAGCGCCTGTGCGCGACGCCAAGCTGTCCCTGAAAGTATTGAAGAAATCACCTTGGCCTGGCATTGATGCCAATGGCACCGTCTTTCGCGCGCTGAGGCCGATCTTTGAAACCAACTTCGAACGAAGCGTCTGGCTGGTCAGGCGACGCGATGGCAGCGTAGTTGAGGTCGCGCTCGATATCGGTCAGATTCTGGCCGGTGAACGCAGCACGCCGCTGTGTGAACTGGAGCTCGAACTCAAGGCCGGAACCCCGACCGCCTTGTTCGACGTTGCCAAGGAGATTGCCGGAAGCATCGCTGTTCTTCCCGCAGCGCTCAGCAAGGCGGAACGTGGGTATGCACTGGCGCAAGAGACGGCGGGAATGGCGCTGCGCGCCGCACCGCCCGCCTTGCCGCCGGGGCTGTCCGTGATGACCGCGGCACAGCGCGTGCTGTGCGAAATGTTCTCCCAATTCACGAGCAACCTGGGCACCCTGCTCATGACAGACGATCCTGAAGTCGTGCACCAGGCCCGCGTCGGCTGGCGCCGCTTCAAGAGTGCGCAACGATTCTTTGCACCCGTTATGGCACATGAGACCGCCCCTTCGTGGCAGCCATTGCAGGCGCTCCTGCTATGCCTGGGAAACTTGCGGGATCTTGAGGTGGCCGGCAACGAGACCTTGCCGGCTCTCGCCGATGCCTATATTGCCGCCGACCCGCGCCGCGCCGACATCTGGCAGCACATGACGCAGAGCCTGGCGCAGGCGATCCATCTGCAGCGCAAGGCTGTCCGCTACGCACTGCAAGACCCCACCGTCGGCGTCTGCCTGTTGGCAACAACGCAATGGCTGGAAAGCCTGAGCGCGCCCGAAACACAAGCAGGCGCTGCGAGCGCAAGGCCAGCGTCGCTGCGACGCTGGACGAAGGACAGGGTCTTGCGGCTGCGTCAGCAATTGAACTTGGCGCGCAAAGCAACGCAGACGCCGCAGCAGCCGCATCGCGTCCGCATTCTCGCCAAGCGCATGCGCTACAACGTGGAGTCGCTTTTCAGCCTGTTGCCCGCAAAGCGGGCTCAACGCTGGCGCGAGCAAGCGCTCCAGTTGCAGAGCAGCCTGGGCACCTCGCGTGATGCGATGCAGGCAGCCGCCCTAGTCACCGAACTCGGATTGGACCGCGGGCTGGCGGAATTCCTGCGCGGCTTGGCCGTGGGACAGACGGCATAACGCGGGCCGCCTCATCGCGACCTCCCGGCAACGACGCGGCAAGCCCCATTCGCTGTCGTAAAAGTGTCATCTTCACCAGGTAGATTAGCGCTGTTGGTGCCGGGGCGAGTACACCCCCGGCGAACAGGGCATCAGTGTGATTGACGTAATGCTACCAACGCGAAATTCCACCTTGGTCTGCGCCAAATCTCATGGCCGGTTCACGCATTGCGACAGGGCCGGTGTACTGCCTGGCTACAGCACTTCCGGCGACTGCACCGTTAACACGAGTGTTTGTGTGTGCGCAGCACGCTCGCGATTGCGCAGCCACCAGACCGCGCCCTTCTTCACAGAACATTCAGCCACACTCAGGCCGATCAACTGGGCAATGGTCTGGCCCAGGGTCGGCTGGTGACCGACCACCAGCACCGTGCCCTTGGCATCCGGCCACTGAACCAGCTCCAACAACTGGAGCACAGTGCAACCGGGCGCCAGTTCCGCCTTGACCTTGTACTTGCGACCCAGCGCCAGCACTGTCTGCTCGCAGCGGCGCGCTGGACTGACCAAAATGCGTGTTCCTTCCGGCAGTTGACGATCGAGCCAGTTAGCCACGCGCGTGGCCTGCTTCTCGCCGCGCGAGGTCAGCGAGCGCGCCAAATCATCGCAGCCCTCCACCCATTCCTGCGCCTCGGCATGGCGCCACAAGACCAGGTCCATGTCAGTCTCCTTCGGCTTCGTCATGCCCGCCGTAGCGCGTCATCAGGGCCGTTTGTGCGCTGTGGGGTGTGCGATGGCCGATGCGCTTGACACGGGCGTAAGTCCCGTCCGGCAGCAAATCCCAGGCATCGACACCGTCGTGCAGGTAGGCAACCAGATCCTCGTCGATGATGCGCTGGCGCTGCACCGGATCGGTCACCGGCCAGGCCAGTTCGACCCGGCGCATCATGTTGCGGTTCATCCAGTCGGCGCTCGACAGGAACAGCTCTTCGACCTCTTCGCAGCGAAAATAGAAGACCCGCGAATGTTCCAGAAAGCGGCCAATGACGGAGCGCACATGGATGTTGTCGGTCAGCCCCGGCAACTGCGCCGGCAGCATGCAGGCGCCGCGCACGATTAGATCGATCTTGACGCCGCGTTGTCCGGCGCGGATCAGCGCATGGATGAGCTTCTCGTCGGTCAGCGCGTTCATCTTGGCCACAATGCGGGTGGCACGCCCCGCAGCAGCCGCCAGGCCCAGGGCATGAACGCGCTCTACCAGTTTCGCATGCAGATAAAAGGGCGCCAGCAGCACCCGGTTCAATTTCGGCAGGCGGCTGTGACTGGCCAGATGCACAAACACATTTTCGACGTCGGTGGTCAGCGCCACATCGGCCGTCAAATGGCTCCAGTCGGTGTACAGGCGCGCCGTGCTGGGGTTGTAGTTGCCGGTCGACAAGTGCGCGTAGCGCTTGAGCTGTTTGCCTTCGCGCCGCGTGATCAGCATCATCTTGGCGTGCGTCTTCAGGCCGACCACGCCGTACAGGACCTGGGCCCCGATGGACTCCAGCATCTCGGCCCAGTTGATGTTGGTCTCTTCATCGAAGCGGGCTTTCAACTCCACGACCACGGTCACTTCCTTGCCGCGCCGCACGGCTTCGCGCAGCAGGTCCATCAGCTCCCGGTCGCTGCCGGTGCGGTAGATGGTCTGCTTGATCGCCAGCACTTGCGGGTCGTGCACGGCTTCGCGCAGGAAAGCCAGCACGCCGCTGAAGCTCTCGAACGGCTGATGGATCAGCACGTCGCCGAGCTTGAGCCGCTCAAAGAACGAGGCGCCCGGCGACAACTGGGTCGGGTAGCACGATTTGTAGGATGGGAAGCAGAGGTCTGGCGCATGAACCAAATCGATCAGTTGCGTTAGGCGCACCAGATTGACCGGTCCCTGGACCCGGTACAAGGATTCTTCCGGCAAATCGAACTGCTTGAGCAGGAAATTGGACAGATGGGTTGAACACCCGGCCGAGACCTCCAGACGGACCGCTTCGCCGAAGTGCCGGTGCTGCAAGCCCTGGCGCAAGGCGGTCCGCAAGTTCTTAACATCTTCTTCGTCCACGGCCAGATCGGAATGGCGCGTGACGCGAAATTGCGAGAATTGACTGACCTCTCGGCCCGGAAACAGATCCGCCAGATGCCCGCGTATCACACTCGACAGCGAGACGAAATAGTTGGCATGCCCGGCAACCTTCTCCGGCATGCCGATCATCCGCGGCAATACCCGCGGCACTTTCACGATGGCGATCTCGTTGGCTCTTCCGAAAGCGTCCTTGCCACCGAGACGGACGATGAAATTGAGGGATTTGTTGGCGACCTCTGGAAACGGATGCGAGGGATCGAGCCCGACCGGGATCAGGAGCGGGCGCACTTCGCGCTCGAAATACTCCTTGACCCATCGCCGCTGCGCCTCCGTCCGCTCACCGTGCGACACGATCTTGATGCCCTTCTTTTCCAGCGCGGGCATCAACTCGTCGTTGTACAGCGCATATTGGCGCGCCACCAAGACGTGCGCCGCCCGCGCCAACCGCTGGAACGACTGCACGGAATAGATCCCCTTTTCGTCCTTGCGTAGATTGGCCGCCAGATGCGGCTCGGCCCGCACCTCAAAGAACTCGTCCAGATTGGACGATACGATGCACAGATAGCGCAGACGTTCCAGCAGCGGAACATTCTTGCGATAGGCCAAGTCCAGCACCCGCTCGTTGAATGCAAGAATGCTGTGGTCGCGGTCGAGCAGCGTCACTTCAGCGTGAGTCAGCGTCGTCTGCTGGTGCGGAGTAGAAGAAGGCATGGCATCGGGCAAGCGTCAAATTTCAAATGGATGCCCGATTGTTTGGTTGCTTGATGACAGTGGTGTGACAGTCCGGTTACGCTGGTCCGTGCATGCACCGCTAGGTGTTCAAGGCCAGGGCCTTGGGTTCGGTGACCGGATTCCCGTGGTCTGCCGTCATTTGCAGCAATTCAAGGCGCCCGTCGCGATGCTCGACCAGCGCGGTGCGACTCTCGACCCAGTCGCCGTCGTTGCAATACAGGGTGCCGTTGATGCTGCGCATCTCGGCACGATGGATATGCCCGCAGACCACGCCGTCATGACCGCGCTTCTTCGCCTCGGCGGCGACCGCGACTTCGAACTCGGTGACATAGTTCAAGGCCTTCTTGACCTTGTGCTTGAGATATGCTGACAAAGACCAGTAGGGCAAGCCCAGGCGGGCACGAAAGTGATTCAGATGTCGGTTCAAACGCAGCGTGAACTCGTACAGGTTGTCACCGAGGTAGGCGAGCCACTTGGCGCACTGAATGACGCCATCGAAGTAGTCGCCATGCGTGATCCACAAGCTGCGACCGTCGGCGGTGGTGTGCACGGCGTCCTCCACCACGTCGATGCCGCCAAAGCGGTGACCGATGAAGCCGCGGGCAAACTCGTCATGGTTGCCCGGCACATAGACGATACGGCATCCCTTGCGGGCCCGGCGCAGCAGTTTCTGCACCACATCGTTATGCGACTGCGGCCAGTACCAGCGACGCCGCAATTGCCAGCCGTCCACAATGTCACCGACCAGATAAAGGTAGTCACTCGGATGGGTGCGGATGAATTCGAGCAGGGCATTGGCCTGGCAGCCTGGCGTGCCGAGGTGCAGGTCCGATATGAAGATGGCCCGGTAACGCCTGGCACCGGCATCCTCATCGACGTCGTCACCCAGGCCGGCGCCGTGACCGCTGAGGAATGGTCCCGACACATCGAAACCCAGCCTCATCACGCGCCCAGGAAGTGCTTGCGGTAGCGCGGCGGCAAGTCGTTGATCCGCATCAGCATGGGCAGATCGGCGGTATTGAAGTCAGGATCCCAGGCCGGCGCACCCAGCACCTTGGCGCCCAGCCGCAGGTAGCCCTTGATCAGCGCTGGTGGCTCCACCAACAGACTGCCGTCGAGTCGCTCCACCGGCAGGGGCAGGCGCGGACGCACGTGGTGCTCGATAGGTGCCAGATGCGTTTGCCTGAGTTGCTGCCAGATGCTGGCAGCCACGTCGCCACTGACGACGCCGTTGTGCAGCATCGGGATGCTGGCGCAACCGATCATGGTGTCAAGCTTGTTACGCACCATGAACTCCGCCAGCGCACCCCACAGGGCCATGATGACGCCGCCGGTGCGATAGTCCGGATGCACACAACTGCGGCCCAGTTCCACCATGCGGTCGCGCAGACTGCGCAGACGCGTCAAGTCGAATTCGAGATCACTGTAGGTGCTGCCGACGCGCGCGGCCTGTGCCGGTGTCAACAGTCGATAGGTACCCACGACTTCATGCGTCAGCTGATCGCGCACCAGCAAGTGTTCGCAGTAGTTGTCGAACAGGTCGACGTCGTGCCCCGGCAGTTTTGTATCGAGGCGCGCACCCATCTCGCCCACGAAGACCTTGTAGCGAAGGCGTTGTGCCTGCCGGACTTCATCCACATGCTTGGCCCAGGTTACCGAGAGGCTGCTGCGCTCTGCAGGCGCTGCCGGTGGCGAACCGGGCTGCTTGAAGAAGGCCAGCGGCCGTTGCAGCAAGCCCTTTGACAGTGACAGCGGTGACATGGGGAAAGTCGGATTGGGCAGTTCTTTCAATTCGTTCTCCTTGTTTTGGATGAACGAATGTTCGCGCGCCATGATGACGACTTGATGGCGGAAAGATGGCAGTTTGATGAAACGACGATTGCGTCAACGCGAGGCGCGCAGCGGCGCCGCGATTGGCTGGCAGCGGCTCTTCGAGCCGTGGATCGCGCACTGGATGACCGGCAGGCCGTCAATCGTGTATTCGGTCAGCATCCAGCCACCGCCGGCTGCCGGATCGAGACGGTCCAGCGTTGCGAAGCCGTAGTCGGCGCGCCCGGCATAGTCATCGACTTCTGCGCCGGGGTATAGTTGCGACCCCGCAGGCAAGGTTTGTGGCAGCAGACCTTCGTTGGCCGAGCCCGAGTTGCCCAGCACCAAGGAGAGCGGATGCGCGCTCTTGAAGCTAATTGACTCGAACAGATGCACGTGGCCATGCAGCGCCACTGTGACGCCGTCGGGAAACAGGCGCTGCGGGTACAAAGCGCCAAAGACCGACTGAAGTCCCTCGTTGCCGCCCAGCTTGAACCTGCTCGTGTCCCTGACCGGCGCCAGCGCCAGTAGCGGGTGATGGCTCATGAAGAAACTGTTGGTCTTTTGCTGCGCTAGTTGCGCCACCAACCGCATCTGCTCTGCGTACTTGCCGTAGGCGCGGTCGGTTGTGGCAAAAGGCTGGCCGTTGGTCTTTGAAGAATCGAAAACAATCAGCTGCGTATCGGCGGCGACGGTGACGGCATAGGGCATCGAGTAGTCGGCATCGACATCGAGCGCCGGATCGTTGCAGGAGCGCTCCTCGCGCCAGGCCTGCGCATCGAGGAATCGGAACCACCCCTGTCCGGCGCGAAAGCACGACTCGTGGTTGCCGCGCACAAACACCCAGGGTGCTGCTGCCAGCAAGGGTCTGGCAGGGTTGAAGAAATCAGCCTGCCAGGCATCAAAGCCGTAACCCCACAAGCTGTCGGCGCAACCGGCGTTGCCTTGTGGACAGGGGCTTTCCCGGTAGTGGACATCTCCGATATGAATGACCAGATCGGGTTTCAGCGCCGCAGCACTTTGCGCCACCTTGGCAAACGGCCATTTGACCGCATCGTTGCAGGGCTGAAACGCATTCTCGGAAGCTTTCATGCGGCAGCCGGTATCGGCAATGATGACGATGCGTTGGATCGCGCCTGCAGGCGCAGGAATGGCGAGCCCCGCGACACGTGCGCCGCGAACACCCGCGGGCCATATCGCCTCGCACGTCAGCACATCGAACACTGCCGGCTTGCCGTCCTTTTGCGCACTGTCGGCCCGCGCGCCGATGGTTGCCGGACTGGCCCGCACCGTCATCGGTTGCGCGCCCTGCCCGTCCCATTCGACATCCGGGCAAACCGCGGCGCGCGTCAAGGCACGCACCACCGCGCGCTGGCCTTCGCCTTGCACCGTGAAGGCGGCATCAGGCTGAACCTCGGAAGCCGTCCGGGCAAGACAGACGGGCGTGATAAAACATGCGGCCAGAACCGGCCACGCCAGTCCGGAGAAATTGCACCAACGCATGACTTTGACCTCTCACTGAATACGGTGAAAGGCTTCCATCCGAACACGGATGAAAGCCTGCCATTGCTCACGCACACGCGGCGGATCAGAAGTCCAGCGTCGCTGTCAGTGAAACATTGCGACCCGGCGTGACGGTCAACAAATCTTTGGCCGACGGTGCCGCGCTGGAACTGCCAGCGGTGGCCGAAGCAATGCCGACGATGGCATGGCTGTCGAACAGGTTGTTGACGCCGAATTGAAGTTTGAGCTGCTTGGCGAAGTCTGCCGGCTTCTTGATCGTGTAATTGACATACAGGTTGGCCACCGTCACGGGATCAATCACGAAGGCTTCATGCGTTCCGTCCTTGGCGTCGTTGTAGAGGCGCCCAACCCGATTCGCCGACAGGCTGGCGGCCCAGCCGTTGCGCTCATAGTTCAGGGCTAAGGCTTGTGTGGTGTTAGGCGCGCCGGCCACCCATTGCCCGTTCTCGTATTTCAGGCTGCCTATCGTCACATTCGCGTACAGGCTGAAGCCTGCGCCAAGCACAAAGTTGGCTTCAGCTTCAATCCCCTGGTTCACTTCGGTGCCGCTGAGAACGTAGCCGACGTTGCCGGCACTGTCCGGTGGCAGGGCCGTGTAGGCGCCATCGAGCTTGGTGTGGTAGACGTCTGCGGCCAGCGTCAGGTCAGCCGCATTCCAGACCGTGCCGACTTGTGTCGTCGTCGCCTTGGTCGCCTTGGGCGCCGGCGATACCAGCGCGTTCTTCACGTCAAAGACGCTGGTGCTCGGAATCTGGTCGCCGATCGCATATTGTCCGTAGACACTCCAGTTCGGACGGATGTTGTAGTGCACATCGAGAGAGGGCATCACATCCGTGTAGGTAATGGAGTTGACTAGGCTGGGCGCGCCGCCTGTGATGGTGCCGGTGGCGGCGTTATATACGCCGCCGAGCGTGCCAACAGCGCCGCCGTTGTCCTGAAGATGGACAAAGTCCTGCTTGTAGGACGCGTACTTGACGCCAGGCGTTACCTTCAGGTCCTTGCCGACTTTGACCTCGTATTCCAGGTAGGGCTGGACCGTCGTCGTCTGGTAGGTCTCGGTGAAGTTCGGCGCCGGCGTGTCAACCCAGGTCCGGGGATCCGAGGGAATCTGGTAGCGACGACTGTCCGCCCGCTCCAGCCACAGGCCGGTGCGCAAAGTGCCAATGTCGGTTTCATTGCTCAGGCGCAGCAGGTTGCCGAAGGTCGTGTAGGAGTTGAGCTTGTCGATGGCACTGGTCGTGGTGATGACGGTTGCGCTGTTGTTGTAGTTCTGCTTGTTCCAGTAGCGGTAGGTGTAAACCTTGTCTTCGAGTTTCCAGCCGCCACCGAGCATGGTGGAAATGCCGGCATAGACAAAATCGGTCGAAATATCGTAGAAGTTGTAGCCGTAATAGTTAGGCTTGGTCGGGTCGCCACTGAGCAGCGTGATGTAGTCGCCCGCGGTGTAGCTGGAACGAGCAATGCCCTTGATGGACGGCGTGTTGTTCTTCAGGTTCAGGTAGGAGGCGAATACCGTGAAGGTCGAACCACCCGTGTTCTCATACTGGTACTTGCCCGAGACCGCCTTGCGATCCTGCAGGTTGAAGGTCTGGTAACCATCCGATTTCATTTCATGCACGTTGAAAAGCAGGTTCGACTTGCCGTCCGGGCCAATCTGGCCGGTTTCATGCTCAAGGCCGATCAGCCTGGTATTCCAGGAACCACTCGACAGTTCGACACTGGTACGCGGCTCGGCTTCGAGCACGCGCGAGCGGAAGTCGACACTGCCGCCAAAAGTGGCTTGCCCGAAGGTCGATGCACCGCCAGGGCTGCGGTCCACCACGGCACCACCAATGAACTGGCTCGGGAAAAAGACTCAGGAGTGGTGGCTGACGCCATTCGTGTCGTTGAACGGAATGCCGTCGAAACTGAAAACGGTGTTACTGTCTGAGAGGCCACGGATGGTGACCTTGGCGTCGCCCAGACCAACGCCGTTGGGCGACGAGCTAAAGACACCGGGCGTCATAGAAATAGTCTGCGTGTAGTCGGCGACCGGCGAGGTGTAGTTGCGGATGAACTGGTCCGACACGACCGACTGCGCGGAGCGCGCCGCAAGCGAATTCATCGAGGGCGCAGTCTCGGCCGAAGCGGCCTGCCCGGTGATGACAACGGCGCTCAGATTGACGGTGGATTCCGACTGCGCAAAACAGGGTGCGGCGGCGAAGAGAATGGCCACGGCACGCGAAACGTTCAGGACATTGGACTTGAGACGGGGCTTTTGGATAGTTTTGGACATGATGTGTTAAATGAGAAATCTGTCAAATTTGACTGACCACTCGATCTTCATTTCCAAATATGACGAAGCCGTGAAAAACGTAACGTGTTGTTTTTCATCGTCTCGTCACATCAATGAATCAAGCTCCATCGAATGCATGAATCCAATCTCACGGCGCAGGCGCTCGCCGGTCGTTACGACGCAACAACCATCTTTCTGCACTGGCTGAGCGCCGCCTTGGTAATCGGGTTGTGGATTGCCGGCCAAAGCATCGGTTTCTTCCCGCGCGGCGCGCCCCGCTTGACGGCCCGCAGCTCGCACATCACGGCGGGCGCGGTGCTCGGTGTTGTCCTGTTGATTCGGCTGGTCTGGCGCCACGCCGGCGGCACCCAATTGCCACGGACAGATGTTGGCATTCTGGGACGGGCTGCAGCGGGCATGCATCATCTTCTCTACGCAACACTGATCGCCATCATCGTGATCGGCCTTGCCTGCGTCTGGATTCGTGGCGACACTGTTTTCAACTGGTTCACCGTTCCGGCATTCGATCCGGGCAACAAGGCGCTGCGACACAACGCGGTCGAATTGCACAGCCTAGTCGCCAACCTCTTGCTCAGCCTTGCCGGCATTCATGCGATCGCCGCAGCATGGCACTACCGCGTCTTGAAAGATGGTGTCTTGCAGCGCATGCTGCCGCGATTGGCGGCGCCGACGAGGAAAAAGTCATCAAACTGAAATCTTGGCCCGCAAGAATCAGATCTTTGATATCACGTGTGCCCGGCCATGTACAAATCTGAAGACACCAGGATCGCCGCAAGTGGCTTGCGCTATACGACGAAGGAGAGCGGATCTCCCTTTCAGGGCATGGGTGGCTCTGGCGAGACGCTGAGCTGCATCCAGTGCGGCCGGCACCGGCTGCGGCGCAACGGCTCATTCCGGCGCTACCTGCAGGCCTTGTGGTTCTATTGCGTCGACTGCAAGCCACGTCAGGCGGCGCAATGAGCAAGACCAAGCTCATGCAATCAACCAGCATCGAAAGTCCGCACAAGGGAAAAAGAGGCATCCGGCGACTGCTCAATGCTTTCGGCTACTCGTGTTCCGGACTGCAGGAAGCCTTTCGCAACGAAGATGCTTTCCGCCAGGAGGTGCTGCTCGCAGGTGTGCTGATTCCGTTGGCGTTTCTGATCGAGCAGCACATGCTCGGCCGCGCACTGATGATCGCCTGCGTGCTGTTGCTACTCATCGTCGAGTTGATCAATTCGGCCATCGAAGCGACGGTGGACCGGATCTCGCTGGACGACCACCGCCTGGCCAAGCGTGCCAAGGACATCGGCAGCGCAGCCGTGCTGATCAGCCTGCTCAATCTCCTAGTCGTCTGGGTGCTGGTGCTGCTGAACTGAATCAGCCAGGCCCGCCCAATCCGTTCACCAAACCAAGCAAAGCGGACCCATCACCATGAAGATCCTGTTTGTCTCTGACGTCTATTTCCCGCGGGTCAACGGCGTCTCCACATCGATCGAGACCTTCCGACGTAACCTGCGCGCACTCGGACATACCGTCCACCTGATTGCGCCGGACTACGCCGCGCAGAGCGCCGATGAATCGGACATCGTGCGAGTGCCGGCGCGGCAGGTGCCGCTGGACCCGGAAGACCGGTTCATGCGCTACGGTTGGGTCATGCGGCAGCTCGACCGATTGCGCGACGAGCAGTACGACATCATCCACGTGCAGACCCCTTTCGTCGCGCACTACCTGGGCCTGCGACTGTCCCACCTGCTGGGGATCCCGTGCGTCGAGACCTATCACACGTTTTTTGAAGAGTACCTGTACCACTACATTCCCCTTGTTCCGAAGCGCCTGATGCGCTATCTCGCCAAGCTCTTTTCGCGTCATCAGGGCAACAGTCTGGACGGCATGGTGGTGCCGTCAAAACCGATGTTGCGCGTCTTGAAGAGTTACGGCATCACGACCCGGGCCGAGGTCATCCCGACCGGCATCGAGCCGCAGAGTTTCGTGTTCGGAAGCCGGTCCGTCTTCCGGGAGAAGTTCGGCATTGCGCCGGACCGACCGATGCTGCTGTTTGTCGGACGGGTGGCGCACGAGAAGAACATCAGCTTTCTTCTCAGGGTCGTCGAACAGGTCAAGAGCGCAATCCCCGACGTCCTCTTGGTCATCGCTGGCGAGGGGCCGGCCCGCTCCGGCTTGGAACAGGATGCGAAGAAGCTCGGCCTTGGCGAGACCGTGCGGTTCATCGGCTACCTGGATCGCGACACCGAACTCAACAGCTGCTATCGCGCCGCCGATGTATTCATATTTTCTTCGCGAACGGAAACGCAGGGACTGGTGCTGCTCGAAGCGATGGCGCAGGGCGTGCCGCTGGTGTCGATCGCCGAGATGGGGACGCGCGATGTGTTGAAGGATGGCCTTGGCGTCTGGATTGCTCGCGAGGAGGTGAGCGACTTTTCTGTCAAGGTCGTCACGCTGCTGAGCAACGCGCAAATGCGCCGGGAACTGGGTGATGCAGGCCGCGACTATGCGAACGAATGGTCTGCAGCCAAGCAGGCGCAGCGGATGCTGGCCTTCTACGGGCGTGTTCTTGGTCTTGCCAACGAAGGTCAGGCAACGCAGCACACCGATCAGGCGGTTCCTGAAACCGGGTTCTGAATACTGCTGGCGTGGGCGTCCACCAGGTTGGGTCGCAGTCCGCGCAAGACAGCCGTCGCATTGAGCGAGCGTATCGGGATACTCAAGTCGCCGGGAATCCGCTGCTCCACTTGCAGTGCCAGGTAACGCAGGCCGCAGACACGCAGGAAACTTGAAAAGTTGGGGATGTCACCACGATGCTCAAGCAACTCGTCGTAGAGTTTGGAGAGCAACTGCGGAACCGTCATGCCATCGCGGGCGCCGATTTCTTCCAGCGTGTCCCAGAACAGGTTTTCCAGCCGGATACTGGTCACCACTCCGTGCAGACGAATGCTGCGCGTGGTGGCTTCATAGCTTTGCGGATTGGCGCGAACAAAAATTTGACACATTCCACAGTCTCCTTCGCATTGGCGGCATCGTAGCCCCAAAGCTGTCGCTCCGGGGCATTTGTTGGCGAGCCAATCTTCCGACGGGCCGCCACCGAGGAAGAAGAGCCCCCCTGTGAGCAGGAATCCACACGCAATGGGCGACCGTAGGGGCAAGCATCCTAGTGAGAAATCTTTGTCCCCAATAGGGCCATGAACTGGGACAGCCAGGCCGGATGGGCGGGCCAGGCCGGTGCCGTGACGTATTGACCATCGGTCACGGCGGCGTCGATGGCGATCGCGGCAAAGATCGCGCCTGCCAGTTCAACTTCGGGTTGGCAAGCCGGATACGCACTGATGCGCTTGCCGCGGATGATGCCCGGCACGGCGGCAAGTACTTGCGCACCATGGCAGACAGCAGCGATCGGCTTGCCGGCATCGGCGAATTCCTTGGTGATCGCCAGCACGCGCGCGTTGAGGCGCAAATACTCAGGCCCCCGACCACCCGGAATCAGCAGGGCATCGTAGTTCGCGGTATTGACATCGGAGAAATTGGCGTTGAGCGTAAAGCGGTGCCCGGGCTTTTCGCTGTAGGTCTGCGCCCCTTCAAAATCATGGATCGCAGTCATCACATAGTCGCCGGCTTTTTTGTCGGGACACACCGCGTGCACGGTGTAACCCACGGCAAGCAGGGTTTGAAATGGGACCATGGTTTCATAGTCTTCACAATAGTCGCCGCACAGCATCAAGATCTTCTTGCTCATCGCACGCTCCTGAAAAGTTGGGAAAACCAGTTTGCGACGCTCATCCATGGTTTGGGTAACAAGGAATTACTACAGCGCTAAGTGTTTACCCGAGGCTCGGCCACACCACCGATTAAGACTTCAGTTCGCCCTAGGTGCGAAGGTCCCGCTCCAGCCGCGCGTGGCGATGCGCAGCCGTTCTGAACCCACGGCCGTCAGCGTGAACTTGCTCGCGCTTCCTGCGAGATTGCGCAAAATCCAATTGGCCGCCGGCCCAAAACGGAGCTGCTCGTGATCAAAGCGGATTTCCAGATCGGCACCCGCCCTGCAGACGGTGCCACTTCCTTCAGCCCAGAGGCCCTCTCCGGTCTTGATGAATTCCAACGCAAGCGCTCCCGGTTTCTCGACAATCGATACCACTAAGGGCTTGCCATCGTCCATCGTGGTCTCGACCCACTGCAGGGATTCGCGCTGGTCCCCGAGCATGATCTTGAGTCCGTTGATCGTCGTTGCACAGTCCGACGCCGCCGATACGCCATCATTGAACAATGACAGTAGCAGCATCAAAACAAGAAGCAAAGGGGTTCGCATGTTGAAGCGGATCAATACCAGTGCTGCAGGGCTTGCCCGTGCTGTTGTACGCGCGCGTCCGACCCCGGCAGCCAGAGCTGATGGCCGCAGGCGGCGCGCGACAGAAAGTCCAGCAGCAATTGGTGCTGGCGCAGGACGCGCTGCTGACGGTGCTCGATCAGCGGGTTGAAGATGCCATGGCGCGAAAACAATTGGCGCGGGTTCTTCTTGACCCAGAGCCAAGAACCCATCTCCAGCGTCAGTGGTAGGAAAACGCCTTGCGCTTGTTCGCACGACTTCAAGTACAAGTGGTCCCACAAGTCACCGTGCGTCAGGTACTGTGCGCTTTGCGGCTCGATGATGTAGCGGTGATGACTATTCGACTGAACAAAGATGTTCTTGAGCGCGTGCATCTCGGCCAGGTGGGCAATCGGTTCGCGCTTGTAGGCAAACGGAAACCAGATGCGATCACTGCTGCCAAAGCCGGAATGGCAATCCACGCTCAGGCTGAAATCGCGGTTGAGGAGCTCGGTGTTGACTACATCGCAGACGGCCTGATTCTCGATTTCCATCGCGCCATTACGTGGGCCGCGGTACCACGGCAGTCCGGCGCTGATGCGTTGACCGCCGACGAGAAATGGCACCGACTCCTGCGCCTGTACCGGCGCGTTGCGCATCAGGTCCACACCATGGGGGTTGGCCCGGGTGCCCAGCGCCATGCCGCCGGGGTTGACCAGGGGCATGAAAACCAGCCGCACCGATTCAAGCTGCCTGTGCAGCGCGCTGTCCCATTGCAGGCGCATGACGAGACTTTGCAGATAGGCAATCACGACACCCGAGCCGATGCGCTCCAGCCCATGCACGCCGCCAAAATAGCCGACCGCCGGCACCTCGAGCGACGGGTTGCCCAGTGTGATGACATGAACCGGATAGCTGGCGCCGCCGGGCAGATCGACCTGGCACACAACACGCGATTCAAGCCGGCCCGCCCCCAACTCAATAATGCGCTGCACGGCCTGCAGTTCAGGTAATGGGGCATGGCTCATGGCGGCCTAGCATAGCGGCGCAAAGGCCGATCCGACAAGCTGCGAATCGTGCCGCGTCGTAATTCGGCACTGACACGGCGCTGTCACACAGCGCGTGTAACTTGTGGTGCAAGCAACCGGAACAAACACCCTCGCTCATCATGCCAAATCAAACCACCTACTTTCGCATCGTAGCCATCCCGGCCTGCATGATCTGGGGCCTGCTCGAGTTCTTCGCCCTGCAGCGCGCACGCTTTCAAATCCGTCGCACGCAATAGAACGATGCGAGTCATGCTTAACCAACCCATAGCGCCAAGCACGACAAGCGCAACCGTACGCGTCGCTGGTCGCAGCTTCCAACTCGTCAAACTGCTGCGTTTGGCGATCGAGTTCATCCGTGGCGGGTTTCTGCTGCGCCGGCAATTTCCGCAACTACAACAGGATAAAAGGCTCGAGGCGATACAAGGCTGGGCCCGAAGGGTACTGCAGGTCCTGGAAGTTGAAGTCGTGTGCAACAAACTGGCGCCCGCGAACTTTGCCGGCCTTGTGGTTGCCAATCACGTTTCATGGCTTGACGTGCTCGTCATTCAGTCACTGATGCCCGGCATCTTCGTTGCCAAGTCCGAGGTCCGGCGCTGGCCACTGATTGGCGCCATGGCACAGGCCTGCCAGACCATCTTTGTCGACCGCGCCTCGGCACGGTCGGCCCATGCCATGGTCGACAGCACCGTGGACGCCTTCGGGCAGGGAACCACCGTAGTCGCGTTTCCCGAGGGCACCAGCAGCGACGGCGCTGAGGTGGGCAGCTTTCACGCCAACATCTTTGAAGGCGCCATCCGCTCGCGCACCGATGTCCAGCCATTGACCTTGCGCTATCTCGACGCCGATACCGGCATGCCTGCCACGGCCGCCATCTTCACTGGCGACATGTCGCTGTTGTCGTCGCTGCGGCAAGTGCTGGCCACATCGACGATCAGAACCCAGGTGCATATGGGAAATCTGATCGCTGCGCACGGGCACAGCCGCAAATCACTTTCGCAGCAGGCCCATCGATCGATCCAGTCGCGTTTGCCACCCTCAAGCACGAAAGGTGAAGGCGTCCTAATGCCGCAGCAAGGCGGCCCGCAGTTGCGGCAGCGCGGCGCGCATCGCGGCCCGGCCCGCTTCGATGGCGCTGCGGCGCGCGCCAAAATCTGCGCTGGAAACACCGAGCAGTGCCGGGCGAACCACGACGTCGGCTTCGCGCAACTCGAAGGTGTTGATGCTCTTGCTCATGATGGAAAACGTCTGCAGCAGGATCTGCAGCGTGTCGCTGGCCGCGTTGCTCTCCGGTGCGTCTGAAATGTCCACGGCGATGATCAGTTCGGCGCCCATCTGGCGCGCGTAGCGCACGGGCACCGGTGACACCAGGCCGCCGTCCACATAGTCGCGTCCGGCAATCCGGACGGGCTGAAAGATGGCCGGCACGGCACTCGAAGCGCGCACGGCGGTGGCCGTGTCGCCGCGCTGGAACAGCATGCCCTGGCCGCTGTTCAGATCGGTCGCCACGATGCCCAGCGGCAAGGGCATGCTCTCGATCAGACGCCCGTTGACCTGCGCGCTGATGTAGCGCGCCAGCGCCGCGCCGCGCAGCATGCCGCGACTGAAGATGGGCAGCGTCCAGTCGGTGAAAGCGGCCTCGTCCATGGCCTCGGCCACCTGCTGTAATTGCGCGCCGCTCTTGCCGCTGGCATAGAGCGCGGCCACCACACTGCCAGCCGAGGTGCCGACGACAAGACCGGGACGGATGCCCGCTTCTTCGAGCATCTGGATCACGCCAATGTGGGCAAAACCACGCGCGGCGCCGCCTCCCAGCGCCAAGCCGATCCGGGGTGGCTTTTTCGGGATCGGCGTAACGACTGGTGCCGGCTCGGGCACAGGCGCCGACGTTGGCGCCACGGCGCAGGCCGCGAGAAGCAGGCAGAGCGCCAGCGCGAAACCGGCTGCCAGCGCCGAGGCAAGGGAGCGCGGTGACTTCAAACCAGGCTCAACCAGCCGCAACCTCTTGTGATTCCGGTTTGGCCTTGCCTTCCTTCTTCGGCAGGGGCTGGATGTCGAGCAGGATTTCAGTCTTGCTCTCATCCGCGTCGTCGACATCGACCGTCAAGCGGCCGCCGTCGGTGAGGCGTCCGAACAGCAGTTCATCGGCCAGCGCGCGCCGGATCGTGTCCTGGATCAGGCGCTGCATCGGACGTGCGCCCATGAGCGGGTCGAAGCCCTTCTTGGCCAGATGCTTGCGCAGCTTGTCGGTGAAGGTGACGTCGACTTTCTTGTCGGCCAGCTGCGCTTCGAGTTGCAGCAGGAACTTGTCGACCACGCGCATGATGACGACTTCATCGAGCGCCTTGAAGCTGACGATGGCATCGAGCCGGTTGCGGAACTCGGGCGTGAACAGGCGTTTGATGTCCGCCATCTCGTCGCCGACCTGGCGCTCGTTGGTGAAGCCCATGACGGACTTGTTCAATGCCTCGGCGCCGGCGTTGGTCGTCATGATGATGATGACGTTGCGGAAGTCGGCCTTGCGCCCGTTGTTGTCGGTGAGCGCACCGTGGTCCATCACCTGCAGCAGCACGTTGAAGATGTCCGGGTGCGCCTTCTCGATTTCATCGAGCAGCAGCACACAGTGCGGCTTCTTGGTCACGGCTTCGGTCAGCAGGCCGCCTTGGTCAAAACCGACGTAGCCCGGCGGCGCGCCGATCAGGCGGCTCACGGCATGGCGCTCCATGTACTCGCTCATGTCGAAGCGGATCAGATCGATGCCCATGATGTAGGCCAGCTGCTTGGCGGCCTCGGTCTTGCCGACGCCGGTGGGGCCGCTGAACAGGAAGGAGCCGATCGGCTTGTCGCCCTTGCCCAGGCCGGAGCGCGCCATCTTGACGGCCGAAGCCAGCATGTCGATCGCCTTGTCCTGCCCGAATACCACGTTTTTGAGGTCGCGGTCCAGCGTCTTGAGCTTGCCGCGATCGTCATTCGAGACATTGGCGGGCGGGATGCGGGCGATCTTGGCCACGATGTCCTCGACCTCGGACTTGCTGATGATCTTCTTGCGCTTAGATGGCGGCAGGATTCTCTGCGCTGCGCCGGCTTCGTCGATGACATCGATCGCCTTGTCGGGCAAATGCCGGTCGTTGATGTACTTGGCGCTCAGTTCGGCAGCCGCCTGCAGTGCTGCCACCGCGTACTTGACGTTGTGGTGCTCTTCGAAGCGGGACTTCAGGCCCTTGAGGATCTCGACCGTCTGCTCGATCGTCGGCTCGACGACGTCCACCTTCTGGAAGCGCCTGGAGAGCGCAGCATCCTTCTCGAAGATGCCCCGGTACTCGGTGAAGGTCGTGGCGCCGATGCACTTGAGCGCACCGGAGCTCAGGCCTGGCTTGAGCAAATTCGACGCGTCCAGCGTGCCGCCCGACGCCGCGCCGGCGCCGATCAGCGTATGGATTTCGTCGATGAACAGGATGGCATGGGGCTTGTCCTTGAGGGACTTGAGCACGCCCTTGAGGCGCTGTTCGAAATCGCCGCGGTATTTCGTGCCGGCGAGCAAGGCCCCCATGTCGAGCGAATAGACGATCGCTTCGGCCAGGATCTCGGGCACGTCCTTTTGCGTGATGCGCCAGGCCAGGCCCTCGGCGATGGCGGTCTTGCCGACACCGGCCTCACCCACCAGAAGCGGGTTGTTCTTGCGCCGGCGGCACAGGATCTGGATCACGCGCTCGACTTCGTACTCACGTCCGATCAAGGGGTCGATCTTGCCTTCCTTGGCGAGCTGGTTCAGGTTCTGCGTATACTGCTCGAGCGGCGACTGCTTCTCGTTCTTTTCGCCACCCGATTCGTCACTTTCGACCGGCGCTTCGCTGGGCTTTCCGGCATCCGTCGGATCGCTTTTCTTGATGCCGTGGGCAATGAAATTGACGACGTCGAGCCGGGTCACCCCCTGCTGATGCAGGTAATAGACCGCATGGGAATCCTTTTCGCCGAAGATCGCGACCAGCACATTGGCCCCGGTCACTTCCTTCTTGCCGCTGCCGGTGGACTGCACATGCATGATGGCGCGCTGGATCACGCGCTGAAAACCCAGCGTCGGTTGCGTATCGACATCGTCGGTCCCGGCGACCTGCGGCGTGTTGTCCTTGATGAAGTTCGATAGGGACTTGCGCAGATCGTCAATATTGGCGGAACAGGCGCGCAGCACCTCGGCAGCGCTCGGGTTGTCCAGCAGGGCGAGCAGCAAATGCTCGACCGTGATGAACTCGTGACGCTGTTGGCGCGCCTCGACAAAAGCCATGTGTAGGCTGACTTCCAATTCCTGGGCAATCATGTGATTTCCTTTTCTTCCCTAGCTTCGATGTTTAACTGTAATCCGATTTCAATATCACTTGCGCAGCGCCGTGAAATCCCTTGACCAGCGCACTTGCCCGCATGCGCCGCCCGGATGGCTTCACGGCAGACTTCACAACTCGGCTGGTTCGCTGATGCACTGCAGCGGGTGCCCCGCCTTGGCCGCCGCATCGAGAACCTGATCCACCTTGGTCGCGGCCACATCCCTGGAATAGACGCCGCAAACACCTTTTCCGTCCACGTGGATCTTGAGCATGATCTGCGTCGCCGCTTCAAGATCCTTGCCGAAGAATTCCTGGATCACCACGACGACAAACTCCATCGGCGTGTAGTCGTCATTGAGCATCACGACCTGGTACATCTGCGGCGGCTGAACCTTCTGCGTTCGCCGCTCCAGCACCACTGAGCCGCCCTCATCCCGATCGGGTGTTTGAACCGGTGGAACAGGAGGGGTCACAGGAGTTTTGGTTGCCATGCTTTCATTCTATCGGGGGCGCCAAAACAGGATGCCTGGAACGGGATTTGGTGCCGTTTATCCCGGATTCAAGCGCCAGAAGCAAAAAACCGCCCAAGACCAAGGCTTGGGCGGTTGCGGAGTTCACAGAACGGGCCCTGGCCCGCCGCTGCCAACGGGCCTCTACATGTTGTCGATCATGACCTGGCCGAAGCCGGAGCAACTGACCTGTGTCGCACCGTCCATCAGACGGGCAAAGTCGTAGGTCACCTTCTTGCTGTTGATGGACTTCTTCATGGAACGGATGATCCGGTCGGCCGCTTCGATCCAGCCCATGTGCCGCAGCATCATCTCGGCGGACAGGATTTCAGAACCCGGGTTTACATAATCCTTGCCGGCGTATTTGGGCGCGGTGCCGTGCGTGGCCTCGAAGCAGGCCACCGAATCCGACAGGTTGGCGCCCGGCGCAATGCCAATGCCGCCGACCTGCGCAGCCAGGGCGTCTGAAATGTAGTCGCCATTGAGGTTCAAGGTTGCAATCACGCTGTATTCGGCGGGTCGCAGCAGGATTTGCTGCAGGAAAGCGTCGGCAATGCTGTCCTTCACGATAATTTCCTTGCCGGTCTTCGGGTTTCTGAACTTGCACCAGGGTCCGCCGTCGATCGGTTCAGCGCCGAATTCCTTCTGTGCCAGCCCATACGCCCAGTCGCGGAAGCCCCCCTCGGTGTACTTCATGATGTTGCCCTTGTGCACAATGGTGACGCTTGGCTTGTCGTTATCGATGGCGTACTGGATCGCCTTGCGCACCAGACGCTCGGTGCCCTCGCGCGATACCGGCTTGATGCCGATGCCCGATGTCTTAGGGAAGCGGATCTTGGTAACGCCCATTTCGTCCTGCAGGAACTTGATGAGCTTGCGCGCCTTGTCGGACTCCGCCTCGAACTCGATGCCGGCGTAAATGTCTTCCGAATTTTCACGGAAGATCACCATATCGGTCTTGTGCGGCTCTTTCACGGGGCTGGGGACGCCGTCAAAATATTGGATCGGGCGCAGGCAGACATACAGGTCCAGTTCTTGGCGCAAAGCCACGTTCAGGGACCGGATACCGCCGCCAACGGGCGTCGTCAGCGGTCCCTTGACCGAAACCACATATTCGCGCAGCGCCTGCAGTGTTTCTTCGGGCAGCCAGACATCGGGGCCGTAGACCTTGGTCGACTTCTCACCGGCGTACACCTCCATCCAGTGAATCTTCCGTTTGCCGCCATAGGCCTTGGCGACCGCCGCGTCCACCACCTTGATCATCACCGGCGTGATATCCAGACCTGTGCCGTCGCCCTCGATGAACGGAATGATCGGCTCGTCCGGTACATGCAGTGACATATCGGCGTTGACAGTGATCTTCTGGCCTTGAGCGGGAACCTTGATGTGCTGGTACATAGGTCGGATCTCCATAAGTGAGTTCAGAATTGCGCGCCTTTTTGCT
Organism: uncultured beta proteobacterium; assembly: GCA_903828665.1. Lineage (GTDB taxonomy): Bacteria > Pseudomonadota > Gammaproteobacteria > Burkholderiales > Burkholderiaceae_C > Rhodoferax. The sequence continues at coordinate 56,087 of CAIKMZ010000086.1, forward strand.
GCCGATTCGACAGAAAAATGGCCGCATCACCTTGATTTGAAGCTGTCGGCGAATTTTAGTGCGACTTTTTTGTCCCTTTCTGTCAACCGGCGGCGAACCAGCCCCGTTATGGAGCGACCTCTCATGCATGGGGGGACTTTCTGAAATAACGTTATCTCAAGGAATACTGAAAATGAACAAACTTCTCGCCGTCTTGGTTGCTGGTCTCTTCGCCGCTGGCGCGTTTGCCCAAGCTGCCGCTCCCGCTGCTGCACCCGCCAAGGCTGCTGCTCCCGCTGCTGCTGCTGCTCCCGCTGCTGCTGCTCCTGCTGCTGCTCCGGCCGCCAAGGAAGCTGCTGCTCCGGCTGCCAAGGCTGATGCCAAGGCCGCCAAGGCTGAAAAGGCTGCCGCCGCCAAGGCTGCAAAGGCTGAAAAGGCTGCTGCCAAGAAGGCTGCAAAGGCTGAAAAAGCTGCCAAGAAGCCCGCTGCTGCTGCTTCGAAGTAATAGTCAATCCAGAAGCCCTGCTTCTGGACCTGACCAAAAGGCCCGCGCAAGCGGGCTTTTTTTTGTTTGCGCCAGACTGATCCCTCATTCACTTGCAGCAAAATGACGCCATGAAACAAACAGCCATCGCATTGATCGCCTGCATCATGGCACTGGGCAACCTGGCCCATGCCCAAAATGCGCCACAAATGGATCTGCCCCGCATCAAGATTTCCGCAGGCATGCATCTGATCGACACCCAGGTTGCCAGCACGGAACAACAGCGCGCGACCGGGCTCATGTTTCGCAAGGACCTGCCGCAAACCGAAGGCATGCTGTTCGTATTCGAACAAGCCAGCCAGCAGTGTTTCTGGATGAAAAATACCCTGGTGCCACTGACGGCCGCCTTCGTCGCCGATGACGGGACCATCGTCAATCTAGCCGACATGAAGCCGCAGTCCACCGACTCCCACTGCTCGAGCCAGCCGGTTCGCTATGTGCTCGAAATGAACCAGGGCTGGTTCGGCAAGAAGGGCATCAAGGCCGGTTTCAAGCTCGGCGGTGCGCCGTTCAAGAGCCACTAGGGCCGTTGCCAAAAAAAAGCCACCGCTGGCGGTGGCCTGTCTTTGACGGATGCTGCCGATCAGGCGAAGTTGGCTTCGGCAAAGCTCCAGTTCGCCAGTTTGTCGAGGAAGGTCTCAACAAACTTGGGACGCATATTGCGGTAATCGATGTAGTACGCGTGTTCCCAGACGTCCACGGTGAGCAGCGCCTTGTCGGCCGTCGTCAGTGGCGTCCCGGCGGGGCCCATGTTGACGATATCCACAGAACCATCGGGCTTCTTCACCAGCCAAGTCCAGCCGGAGCCGAAATTGCCGACGGCCGATTTGACAAAGGCTTCACGGAACGCTGCATAGGTGCCCCACTTGGCGTTGATGGCAGCGGCCAGCGCGCCTGAGGGTTCGCCACCACCGGCGGGCTTCATGCAATTCCAGAAGAATGTGTGGTTCCAGATCTGCGCCGAATTGTTGTAGACACCACCGCTGGACTTCTTGATGATCTCTTCCAGCGACATGCTTTCGAACTCGGTCCCCTTTTGCAGGTTGTTGAGATTCACGACATACGCGTTGTGGTGCTTGCCATGGTGGTATTCGAGGGCTTCTTTCGAATAATGCGGCGCCAGCGCGTCGATCGCGAATGGCAGGGGGGGCAAAGTGTGTTCCATGAGATCCTCGTGGGTTGGTGAGCGAAGGGGCGATTGTAGAAACATTGTTTAACTTAGGGCGGTTACGGTTAAATCAAGCTCACCGTCGGCAAGGGTAGCCCTCAGTGCCTGACCGACACCCGTCTGACCGACACCGGTGATGGTTCCGCCCTGCGTATTGGTCAGCCAGGCATAACCCCGCTGCAGGACCAGGGACGGGTCGAGCAGGCCGAGCTGGAGTTCGGCCCGCTGCAGTCGTTCGGCGCTGCGGCTCAGTCCGCGCTGCACGGCTTGCGGCAACGACGCCTGCATTTGCTGCACGGACTGCCGTCTTTGTCGCAGCAGTTGTTCTGACAGGAATTGCAGGCGCTGCGCAGTGGCGGCCAGCCGCAGGCGCTGTTGTCCGACGCGGGCCGACGGACGCCCCAGGCGTGAGGCCGTCAAGTCAAGCTGCTGGTTGTGCTGATCAAGGCGCCGGTACGCCGCGTCCTGCAGACGACGCGCCAACGCATCGAGCGCACCGAGCCAGGCCTCGCGCGGCTGTGCCACCAGCTCGGCGGCGGCCGTTGGCGTGGGCGCCCGCACGTCCGCCACAAAATCCGCCAGCGTGAAGTCGGTTTCATGCCCCACGCCGCAGACCACCGGAACCGGGCTTTGCGCCAGCGTGCGCACGAGTTGCTCGTCATTGAAGGCCCACAGATCCTCCATCGAGCCGCCGCCGCGCACCAGCAGGATGACATCGATGACCGGGCCTGCCGGCGCCGGATGCGTCGCCGAGTCGCGGCTCGCAACTGGCCGCTGGTCGCGTCCGTCCTGTGTGAGCAAATAGAGACTCGACAGCGCGGCCGCCAATTCCTGCGGCGCGTTGCTGCCCTGAACGGAAGCCGGCGCCAGCAGCACCGGGATATGGGGCACACGCCGTTGCAGGGTCGTCACAACATCATGAAGCGCGGCGGCGCCGCGCGACGTCACCACGCCGATGCCCCTGGGCATTATCGGCAGCGGGCGCTTGTGGGCGGGGTCGAACAAACCCTGTGCTTCCAGCTTGGCCTTGAGCTTGAGGAACTGCTCGAACAAGGCGCCTGCACCGGCGCGGCTCATGCTTTCGACAATCAGTTGCAAGTCGCCGCGCGGCTCGTAAACGCCCAGACGCCCCCGCAACTCGACCATTTCACCGTCACGGGGTGAAAAGTCCAGCAGGCTGGCAGCCCGGCGAAACATGGCGCAGCGAATCTGTCCCGTTTCGTCCTTGATGGAGAAATAGCAGTGTCCGCTCGTCGCCCGGGAAAATCCCGAGATTTCCCCGCGCACGGCCAGGGGATTGAATCTTGCGTCGAGTGCATCGGCAACGGCGCGACACAGGGCTCCGACCTGCCAGATCCTGGGCGCAGACTCAGCTTGATTGATTTCTGCCATGGCTCAATTCAGCTTGTCGTGCGGGTCTGCACCCGCGAATGCTCCACCACCAACCGGCTTCCTGGCAAGCCGGGCAAGACCCCGTCCAAAGCCAGACGTTACGTTGCAAGTATTTGATTTCGTTTGATATTTTGCTGCTTGATTTGTCATCAAAGTGTCAAACGCCACAGCCCATGCGACTTGGACAGGGTTCCCGGTCCAGTTCTTCACAAACTTATCCACAGTTTTTGTGGGTTTAACTGAACACGAAGCGCAGCACATTGCGCCCGCAGTTCGGCGAACAGCACTGAAAAAACAGCCGTGTGGGACATAATCGCAAGGCCTTTCATGTGCGTGGAGATTTCATTTGTTTTCAATCATACAAGCGGCCGGCTGGCCGATCTGGCCGCTCATGGGTTGTTCGATCCTCGCACTGGCGTTGGTCATCGAACGCTTCGTCAGCCTCAGAACCGCCAAGATCGCCCCGCCCCGGCTGCTCGAAGAGGTGCTGAACGTCTCGCGCACGGCGGTGCCGGCGCCCGAGGTGATCACGCAACTGGCGCAGAACTCGGCGCTCGGCGAGGTGCTGGCCAGTGGCTTGCGCATGCTTAGCCTCAACCCGCGCTGCAGCGAAGATGATCTTCGCTCCGGCATGGAAGGAACCGGGCGCGTGGTCGCGCACCGGCTCGAGCGCTACCTCAGCGCCCTGGCGACGATTGCGTCGGCGGCCCCGCTGATGGGCTTGTTCGGCACTGTGGTCGGCATGATCGAGATCTTCGGTTCACAGACCTCGGCCGGCGGGGCCACCGGTGGCAACCCGGCGCAGTTGGCGCACGGCATTTCGGTGGCGCTGTACAACACGGCTTTTGGCCTGATCATTGCGATTCCGTCCTTGATCTTCTGGCGCTACTTCCGGGCTACGGTGGACGCCTACCTCCTGACCCTGGAACTCGCTTCGGAACGGCTGGCGCGCCACCTCAACACGCTGCGCAAGTAGGGCACCATGAACTTTCGCTCCCGTACCCGCGAAGAGCCCGAGATCAACCTGATCCCGTTCATCGACGTGCTGCTGGTCGTGCTGATCTTTCTGATGCTGTCCACCACCTACAGCAAGTTCACGGAACTGCAACTCAAGCTTCCGGTTGCCGATGCCACGGCGCAGCGCGACTATCCGAAAGAAGTGCTGGTCGGCGTGAGCAGCGACGGCGCTTACTCGGTCAACAAGGTTCCTCTGGTGGAGCGCAATGTTGACGCGTTGGCGCGCGCCCTGCTCGACGGTGCCAAGGCCGGCAAGGACTCGGTCGTGATCATCAGCGCCGATGCCAATGCGACACACCAATCCGTGGTCACCGTCATGGAGGCGGCGCGCCGTTCCGGCCTGATCCAGATCACCTTTGCCACCCAGTCTTCGGCCCAGGCGGGCTCCCGTTAGCCCATGCAGCAGCCGGCGCAACGTATGACGTTGCAGCGCTGCCTGACCAGCGCCTGGACCCATCGCGGACCGCTGAGCTGGCTGCTGTGGCCGATCTCGCTTTTGTTTGGCTCGCTGGCCGCCCTGCGCCGTGGCCTGTACTGGATCGGCTGGCTGCGCTCGGAGCGCGTTCCCGTCCCGGTGATCGTGGTGGGCAATGTGGTCGCCGGTGGATCGGGCAAGACACCGGTCGTGATCGCCCTGGTGCGGCACCTGCAGGCACGTGGTTTGCGCGTCGGGGTGATCTCGCGCGGCTATGGCCGCGCGTCCCGCGATTGCCAGGAAGTGCTTCAAGACAGCGTGACCGGAGACGTCGGCGACGAACCGGCGCTGATCCAGCGCAGCACCGGCGCGCCGGTATTCGTCGCCTGCCGGCGCATCGAAGCAGCCCGCGCCCTGCTGGCGCGCCGTGCGCAAACCCAGGTCATCATCTGTGATGACGGTCTGCAGCATCTGGCTCTGCAGCGCGATCTGGATATCTGTGTCTTTGACGATCGCGGCGTCGGCAACGGCCTGTTGCTGCCAGCCGGCCCGCTGCGTGAAACCTGGCCACGCCCGGTGGACCTGATTCTGCATAGCGGCACCCAGCCGGCATTCGCCGGTTTCACGGCGCCGCGTGCCCTCGCCCCCTATGCCGTGCGCGCAGACCAGAGCCAAGTCGCGCTGGAACAGTTGACACAACGCGGGGCGAGTCCCTTGCTGGCCGTCGCCGCCATCGCCAAGCCGGAGGATTTCTTTGCGATGCTGCGCGCGCAGGGGCTGGTCCTGGATCAGACCATCGCCTTGCCGGATCACGATGACTTTGCCGGCTGGGTGGCCGCGGACCACAAGCACTGGACGGTGCTTTGCACCGAAAAGGACGCCGTCAAGCTGTGGCACAGGCAGCCCGACGCGCTGGCTGTCCCCCTGATCGTCACGCCGGAAGCGGGCTTCCTGGCAGAACTTGACGCCCGGCTGGCACCTCTGCTCGCGGCACCGTCGCAGCCGACGCTATCATCTGGCCATGGACACAAGACTTCTTGAACTACTGGTTTGCCCCGTCACCAAGGGGCCTCTCGAATACAACCGAGACAAGCAGGAGCTGACTTCACGCAGCGCGCGCCTGGCCTATCCCGTGCGTGACGGCATTCCTATCCTGCTGGAAGGTGAAGCCCGGCCCCTTAGCGACGAGGAACTCGGCCTTTGAGTTTTACCGTTCTCATTCCGGCGCGCCTGGCATCGACGCGCCTGCCGAACAAGCCGCTGGCCGACATCGGCGGGATGCCGATGGTGGTGCGTGTAGCGCAGCGCGTAGCGACACTGACGACGGCAAACGGCAAGGTCCGCGTCGTCGTCGCCGCAGACAGCCCTGCGATCGTTTCGGCCTGTCAGCCCCATGGCATCGAAGCGATATTGACCCGTACCGACCATCCGTCGGGCAGTGACCGCCTGGCCGAGGCCTGCCATTTGCTGGGGCTGGCCGAGCACGAGATCGTCATCAACGTGCAGGGTGATGAGCCGTTGATCGACCCCGCGCTGGTGGGCAGCGTCGCCCAACTGCTCATCGAACAGCCGCAGGCCAGCATGAGCACGGCGGCCCACGCCATCGACAACCTGGCGGAGTTCAGCAACCCCAATGTGGTGAAGGTGGTGCTCGACGCCCAGGGCATGGCGCTCTACTTCAGCCGAGCAACCATCCCTTACTGGCGCGATCAGCCCGACCGCCTGCCAAGCCCGGCGCCGCTGCGCCACATCGGCATCTACGGTTACCGCGTCGGCTTCCTGCGCCAGTTTCCGAATCTGCCGCAAGCGCCGATGGAGATGACCGAAGCGCTGGAGCAATTGCGCGCACTGTGGCATGGCCACCGCATCGCAGTCCATGTCGCCGCGCAGGCACCCGGCCCCGGGGTCGACACACCAGAAGACCTGGAACGGGTGCGCCGGCTGTTCAACGCGTGAGGGAGCGTGCGTGTAAGCCAGGCAGTTGCTGGAGCATGCTATTCTTCTGCGCAACAAGGCATGGCGGACGCTTGCATGCCGACTGATTTTCATACTATTCCTAAGGACATCCATGAGACTCATTCTGTTGGGCGCGCCCGGCGCCGGCAAAGGTACCCAAGCCACCTTCATCTGCCAGAAATACTCAATTCCGCAAATCTCCACCGGTGACATGCTGCGCGCCGCGGTCAAGGCCGGCACGCCGCTGGGCGTGCAAGCGAAGAAGATCATGGATTCCGGCGGACTGGTCAGCGACGACCTGATCATCAACCTGGTGAAGGAGCGCATTGCCCAACCCGACTGCGCAGCAGGCTTCCTGTTTGACGGTTTTCCGCGCACCATCCCGCAGGCCGACGCCATGAAGGAAGCCGGCGTCAAGCTCGACTACGTGCTGGAGATCGACGTGCCATTCGACGCCATCATCGAGCGCATGAGCGGGCGGCGCTCGCATGCCGCCTCGGGCCGCACCTACCACGTCAAGTTCAATCCGCCAAAGGTGGCGGGTGTCGACGACATCACGGGCGAGCCGCTGATTCAGCGCGACGATGACAAGGAAGAAACCGTCAAGAAGCGGCTCGACGTCTACAGCGCGCAGACGCGTCCGCTGGTCGATTATTACGCCAGCTGGGCCAAGGCCGATCCGGTGAATGCACCGAAGTACCGCGCCATCAGCGGCACCGGCGGTGTGGACGAAATCACGGCCCGCGCGTTCGCTGCGCTGGCCGGCTGATCACACCATCAAACTCAGCATCAAAGCGACCCTGGCTTTCACGGGCGAGAGTCCCTGAGAGTCGGGAAACGGCGCGTCGGCCCTGGCCAAGACGCGTCCGCTGGCACAGCGGGTTGCCAGCACCACAGTAACGCCCGCCAACTGCGCCCGGCGCAGAGCGGCTTCCAGGTCCTGGTGCACGGTGCCATTGCCGGTCGCGGCGACAACCAGACCACGCACCGCTGTGCCGGCATGCGGGTCCCTGCCATGGGTTACCGCGCCTGCATTCAAGACCAGCGCATCGACGATAGCGCCCGTCGCACCCGCGTAATTCATCACGATCTCGACGCGCGGCCATTGGCTCGCCTGTGCAACTCTGTTGATCAAACCGGCGGCCATCCCGGCCGCGGCGCCGGGCCAGCTTCGCACCCGGCGAACCTGCGATTCCTCGACATAGCCGACAGCGCCGGCGTCACCCGAGTTGAAAGCGTCAAGCCGATACGGATGGATCTTTTGCACATCCACCGCGCCATGAATCACGCCGGCACAGACGACCATCACGCCACACGCGCCTGCGTTGCCCGCGACCGCCAGGGCGTCGAGCAGGTTCTGAGGCCCGTCAGGCGCTGCGCTGGAGGCCGGACGCATGGCGCAGGTCAACACCACGGGTTTGGCGGACAGCAGCGCGGCCGGCAATACGGCATGCAGGAAGTAAGCAGTTTCCTCCAGCGTATCGGTGCCGTGGGTGATGACAATGCCTTGCACATCCGGCTGAGCCAAATGAAAAGCGACCCGCTTGACCAGCGTCTGCCAGACGTCAAAACGCATGTCCTTGCTGTCGAGTTGCGCGACCTGCTCCGCCAGCAGGGTACGACCGGCCAGAACCTGAGTGACGCCAGGTAGCGCCTCCAGCAACTGCGCGACGCCGATCTGCGCCGCGATGTAACCGAGATTGTCTGAAGCACTGCTGGCCGTCCCGGCAATCGTGCCGCCGGTGCCCAGAACGACAAGCTTTTTCGAATTAGTTTCAGTTGCCACTTGCACACTTTCAAAAACTGGTTAAAAATACAGGTACTGGATATCGAAACAGTGTGTACAGACCCACAGCGAGACCCATCCAACTTCCGAGGAGTCGCCATGCTTGAAAGCCCCAAACTGACAGCCCGCCAGCAGCAAATTCTGGACCTGATTCAAAGCGCCATCGCCCGCACCGGTGCGCCACCCACACGGGCCGAGATTGCCACAGAATTGGGCTTCAAGTCGGCCAACGCCGCTGAAGAGCACTTGCAGGCCCTCGCGCGCAAAGGCGTGATCGAACTGGTCAGCGGCACGTCGCGCGGCATTCGCCTCAAGAGCGAAGCACTGCGCTCCATCAACGAATCGCGCAACAAGCAGTACTCCTTTCAACTGCCCAGTCTGGCGCAGTTGGCCCTGCCCCTGATCGGACGGGTCGCAGCCGGCTCCCCCATTCTCGCGCAAGAGCATATCGACCAGACCTATTACCTGGAAAGCAGCCTGTTCCAGCGCAAGCCCGACTACCTGCTCAAGGTGCGCGGCATGTCGATGCGCGATGCCGGCATCATGGATGGCGACCTGCTCGCGGTGCAGGCAACCAAGGACGCCAAGAACGGCCAGATTGTGGTGGCCCGTCTCGGTGATGAAGTGACCGTCAAGCGTTTTCGGCGCAACAAGAACCTGATCGAACTGCACCCCGAAAACCCCGATTACCAGACCATCGTGGTCGAACCCGGTGAACCGTTCGAGATAGAAGGCCTGGCCGTCGGTCTGATCCGCAACACCATGCTGATGTAGACAACAACACTACTTCCGACAGAAAAATTCCCATGAGCACAGCACTGATTGCCGTTTCCGCCGTTCTGACACCCTTGCAAGGCCTCTGGCGCTGGCTCATGCCGGCGGCAACGGGTCATTGCGCGCCTTCCGGCAAAGCCTGGCATGGCGCACTGGGCAACGCATCGTCCACGACCATCGGCCCTTGTTCAGCACGACACGTGCAGCCCGATCCGACCCGTCATTCCATGAGCCGGCCGCTGCGAATCGTGCGCATTCTGGAAGCCGACCAGGCGCCCGCGCAAGTCGGGCGCCTGCGAATTTCCGGCCGCATGGCCGACGTCTGCGCGGAACTGGATCGGCTCGCAGCGCGGGAAGCAACCCGGCACTGAACACTATTCATTCGGGTGGCGGTGCCGGGCGGCTCAATGCCGAGGCACAATCGCACGCTATGAATATTGTGATTCTTGACGATTACCAGGATGCGGTTCGCAAGCTCGACTGCGCCGCCAAACTGGAACCCTACCAAGCCAAGGTCTACACCAACACGGTCAAGGGCCTTGGTCAGCTGTCGGTTCGCCTGAAGGACGCTGACGTGATCGTGCTCAACCGCGAGCGAACCCATTTGCCGCGCCAGCTCATCGAAAAACTGCCAAAACTCAAACTCGTGGTGCAGACCGGACGCGTCGGCTCCCACATCGATGTCAACGCCTGCACCGAACACGGCATCGCGGTGGCCGAAGGAACCGGCTCGCCGGTAGCGCCGGCGGAATTGACCTGGGCGCTGATCATGGCCGCCTCACGGCGCCTGCCGCAGTACATCGGCAACCTCAAACACGGCGCCTGGCAGCAGTCGGGCTTCAAGGCCGGCTCCATGCCACCGAACTTCGGTTTGGGAACCGTCCTCAAGGGACGAACGCTCGGCGTCTGGGGCTACGGAAGAATCGGGCAGCTGATCGCGGGCTATGGCAAAGCCTTCGGCATGAACGTGCTGATCTGGGGACGCGCCGCCTCGCGCGAACGCGCGCAACTGGACGGATTTTCTGCCGCCGGCAGCCAAGATGAGTTCTTTGCCCAATGCGATGTGCTGACGTTGCATCTTCGCCTGCTCGATGAAACGCGTGGGATCGTTCGGCTCGATGACCTGGCACGCATGAAGCCGACTGCGCTGCTGGTCAACACATCGCGCGCCGAACTAATTGAGCCCGAGGCCCTGATCAGCGCACTCAACCGTGGTCGGCCTGGCATGGCGGCAGTCGACGTCTTCGAGACCGAGCCGATTCTGCAGGGCCAGGCCCTGCTGCGCATCGAGAACTGCATCTGCACGCCGCACATCGGCTATGTCGAACTCGACAGCTATGAAATGTACTTCGGCGCCGCCTTCGACAACGTGGTCAACTTCATCAAGGGCACGCCGACCAACATCGTCAATCCGGGCGCGCTGCAGGTCCGGCGCTGACGGCGCATTCGTCCCCGCTTATTTTTTCGCGGCGCGCGCTGCCAGCATGAGTTCGGTGTTAGCCTTTCGATCCGCATTGACGGCCTTCACGGTCGGTCGCTCGTTCATCTGCCGGAGGTAATCCTTTACCGGCAATGCCGCCAGCACATCTTCGCCGTAAATCAATTTGCTGGCGCTGCTGATCAAGGGCAGATGCACGATGGCCGCGCAGTCGGCCAGCGTCAATTCCGGCCCTGCGATGAACGGCGAGAACCTGACGAGGCTGGCAAATGCAACCGCACCCTTTTGCAGCAGCTTGCGTGTTCGATCCTTGATTTCATCACTGACCTTGCCGCCAAAAAACGCCTCAGGGTAGAGCTGACGGGCAACCAATTCAAGATGCAGTTCGCTGTACAGAATCAACTCGCGCACCTTGGCCGCGGCATAGGGATCCTGCGGCATCAACCGGTTCTCCGGATAGACGGCTTCGATGTACTCGGCGCACGCCATCGACTCTGAAATCGGCCCCTGCGGCGTGTCCAGAAAGGGTACCTTCCCGAGCGGCGATCGATCCATCAGCTTGCCATCGGAATTCCCGACCCAGACCAATTCCTCCTCGAAAGCAACGCCTTTTTCCAACAACTGAAGCTTGAGCTTGTTGTAGTAGTTGCTCGCTGCAAAACCGCAAAGTTTGATTGTCATGGTTCAGTGAATTCAGGGGTTGAACAATGCTCCTGCAATCGGCAGGCGCGGGGTCGAACCCATTGTGTCATAGCCGTCTGAGTGCCGGCACCTCGCGTCATAATTGATCTTATGAAACCAATCTTTTCAAAACTCGGCGTCGTCGGTGCTGGCGCCATGGGTCGAGGCATCGCCCAGATCGCAGCGCAAGCCGGCAGCACTATCCTGTTGTTTGACATGCAGGCCGACACGGCGCGCAAGGCACAAGCCGCCGTGTTTTCCCAGTGGGACAAACTGTGTGAAAAAGGCCGGCTCGATGCGGGACAAACCGCCTTGTACAAGTCCCGTCTGCTGTGCGCCGCAGCGCTGTCCGAACTGTCTGATTGCGATCTGATCGTTGAGGCCATCATCGAACGCCTGGATGTCAAGGCCACCCTGTTTGCCGAGTTGGAAGCCATCGTCCAACCGACAGCCGTGCTCGTCACCAATACCTCATCGCTGTCGGTGACGGCGATCGCGGCGCGGCTGCTAAGACCCGCTCAATTCGCCGGCTACCACTTCTTCAACCCGGTGCCCTTGATGAAGGTCGTGGAAGTCATCGCCGGGCTCAAGACCAGCCCGAGCGTGTGCAGCGACCTGGCCAGCTACGCCCGGCAGATGGGACACACGCCGGTGCAGGCGCAGGACAGCCCTGGCTTCATCGTCAACCACGCCGGGCGCGGCTATGGCACCGAGGCATTGCGCATCGTCGGCGAAGGCATCACTGATTTCGCCACCGTGGACCGCATCCTGAAGGACCAGATCGGCTTCAAGCTCGGGCCATTCGAATTGATGGACCTGACCGCGCTCGATGTCTCACACCCGGTGATGGAGTCGATTTACCACCAGTACTTCGAAGAACCGCGCTACCGACCCAGCGTCATCACGGCGCAGCGACTCGCCGGCGGCGTGGTCGGAAAAAAAGTTGGCGAAGGCTTTTATCACTATGACAACGGCATCCAGAGAGTCAGCCCCGAGCCGCCAGCACCGCAGGTAGAAGAGATGCCGCCGGTCTGGGTCTCGCCGCGCGCCGCGCGCCGTTCCGAGTTGCTGCAGCTGTTGAAAGATCTGGGCGCCAGGATCGAGACCGGCGCCTCGCCGTCGCCGCAAGCCCTGAGCTTTGTGGCACCGCTGGGCTTTGACGTCAGCACCGTGGCGGTGGTTGAGCGGCTCGATCCGGCGCGCACCATCGGCATCGACATGCTGATGGACGACGCCACCAGCAAGCGCCGCGTGCTAGCGACCAACCCCGCGACACGCATCGACATGCGCCATGCCGCCCATGCCCTGATGGCGCGCGACGGCAAGGCCGTCAGCGTGATCCGCGACAGCGGCGGCTTTGTGAGCCAGCGCGTGGTGGCCACCATCGTCAACATCGCCAGCGACATCTGCCAGCAAGGCATCTGTTCACCAACCGATCTGGAGACCGCCGTCACGCTCGGCTTGGGCTATCCGCTAGGCCCGCTGGCCATGGGCAACCTGTACGGCCCGACCAATGTGCTGGAAGTCCTGTTCAACATGCAGACGGTCTATGGCGACCCGCGCTACCGCCCCAGCCCCTGGCTGCGCCGGCGCGGCGCCATCGGTCTGAGCCTGTTGCATGAAGAGGCGTAACCCGAGCCGCGTGCCGCTCCCGCACAAGCGACAAACGAGGACAGTGCCGCGCGTCCCGCGCGCGACAATGAACGTGTTTTCAGTCACCCACAGGACAGCCCATGATTGAACCTATTCTTACCATCGACGAACGCGAGGCGATCAATTCCGGTCGCTGGTTTTCATCCCTTTCACCCTCACTGCGGCACGACATTCTGCGATGCGCCTACGTCAAACGTTTCAAGGACGGCGAACTGATCACTGCCCGTGGCGAGCCACCGGAAGAATGGATCGCCTGCGCCCGCGGCGCAGTGCGGGTCAGTTCGACGTCGATCTCGGGCAAGCAGATCACCCTGACCTATGTCGAGCCCGGCATCTGGTTCGGCGATGTCTCCTTCTTCGACGGCGATCGGCGCACGCACGATGCCTACGCGCACGGCGACACCACGATCCTGTGTGTGGCCAAAGCCGACTTCAAGAAAATACTGGCGTTGCACGCCGAACTCTACGAGGCGCTGTTGCGCCTGCATGCGCGGCGCATCCGGCAGTTGTACGGCCTGGTCGAAGACCTCAACACGCTGCCGCTACGGGCCCGTCTGGCCAAGCAATTGCTGCATCTGGTTCGCAGCTACGGTGTGCCGTCCTTGAGCGACGGCGCCGAGGTGCGCATCGGCCTGCAGTTGGCGCAGGAGGAGCTTGCGCAACTGCTCGGGGCATCGCGCCAGCGGGTAAACCAAGAACTCAAATCGATGGAACGCGAAGATGTCATCCGGATCGAGCCCGGCGGCCTGGTCATCCGCAACCGCGCCGCCCTGATGAGCATCATTGAAGCCGACATCTGAAACCGCAGCAACCCAATACCACCATGACCGACTTTGATCACTTCGTAGGCACGCGGCCCGTCTCCAGCACGCAGGCCTTTGATGTCGCCGCCCTGTCAGCCTGGCTGGAGCAGCACCTCCCCGGCTTTGCCGGGCCATTGACCGTCGAATCATTCAAGGGCGGCCAGTCGAATCCGACCTACAAGCTCAACACACCGGGGCAGAGCTATGTCATGCGCGCCAAGCCCGGCCCGGTGGCCAAGCTGCTGCCGTCGGCGCACGCCGTGGAGCGCGAGTTTGCGGTCATGAGCGGCTTGCACGGCACCGATGTGCCGGTGCCGCGAATGTATTGCCTGTGCGAAGACGAAGCGGTGATCGGCCGCGCCTTCTACATCATGGAGTTCATGGCGGGTCGCGTGCTGTGGGACCAGACGCTGCCCGGCATGTCAACGACCGAGCGCGGCGCCATCTACAACGAGATGAACCGCGTCATTGCGGCGCTGCACAGTGTCAAGTTCGCCGAGCGTGGCCTGGCCAATTACGGCAAGCCCGGCAATTATTTCGAGCGCCAGATCGGGCGCTGGGGCCGGCAGTACACAGCCTCGGCTGACGGCGCCGGTCCGATGTCGCAGCCGATCCGCGAGATGGAGCAACTCATGGAGTGGCTGCCGCAGCACATCCCCGCGATGGCCCGTGCCGAGCACATGGTCAGCATCGTGCATGGTGACTACCGCCTCGACAACCTGATGTTCCACCCGACAGAGCCGCGTGTGATCGCGGTGCTGGACTGGGAACTCTCGACCTTGGGACACCCGCTCGCCGACTTCAGCTACCACTGCATGGCCTGGCACATTCCGCCCGGGTCGTTCCGCGGCATTGGCGGGCTTGACGTCGCCAGTCTTGGTATCCCCACCGAAGAGCAATACATCCGCATGTATTGCGAGCGCACCGGACTGGTCCAGCCCGATGAACTCAAGGCCGACTGGAACTTTTACCTGGCCTACAACCTGTTTCGCATCGCCGCCATTCTGCAGGGCATTGCCAAGCGCGTTGAAGCCGGTACCGCCGCCAGCGCGCAGGCCGTGACGTCAGCCGCCGGCGCCAGACCGCTGGCCCAGATGGCCTGGAAATTTGCAACCCAAAGCTGAGAACCCCACCGAGTTCTCAACCTCTCAATCGACACCCACCGGAGATCCCATGGACTTTGACTATTCCCCCAAAACCAAAGAGCTGCAAGGCAAATTGCTGGCGTTCATGGACGAACATATCTACCCGTCTGAAGGCGCCTACCACGCCGAGATTGCCGCCAATACCGCCGCCGGCAAGCGCTGGACACCGCTGCAGACCATCGAATCGCTCAAACCTAAGGCCCAAGCCGCCGGCCTGTGGAACCTGTTCCTGCCGGTCGACAGCGCCGCTGCTTCCGGATATCACGGTGCGGGCCTGACCAACCAGGAATACGCGCCACTGGCCGAAATCATGGGCCGCGTCATGTGGTCCAGCGAAGTCTTCAATTGCTCGGCCCCAGATACCGGCAACATGGAAACAATTGCCCGCTATGGCTCCGAGGAAAACAAGGCGCGCTGGCTCAAGCCGCTGCTCGAAGGCAAGATCCGCTCCTCGTTCGCCATGACGGAACCCGAAGTCGCCTCCAGCGATGCCACCAACATCCAGACCCGCATCGAGCGCCAGGGCGACGACTATGTCATCAACGGCCGCAAGTGGTGGACTTCGGGCGCCGGCGACCCGCGCTGCGCCGTCTACATCACCATGGGCAAGACCAACCCCGACGCACCGCGCCATTCGCAGCAAAGTATGGTGATCGTACCCGCCAAAACGCCCGGCATCACCGTGGTGCGAGCGCTCAATGTGATGGGTTACGACGACGCGCCGCACGGCCACATGGAAGTCCTGTTTGAAAACGTGCGTGTGCCTGTCACCAACATCTTGCTCGGCGAGGGCCGCGGCTTCGAGATCGCGCAAGGGCGCCTTGGCCCGGGACGCATTCACCACTGCATGCGCCTGATCGGCTTGGCCGAGCGCGCGCTTGAACTGATGTGCAAACGCGCGTCGCAACGCGTCGCCTTCGGCAAACCGATCGCGGCACAGACCGTAACCCAGGAACGCATTGCCGAGGCGCGCTGCAAGATCGACATGGCGCGCCTGCTCACGCTCAAGGCGGCCTGGATGATGGACATTGCCGGCAACAAGTTCGCGAAGAACGAGATTGCTATGATTAAGGTTGTAGCACCGAGCATGGCCTGTCAGGTCATCGACTGGGCCATGCAGGCGCATGGAGGCGGCGGCATGTGCGACGATTTCCCGCTCGCCTACAGCTACGTCAACGCGCGCACGCTGCGCTTTGCGGACGGCCCGGACGAAGTGCACCGCAACTCGATTGCCAAGTCGGAACTGGGCAAGTACGCAGTCAAGCCAACAACAGTCTAAAAATTGAACAGTGGCGGCGTGTCGCCTGGCCCCCCGAGGCAGACACGCCCCCCTGGCAGGGCAGCAAACGGCGCGCAGCGAGGCTCGTGCGGCTTTGGGAACTAATGCAGATGACGCGGCTTGCGTCCGCCACCGTGGCCCATGCCACCGTGGCCGCCACCGCCTGATCCGCGCGGCGGCTTGCCAAGCTGGAGGGAATTGACCAGGTCGTCAAAGCGCTGGCCAAACAGCTTGTCAATTTCATCCACCACGCCACCCAGTTCAGCGCCATCGAAGTGGCGCTCCATCAGGTTCACCACATCCTGCACCAGCAGATCGCGCTGCACCTGCATGATGGCGGCCGGGTCGGGACCGACGAACAGCATGACGAAATCATCGCGCGTTTCGGCGTCGGGATCCTCTTCTTCTTCGTCGTCGAACTCGGCGTCATAAAACGTGACCTCGATCGCGGCGCCGGTCTGCGCTAGTTCGTTGAGGTTCATGCACATTTCATCGAGCACCTGGCGGAAATCGTCATCACCTTCCACCGTCCAGCACATCTGCAGCAGGTGACCCTGCGGATCAAACTTGATGCCGGGCTCGTCTTCGTAGGAACTGCCGGCCGCGTCCGCGAGGGAGCGAGCACCAGCGTATTTCCAGACCGGCTTGAGGGCGTCCTGCAACTGTTCGAAAACAACGTCGGGGCGCAAGACCACCTCGCCATGGACATGGATCTCTAAGGGAGCGTTATAGCTTGACATGAATGCTAGTGTAATGGGATCACCAAGCCAGATACCGGGTGTTTGCTTGGTGCCCGAGACCGGAATCGAACCGGTACGCCCCAATTACGGAAGCGGCGGATTTTAAGAATATCGTATCTGTGCCAAAGTTAATAAACATGCGGGTTCTGAGACTATCAACAAATTTGAGCAACAGTTTGTGCAACGTAAATATGCCAATTCGCACGCCTTTTTTTGCCACCCCATTATCGCCAACTTCTTACGCTGAAAACACTGCGCGCAGAGTAAAGAAAATTGTGCTTCAGCACCAAAGTCAGCAGCCACTTACTCCCTCACACAATGACCCACTCAGCGTGCGCCCTCTGCACAGCTTGCCGAGACCCTTCGCCCTTCTCTCGCTCGCACTGCCCTCAGCTCTGACTCACGGCGCGCATATCCGATTGAAGTCAGAACCGAGACTTCTGCGCCTTCTGATACGCCAAGTTCACTCGCTTCTGATTTCGCTGAAGACGCTGCTTGGCGATGGCGACGTCATCTTGAGTGACATGGGGCACATTCGCTCGTCGCGTGATCGCTGCTGTCAGCCAATTGATCATCGGTTCTCGCTTTGCTTGGCTTGGGATTGGCGTCGATGGGACTCGCTGCTTGAGCTTTGGCTGCGACTTGGCAAGGTTAACGGAGATGATTTCACTGATGAGCATCAACTATTTATCGTCGTTCCGCTCTGACTGGCATATCCGAGGATATGCAAGACGATGAAATGAGTGTACTGTTCGTACTAAATTTGCGAACAGTATGAATTTGGCTCGTAGGTGCGTTGTCTCGCTACAGTGTGGGAGGCTGCGACTGACGAACACAAGAAAGACACCTCAATGAAGATCAAATCACGTCTTGGTTATCTCTTGCCCGTAATTCTGTCAATGGGACTCGTGGCGTGTTCAAAAGTTGAATACGACTACAAAGCACTCGGGTTTTCTGACAAAGCAGAGATGGAGGCGAAAGGAAGTACGTGACAAGAAAGTTTAAAGCAATAGTTGATTGCGCTTCGAAGATCATTAACACACGAATTCTATAAATCATGAAAAAATTCTTTATTGCAATGGCAGCATTAATTATGGTTAACGCAGCTTCCGCATCAAGTTGGCAATTTGTCG
>CAIKMZ010000087.1 GCA_903828665.1 uncultured beta proteobacterium
CGCCACATATTCGATCGGTTTGAATTGCGCGCGCAACTCGGCGACGGTGAGCTCGAAGGGCTTGCCAACGGCATTGCCGCCGATCTTGATGATGTGTTTGTCGCCATCGATCGAGGTCGGAATTCCAGCGTTGTGATAGCGCACGAAGAAGGCATCATTCGGCGTGATGATGCCCTCGTTGTAGACCCCCCATGGTGTTTCCAGTTGCGGCGGGCGCGACGTCAAGACAATCAGCGGTCGCTTCTCGGGAAACGCGACCAGAGAACGCTTGCCGTTGACGAATGGCAGCTCCACGGTCGGCGCAGTCTGCCCCCGGGCAAGCGCGCTCCAACTTCCGGCTGCGGCAGTTGCCAGGATGCCGGCGCCGCTGGCGAGAATACGTCGACGATTCAAGTCGGCTGAACGGTTCATAGCAGTCTCCGATTAATTCTTGATTGGATTGACACAAAGCGAGCGTTCTACTTACCGGGCAAAGCCAGCTTGCAAATTCACCCATTGTGGGCTGGCTTGAGGCGCACTCTATTGCAAAAAGCGGAAGTCTGCTGGAGCTGGCTTTTTCCGTGATGTTCCGCACTGCCCGCAAGCAAGCGGGCGTGTGTGGCCGGCGATTTCGCGCGCAAGAAGCTGGGTGTTGGCAAGCGCGACATCTTTGCACGTCAGTCACTGCATCGCTGTCGGTCTATTCTCGAACCCTGTGGTGCAGACGAAGCCAAATCCCTGCATTCATTGGAGCTGACACTGCAATTGCTTCGGCGCCCTAGGTCCCTTGGCGCTGCCGAGCGCTGCCGGGCATGACCGTTTGATCGCCTACAGCCACTTGACCTCGACCGCCAGCAGATAGCCCGCGCCGTAGACCGTGCGGATGGTCTTGGGATGCTCCGGGTCTGACTCGAGCTTGCGCCGCAGGCGCGACACGCGGACATCGACGCTGCGGTCCAGGGCCGAGAGGTCGCGCTCGCCGCACAGCTGCTCGCGGTCCAGGATCCGGTTCGGACGCTTGAGGAACATCAGCAGCATGTGCGCCTCGCCGGAGCTCAGCGTCCACTGCTGGCCGCTCGGCGCGGTCAGCGTGTTGGAGTCGACCAGGAAGCGCCAGCCGGAAAATTCCGCGATCCGTGACGGTTCGGTGGCCGGTGCGTGGCTGGACTTGTCATGACGGCGCAGGATGCTGCGCACGCGCGCCACCAGTTCGCGCGGCTCGAACGGCTTGACGATGTAGTCATCGGCCCCGAGTTCCAGGCCCATGACGCGGTCGCTCAAATAGCCGCGCCCGGTCAGCACCATGACGCCGCAGGGGTAGCGCGCCTGCAGTTCACGCACCACGTCCAGGCCATCGGCATCGGGCAAGCCCAGATCCACGATGCACAGGTCAGGCACGCGCCAGAGCAGGAGGTTTCGCAGGGCGGCCGCGCTGGCGCATTCATAGGTCTCGAAACCGAACTCGCGCAGGGTGCCGCTGACGAGGCGGCACAGGTCGGGATCATCGTCCAGGATATAGATGCAGCGCTGCCCTATCGGCGTGGGAGACACGGTGGTGTTCATGGCATCAAGGGCCCGCTGCAGTTCGGCAGCCGTGAATGGTTTCTTCAGCAGCGGCAGGTCGATCGCACTCTCGGGCGACATCGCATAGCCACTGATCAGCAGGGTCTTCACCGCCGGCGCGCTCAGGCTCGCCTCACGGCACAGCGTGCGCCCGTCCATGCCGCCGGGCATCACCATGTCGGTGATCAGGATGCCCACCGACGGCACGGTCGCCAGCAGCTCCAGCGCATCGGCCGCATGGTCCGCCTCGATCACCGGGTAGCCCAGCTCGACGAGCTGCAGCCGGATGACACGGCGCACGTCGGGGTCGTCCTCCACCAGCAGCACCAACGGGTGCGCTGCGCCGCCCTGACCTGTACGCTGCTGGGTCAGCGTCAGCGCGTCGTCCTCCAGCATGTCGCCGACATAGGGCAGCACCAGCGTGACGGTGCAGCCCTCGCCCAATGCGCTCTGGATGCGAATGCCGCCGCCCGATTGCTTGGCAAAACCGTAGACCATGGACAGGCCCAATCCGCTTCCCAGGCCGAAGCGCTTGGTGGTGAAGAACGGATCGGAGGCGCGCGCCTGCGTGGCGGCGTCCATGCCGACACCGGTGTCGGAAACACTCAAGGCCACGTAGCAGCCCGGTGCGACGTCGAAATCGGCCACGCGCGCCAGGTCCAGCTCCAGGCGCTGCGCCTGGATCACCAAGTGGCCGCCTTCGGGCATGGCGTCACGCGAATTGAGTGCGAGATTGAGCAGTGCGTTTTCCAGCTGCTGCGCATCGGTCATGGCGAACAGCGGCTCGTCCATCGGTATGCTGGTGACGCTGATGTGCGCCGGCAGCGTGCGCTTGAGCAGGATCATGGTGTCCGCCACCAGGTCGGCGATGTTCACGGACCGCGGCGCCAGCGGCTGCTTCGAGGCGAACGCCAGCAGCCGCTTGATGAGCGCTGCGCCGCGGCGCGATGCCTTCAGGGCCGGCACCACAAATTCGCTGATGTCCGGATCGTTGGGGTAGCGCTCGCGCAGCGTCACCAGATTGCCGATCACGACGGTCAGCAGGTTGTTGAAGTCATGGGCGAGCCCGCCGGTCAACTGCCCCACCGCCTCCATCTTCTGCGCGTGAACCAGCGCCGACTGCGCATTCTTGAGGTCGGTGATGTTGACCGACAGGACAAAGCAGCCGACCACGCGACCCTCGGCGCCGAGCTCGGGAACGAGTTCGCTGCGCGCGTAGAACACCTGTCCGCCCGGGCGACGCATGGCGTACTCGTAGCTGACCTGCTGCCCTTGCAGCGCCTGGCGCACATAGGGCGAGACGGTGGCGTAGACCTCGTCGCCGACCACGTCATGAATCGCACGGCCGACCATCTCCTCCTTGGTGAACCCGAACCAGTCGCAGTAGCCCTTGTTGCAATAGGTGTAGATCTCGCGTTGATCGAAGTAGCCGATCAAGGCGGGCACGGTATCGGTGATCAGGCGCAGATTTTCTTCGCTGCAGCGCAAGGCGGTGGTGATGCGCTGCGCGGCGGCATCGGCCTCGGTCAGCCGCTGTCGGGCTGCCGTCAGCTCGTTGCTGTGCCGCACGACCCGGTCCTCCAGCTCGGCGTTTTGCTGCTGGATCTGCTGCTCGAAACGCCGGCTGGCGGTCATGTCGGTGTAGAGCGTGACAAAGCCGTTGTCGGGCAGGGGCTCGCCGCGCAGCGCCAGAACGCGGCCATCGGGCCGGACGCGCTCGGTGTGATGCGAGACGAAGCGGCGCGCCAGCCGCACGCGCTCGGCAATGAGTTCCTCCACATCGCCGGCTCCGTATTCGCCGCGCTCGGCGTTGTAGCGGATGAACGACTCGAAGCTGGCGCCGACATAGGCCATTTCTTCTGGAAAATCCAGCAGCCGCAGGAAAGCCTTGTTCCAGGCCACCAGCTGCAGATTGCCATCGATGACCGTCAAGCCCTGGTCTATCCGGTCCAGCCCGGCCTGAAGAAACGCCTGCTGGCGCTCGGCTGCTGAGGTCTGGCTGGAAATTTGAGGCGGCATGAGGTTCAAACGCGGGTGTCGATTCGGTTCCAGGTGACTGCTCGATCAGCCACCCGCACTGACAACTCAGTACTTGTAGACGCCCTGCCCGGTCTTGCGGCCCAGGCGGCCGGCGGCGACCATTTCCTTGAGCAAAGGGCAGGCGCGGTACTTGCTGTCGCCGAATTCGCTCAAGTAGACCTCCATCACGGCCAGGCAGACATCGAGCCCGACCATGTCGGCCAGCGCCAGCGGGCCGATCGGCTGGTTGCAGCCGAGCTTCATGCCGGCGTCGATGTCTTCGGGCGTGGCCAGGCCTTCGGCCAGCACGAAGAAAGCCTCGTTGATCATCGGCACCAGGATGCGGTTGACGACAAAACCGGGTGCGTTGCGCACCGTGATCGGCGTCTTGCCCAGCGCCTTCGCCATGGCGTGCACGGCATCGTGCGTGGCATCGCTGGTCTGCAGGCCGCGGATGATTTCCACCAGCGCCATCATCGGCACCGGATTGAAGAAGTGCATGCCGATGAAGCGCTCGGCGCGGCTGGTGGCGGCGGCGAGCTTGGTGATGGAGATCGACGAGGTGTTGGAGGCAACGATGACGTCGGGCGCCAGGATGGCGTCGACCTGCTTGAGGATCTTGAGCTTGAGCTCGTAGTTCTCGGTGGCGGCCTCGATCACGAGCTGGGCAACCTTCAGGTCATCGTAGCTGGTGCTGCCCTTGATGCGCGCGAGCGCGGCATCGCGGTCGGCCGCGCTGATCTTTTCTTTCTTGAGAAGGCGCTCCAGGCTGCCAGCCACGGTGGCGATACCCTTGGCCACGGCAGCATCCGAGATATCGACCATGACGACCTGGATGCCCGACACCGCGCATGCCTGCGCAATGCCGTTGCCCATAGTGCCTGCGCCGATGATGCCGACTATTTTAATTTCCATTTTGAAGATCTCCAATAAGACAAAAATTCAACACGCGCCCGCCGAGGCGGCAGCGGCGCGCTGGCGTCACAAGCGCAATCAGATGCGCTCGAAAATCACGGCGATGCCCTGGCCGCCGCCGATGCACATGGTAGCCAGCGCATAGCGGCCACCGGTGCGCTGCAGCTCGTACACGGCCTTGGTCGCAATGAAGGCGCCGGAGCAGCCCACCGGGTGGCCGAGCGCGATCGCGCCGCCATTCGGGTTGGTCTTGGCCGGATCGAGCCCAAGCCCCTTGTTGACGGCGATCGCCTGCGCGGCGAAGGCTTCATTGGCTTCGATGACGTCGATCTGGTCGAGCGTGAGACCGGCCTTCTTGAGCGCCAGCTTGGTCGCGGGGATCGGCCCTTCGCCCATGATTTCATTGGGCACGCCGGCGACGGCGTAGGACACGATGCGGGCCATGGGCTTGTGGCCCGCCTTGGCGGCCACGTCGGCAGCGGCGAGCACGAAGAAGGCCGCGCCATCGTTGATGCCGGAAGCATTCCCGGCGGTGACGGTGCCGTCCTTCTTGAAGGCCGGCTTCATCTTGGCCAGCGATTCCATCGTGGTGTTGGCCTTGCCGTGCTCATCGACCTGGAACACGACCTCGCCTTTGCGCGTCTGCTGGACGATCGGAACAATCTGCGACTTGAAGCGGCCTTCGGCAATCGCCACGGCAGCACGGCGCTGCGACTCGCAGGCAAAGGCGTCCTGCTCTTCGCGGCTGATGTTCCACTTGACGGCGAGGTTTTCGGCCGTCAGACCCATGTGGCCGACGCCGAACGGATCGGTCAGCACGGCGACCATCATGTCGATCGCCTTCGTGTCGCCCATGCGGGCACCCGAACGCAGGGCCGGCATCATATAGCTGCCGCGCGACATGACTTCAACGCCACCGCCGATGCCGTAATCGAAATCGCCTAGCATGATGCTTTGGGCCGCCGTCACAATCCCCTGCAGCCCGGAGGAACACAGGCGGCTGACCTGCATGGCGATCGAGTCCATCGGCAGGCCGGCCTGGATCGAGGCGACGCGCGAGACGTAGGCGTAACGCGAGTCGGTCGGGATGCAATGGCCGACCACCGCGTTGCCGATCTGTTTGGGATCGACGCCGGAGCGGGCAATGGCTTCCTTCATCACGAGACCCGCCAGTTCCGGCGCCTCCATGCCGGACAGCGAACCGCCGAATGCGCCAATGGCGGAACGGGCCGCGCTGAGAACTACCACTTCGTTTGTCATCGAGAACTCCTTGGATAAAAAGATACGCCTTTCCGGATTGACTCAACCCGGCACGTGCGGCCAGTCATCAGCGGCCGTTGCGGACGCAACGGACAAAGCTCACCGTGAACGCTGGTTAAGACACAGACCGGAACGGCCGCCGGGCAAATATTCGCACCGTCATCATGCTACCGGACTGTTTCAGCAATTCGACGCAAATGTATCGAATGTTTGCGCCAACGCAGACCGGTGTCCTGAATTTCGCAAAGCTCCCTAGAATCGAGGCTCGAACCAGGCGTCGGCCCACCGACTTCGACCTGGCCAATCAGATGCCCGCGCATCGCCCGTCTGTCACTGGGGAGCTTCCTTTGAACAAAATCCGGTCCGTCCTGCACCAACCGGCTGCCGGCCTATTCATCCTGCGCTGGGCCGTTGCCGGTTCCCTGCTCATCCATGGCATCTCAAAGCTGAGCAACGGCATCGCCGGCATCCAGGGTCTAGTGACCAATACCGGCCTGCCCGCCTTTGTGGCCTATGGCGTGCTCATCGGTGAAGTGCTGGCGCCGCTGCTGGTGCTGGCCAACCGTCTGGTGGTGCCAGCCGCGCTGGTGATGGCTTTCAACATGGCCGTCGCCGTGGGCCTGGTGCATGCGGCCCAGTTCTTCACGCTGGGCAAGAGCGGCGGCTGGGCGCTGGAACTGCAGGGTCTGTATTTCTTCGGCTCGCTGGCCATTGCCCTGCTGGCGCCGCGCAAGAGCTGAACGGCTGCCAGGAACCCGGGCCTGCAGCCGGCGAGAAGGCCGGACCCAGGCGCCGCATGAGTGCGGCGGGCATGACAATCCTCAATTACCGCCACCGCGGCCCGCGCAGAATGGCCGTACCGGGATGGGTCCGGACATACCGGCGCCAGCCGAGAGGAGATCATGATGGACAAGTCTTCCCTGCGCTCGATGCAAGCGACCTCGCAGCGGGCAACGACGCCACGCCGCTGCGCCGCCGTCCTGACCGCCGCCCTGCTGCTGGCGGGGTGCGGCGCCGTGGTCGAAGTGGAAAACCGCGAGGCCGCCCAGGAGGTTGCGCGCCTGGCCAGACCACCGGGCTCGGTCTACACCGGCTGGCGCGTCTTTCAGGACCGCTGCGCGTTCTGCCACGGGCCCGATGCGACCGGGACGACACGCGGCACCGATCTCCTGCCCAAAGTCCGCGCCATGGGCCTGCGCCAGTTCGTCGGCGTCATCCTCAAGCGCTATGAGTGGAACATCCCGCCGGCTCAACCCGGCAGCGAAAGCGCGGCGCTCGATGCGCTGGTCGAGGACATCATGCAGCGCAAGGGGCCGGTGCTGGCCATGCCGGAGTGGCAGGGCGAGCCGCGCGTGAACGCGCATATCGCGGACCTCTATGCCTACCTCGCGGCACGCGCCGAAGGCCGGCAGGGGCCGGATCGTCCGGCGCCTTGACGGGGCTGGTACTCGCGTCACGCTCAGGCACAACGCGCAAGCATGGCCCCCGCGGTAGATCAGCCCGCCACCAGATCCCTGATCTGCTGCAGCGCGGCCGGGTCGTCCATGGTGGTCAGGTCACCCGGGTCGCGCCCTTCGCACACCGCTTGCACGGCGCGACGCAGGAGCTTGCCGCTGCGCGTCTTGGGCAGCACGGTGACAAAGCGCACGCGCGCCGGGCGCGCCACGGCACCCAGGTCGTTGTCGACCAGTTTCATGATCTCGCCTTCGAGCTTGAGGCAGGCCGCCGCATCGGCGATCAGGCTGGCGTCCTTGACCACGGCGAAGGCCATCGCCACCTGGCCCTTGAGCTGGTCGGCCACGCCGACCACCGCCACCTCGGCGATGTTCGGATGCGCCGAAATGCTCTCCTCGATCTCGCGCGTGCCCAGGCGGTGCCCGGCGACGTTGATCACGTCGTCGGTGCGCCCCAGGATGAAGAAGTAGCCGTCGGCGTCGCGGATGCCCCAGTCGAAAGTGCTGTAGACCATGCGGCCCGGCACGGTCTTCCAGTAGGTGTTGACGAAGCGCTCGTCGTCGCGCCAGACCGTCTGCATGCAGCCTGGCGGCAGCGGGCCTTCGATGGCGACCACGCCTTTCTGGTTCGGGCCCGTGAGTTCGGCGCCGGTCTGGTCGTCGAGCAGTTTCACGTCGTAGCCGTAGACCGCCTTGCCCGGTGAGCCGAACTTGCTGTCGGCCTTCTCCACACCGTTGCACAGCGACAGGATCGGCCAGCCGGTCTCGGTCTGCCAGTAGTTGTCGATGATCGGCTTGCCCAGGCCCTGGCTGATCCACTGCGCGGTCGGCTCGTCGAGCGGTTCGCCGGCGAGGAACAGCGCGCGCAGGCTGGACAGGTCGTACTTGGTGAGCAGCGCCGGGTCCTGTTTTTTGAGCACGCGCACTGCCGTCGGCGCGCTGAACATCACGGTCACCTTGTACTTCTCGAC
>CAIKMZ010000088.1 GCA_903828665.1 uncultured beta proteobacterium
ATGCAGATTACCGGTTCACTTCCCTTGACCTATACTTTTGGCGTATGGGGACTAATGTTGCAGGGAGTTCCGCCCTCTGCGAGAACGTCCAAGCACATTGATCAAGACAAAAGACCCAAACTTCACTTTGAGTTTTGCCACGCCTGACGACGCGGGGCTGGTGCTCGACTTCATGCGCAAGCTCGGCGGTTATCAGAAGATGGCTGACAAGATCGTGGCCACAGAAGACGGACTGCGCAGTCTTCTTGCAGCCAACAAAGGTGAAGCGGTTTTTGGCAACTACAAAGGTGAGGCAGTAGCCTTTGCCTATTTCTGCCAGACCTCATCGGCCTTTATCGGGCAATCCGGTATGTACATTGACGGTATCTTTGTCGACGAGTCCATGCGCTTCAAGGGTCTGGGGAAGATCATGATGGCCTATCTGTCCAAGCTCGCCGTGGCGCGCGGCTGCAAACGGCTCGAATGGTCCTGTCTGGACTGGAACCAACCCACCATTGCGTTCTACAAAAGTTTGGGCGCTTATGGCGTGGACGGCATGACGATTTACCGCTTTGCAGCGGACACGTTGCTGGCCAACGCAGCCCTCTTTTGAGACTGTCTCGAGTCTGTCCATCTATTCCATGGACCCGGAAGAGAATCTGGTTGAGGTGTACCTCGAAACATGATGGCAGCTAATGGTCCGGCAGCCGGCAATAGGTTGCTCGCGAACTGAACGTTTTCGCCTAAGACTCGTTTCCGCTAGGCCGGCAGTGCCGCGCATCGCTGGGCCTGTGTGGCAGCATGGCGCGCATCGTCCTTGAACTCCAGGTTCAGGTGCGAATGCGCGGCCAGGCTCTTGAATTTCCTGTCTGCTTCTTGCGCCCATTGGCATTGCACGGCGTCTTTGCGCAAGCTATTGGGCGCGCCCAAGACAGAGGCCTGCGACCGCACGTAGGCGTTGTCGCCCTGTGTTTCGGTATTGGTCTTGTCAACGCTCAGCAGTTCGTCCATGCGCAAGACCGCGTGGCGTGCCTGTGTCAATGCCTCTTCGTAGGAGCCCATTTGCTGCAAGGCTCTGGCGCGCAGCAATTGTCCGAGCCCCAGGCCTTGAAGGTCATTGTGTCTGTCGGAATTTTTGGCCTTGACCATCCGTGTGTGGATTTGTTCCAGGCTTGTGTTGATGACGCGCAGTGCATCCTGTGGTTTGTGCAGCAGCAACAGGCTGCCAGCGAGGCAACGCTCGACACCGTCTTTGTACCTGGCAAGCTCGGGGTCTTCCCCATCCGATGTGGTGAAGACGCGGTAGGCCGCATCTGCCTCATTGCATAGTTGCAGCGCAAGTTTCCCATCGCCCAGCACAATCAGCGCTTCTCCCAAGGTCCATTCCAGGGTTACGAAATCGCGGCGCGCGCGGTCGTCCTGGGGATCGCTGCGCACTTGCTGGCGTGCGGCGCCCACGCCCTGGGTCAGGGCTTTGATACCCGCCTCGGGCTGACCAGCATGGATCAGGTTGTAGCCGAGCAGTGAGCGCGCGATGGAAGTGAATCGGCTCACCTCCTGGTTCTTGGGTTCGCGTGCAAACAAGGCTGACATGACGTCGAAGTTTTGCTGCGCTACGGCAATGCCTTCCTCCAGTTGCCCGGCAATCATGGCCAATCGCGCCAGCCTGTGCATCGCGCTGCTCAACACCAGGGTGTTGGTGTCTGCCTCTTGCGGGGTGGTTGGCAGTTTTTCAGCGCATTGGACGCCCTCGCGCGCACTTGCCAGTGCGTCATCCAACCGCCCGAGATGTGGCGCCCCACCCGCGTCGTAAAGCGCGTCAACCACTTCAAACAGCAACAGGCAAGCCAAGCGCCGCACTTTGGGTTCCGTGTATCCCATGGCAATGGCTTTTTGCACCTGTGCAGCACCCAATCTGGCGCCTTCCAAACCCTTGGCAACGTCGCCGTGGCTGTGCAGCACCATGGACTGGCTGCGGTGTACACCGGCGGCCTTGAACCACCACTGGGGATCCGTACGTTGCACCTCGGGAACCCGGTCCAGCAAGGCTAGCGCCTGAGCGTAGCGGCGCAGTGCGCTGTCTTGCTGGCCCAGGTTGTCGGTGCCAGTGTTGCCTTCAATATCGGCCATGCGCCGGAGTGCGTCCACCATGTCCAGCGTGTCGGCCAAATTCAAATCCGTGGCGTTCATGCGTCGGGTGAGGTATTCGCTCGCCGCCTTCACGAGAGCCGCACGGCCGGGTGTAATGCCGCTGGAGATGGCGTCGTTCACGTCAACAATCATGGTGCGGGCCAAGGCGCGCACATCGTCCAGGTGGTGCTGTGCGGCCTGGCGCTCGCGTTCGGCCACGTTGGCCTGCCATAGCGCCACGCCCGTGAGCGCGCACAAGGATGCCACCCCCAGTGCACTAAGACCCGCACTCCAGCGGTGGCGCTTCAGAAATTTGCCTGC
The DNA here is from genome assembly GCA_903828665.1 of uncultured beta proteobacterium. Taxonomy (GTDB): domain Bacteria; phylum Pseudomonadota; class Gammaproteobacteria; order Burkholderiales; family Burkholderiaceae_C; genus Rhodoferax. Next base: position 2,431 of record CAIKMZ010000088.1, read on the forward strand.
CACATACAGCAGTGTGGGCGCGCGTGCACTGACCGGGTGACCGGTGAGCACGTTGCGCACATCCTGGGCCAGCGCTTCCACACTGGCGTAGCGGCGTTCTGCTGGCTTTTCCAGCGCCTTGAGCATGATGTTGTCAAGGTCACCCTGCAGGCGCCTTCGGGTTTCCATCCATAGCGGGTCTACCACCTGCGCGGCGCTCAGGCTGCTGGGCCGCGATGGGGCCTCTTCCAGCACGCTGCGCGCCGCTTCCGCGGGCGTGGTGGCATTGCGCCCGGTGGGCCGCAGTCCAGTGAGCAACTCGTACAGAAGTACGCCCAGGCTGTAGATGTCGGTGGCGGTGGTGACGGGTTCGCCCCGGATTTGCTCGGGGCTGGCGTAGTTGGTAGTGAAGACGCGTACAGCGCCCACAGTAGTGTTGCCGTATGCCAACCCGTCTTCCATCGGGTCCAGGGCTTTGGCGATGCCAAAGTCCAGCAGCTTCACATCGCCTTGCGGCGTGACCAGCACATTGCCGGGCTTGAGGTCGCGGTGCACCAGCAGGTTGCGGTGGGCGTAGGCAACTGCGTCGGCCAATTGCAAAAACAACTCCAGACGCTGTTCCACGCTAAGCCCCGTCACAGCCTCGTCGATGGGCTTGCCGTCGACCAACTCCATCACGAAAAACGGGACTCCATCGGAACTCAAACCGGCGTCGAGCAGGGTGGCGATGTGCGGGTGATTCAACCGTGCCAGCGCTTGGCGCTCCTGCGCGAAACGCTGGAGCACCGCCGCACTGTCCATACCGCGTTTGAGCAGTTTGATTGCCGCACGCCCCTCGAAACTGCCATCAGCCCGGTGCGCCTCGAACACATCGCCCATGCCACCGACACCCAGCGTGCGCACAACTCGCCAGGCCCCCAAGTGCATCCCCGTGCGGTCCACCACTGCCAGCAAGTCCATCGCCGCTGGCTGACTCAAAAAGCTACTGCCCGGGCCGGTCTGATCGGGCTCGTGGGCAAGCAGGGAGAGCACTTCTGCGCGCACCGCATCGGGAGCAGCAGCATGGGCAACAAATGTAGCCCGGTCTTGTGCGGCAAGACCGCACGCCTGGTCGTACAACTGTTTGACCAACTGCCAGTCTGCGGGGGCGTGAGTGGGCGGTGTGTGCATGGTGACGACGACAGTGCGAAGTTCCGAATATGCCTTACTCTGCCAGTCCGCTAGCAAAATGCTTGGCCAAGTCCTCAAACGCCAGTGCAACTTTCGGTTTGATGGCGAGCCAATAGGCGTAAGTGTCTTTGCCGCCCGATGCCACCTTGAAATCGCCGGTGTTTTTGAGCGCGGCCGTATAGGCGGGAAACTCGGTGCTGGATTCCTTGTACTTGCCCCAGAGCGTTGCAACCAGGCTCAGCACACCAAAGTTGGTCTTGTCATTGACTATTTCCATATTGAGCTCCAGGGCCGACGACGCACCGGTGAGTTCGCGTGCCTTGGTGAAGGTTTCCGTATCCCGGTTCAGCCCGCCCAATCCGGTGTTGTCCCGGTATTTCAACCCCATAACGGCCGTGCGATAAATCCCGTAGTAATAGGATTTCTTGAATAGGCCGCCGCTTTGGGATTCCGAGGTCAGGGTGGTTTTGGGCTCCCCTTTGGAGTTTGCATAAAAAGGAGCGGCAACCACTGCCTGCGGTCCTTCCACGTCGAATCCGGCGGCTTTGAATTTCTCAAGAAGCAACTCGACCGCCTCCTGTGCCATCTTCTCGGCCTCTTCCTGTTTGAGGTGCTCTTCAATTGGCTCCCTTGAGGCAAAGTCACCGCGCACTCCAGCAAAGTTGGCAGCCAAAGCCATGGCACCGCCAAGCAGCTTTTTGTCCATGTTGCCCTCGCCCGAGAGCAGTGACAAACGCTCCAGGCTCACGCCCACCCGCACATTGGCGCCGGCAAGAACAATCTTCTTCCCGGCGGTGGTGTTTAGGCTCTTCAATTCCGCGACCGTGTTCCAGTCAGGCGTTTGCGCATGGGTCAATGCGCAGCATGCAGATGCTGCCGCGAACAGTGCGCGGGCGACATGGCGGCGACGGGTGTGGGTGCTTGTCATCTCGAATTCTCCGGTGGATTGCCAGTCGGTTGGTGGTGCGTGAAGCGGCAGCGGGCAGGTCATAGCAAACCTGTGGCTCATGGCATCGAGAAGCCAATTCCGTTGGTCGTGGCGGGGTCGTTGAAGCCCAACAAACTGGTACCATCGCTGAATTTTTCATAGTGACCATGGGCGACTCCTGCGCCGGCCACATCAGCATCGTATTGGCCCACTGAGAAGAAGGTCTTGTCGACATACGTCAGGGTGTACGTCCCTACAGTGATGGTGCAGTTGCCGTTGACCGTGACCGGGTAGGTTGCACCGTTAACAAAGCCCAGGACCGTGGGACGCCCCGACGGTGTTGCGTCATAGGTTCCAGCCACTCCGGCATACGTCTTGGCATTTGCCGCAAAGAATGCAGCCACATCACCTGTGCAACCTGCAGGGCCGCCAGTCGTTCCCGTTCCGGCACTGCTAACAGGCAGCACTGTGCTCAGGTCAGCCGACGTTTTGACCGCCGCGACCAGGTCGGCATACGACTTTCCCGCCGCCAGCAATGCGAGGGCAATATTGTCAAGCAGCTTGTCATTTGCGTCGCCCACCACAAATGACAGGTTCATCAAGTCCGCAGGTAGTGTCCCCTGCGCAGCCGCTGACAATTGCGTCTGCAAATAGGCAATCGCAGCTGACAAGCCTGTCGCGATGGCCGCCGCCTCGGTCGCATCAAAGCTGGAGTAGGCCACCGCCGGGCTAGCGGCAAGGGCTTTGGTCAGTGCCAGGTCGGTCAGAGGCGTGAGGTTGACATTGCCCGATGAGCTGGCAAAGCTGTACAACTCTAGCGGCGTTACACCAGCCTTGGTCACTTGAAGCATGCAAGGCAGAGTCTGACCCGCATTGAAGATCAAGGTGAAGCTGCCATTTGCGGCGGTTGTAGTCGTCGCCGTACCGTCGGAGCATTTTGCATTCACGGTACCTGCAGAAATGGCCGCGCCTCTGGCCGCTGTGCCGGTGAGCGTAAATGGGGTCGTGATCGTTGCGGTGGATTCGGTGCCGCCGCCGCAGCCAACAAGTGCCAGACACAGTAGGCCGGGAAATACAAGGTTATTCATGGAGATCCTTCGATGGTGGACTGAATGACAAAGGCTTACGGCGCATTTGCCTGGCAAATGGCTCATTTCCAAAAAAAAAGATCACTGCCTCCGGCAAATTCATGGCAGTGCCGACCTTGCGTGCTAAGGTGACAGCATGTTGGACAAGCAACTCGATATCACGGGGTGGCTCAATGGGCTGGATCAAGCAGACCGTCAGGGCGAATCCAATACGGAAAATCAGCTCTTTGCTTGGTTGTACGAAGACCTGCACCGCGTTGCACGTAATCACATGTACAAGGAACACCCCGGCCATACGCTGAGTGCCACCGCGCTGACCCACGAGGCTTGGTTTCGCATGAGCGAGCAGACCCGCACACATTGGGCGAGCCGGTCCCACTTCCTGGCGGTGTCTTCAACGGTGATGCGGCGCATTCTCGTGCACCATGCGGTGGCCAAGCGGACCGGGAAACGCGATGTTGATCTGGTCTCCATGACGCTAGCAATGGATCAAGTCTCGGGCGCGATGGCGCCCGATTTGGTCGCCGTGCACGAAGCCTTGTTGGCGTTTGAAGCCATCGACCCGCGCGCAGCGCGGGTGGTGGAACTGCGGTTTTTCGGCGGCATGGAGAACACCGAAATCGCCGAGGCTCTGGGTATCTCCCTAGCCACGGTCAAGCGCGAGTGGAGTCTGGCTCGGGCCTGGCTGCTGCGTGAACTTCAAGATACCTGAAAACCATGTGAGCCGCTTTGAGCGGCGCGCGGTCACCGAACTGGGCGGCTCCGGCGCGCCGACCGAATGGGCGGCTGGTGCCGGGCTTGGCGTCCTGCTGGGCTTGCTGACCCTTGCGCCGCTGTGTGCCTTGGGCGCCTACCGCGTCGAGGGCATGGGCGATGGTTTCCGGCTCCTCACGCATATCCCTGAAATGCTGCTGGTCTCGGTGCTGGAGGAGTTGTTGATCCGCGCCGTGATGTTCCGAATTGCCGAGCAGGCCTGGGGCAGCCGGCGTGCGCTCGTGTTTTCAACCGTGCTCTTCGTGGCCGCCCACCTGCCCGGCGAGATCAGCCTGATGGGTGTGCTGGTGACGGCGGCGGCCTCACTCGCCTTCACCGCGGCGTATCAGCTCAGCCGGCGCTTGTGGTTGCCCATGAGCATGCACTTTGAATGGAATTATCTGTTCTCGGCCGTGTTCTCGGTTCCGGTTTCCGGTCACGAGTCCAACGGCTGGCTGCGCGGCTCGTTGAGCGGAGCCGAGTGGCTCAGCGGCGCGGCTTACGGCGTCGAGGCCTCGGCCATGGCGCTGGTGGTGTGGGTGATGGCAGGCGCCCTATTGCTGCGCCGTGTTCACAGTCGCGGCGGATTCATACCGCGTCTGCAGCGATCCACCTAGAAGTCGTCCGTTGTCAATGGCCCGTGGCCTTCTGCTGCTTTGGCGGCGCAAGACGCACGGGAAAATATCGCCTTGGGCACGCTCGTCGGCCACAGCGTGCGCAGCCCGCCGTGCACTTGGCGCCCTGCCGCCAGCGCGTCGCCAGGACGGTCCGGATTGACACAAGCCAAAAGAAAGCCGGGCCATCTCAATGGCCCGGCTGCACGTCGCTGACGGTTGTCCGTCAGTTACCCGTCACCTGTCATCTTCGGGGTCGGTCCCCTGGGCTTCAAACCAGAGCGCGTTGACCACCGCCAGCAGCACCGCCATCGCGATGCCCAAAGTCCATGTGAAGTACCACATATTGAGTTCCTTGAGTTGGTGTTCAGTAAAGTGCTTTGCCGTTCGATTGCACTTGCGCCAGGGTCACCTTGCCGCGCATCACGCGATAGGCCCAAGTGGTGTAGCTCAGCACGATCGGCGTCATGACCAGCGCGACGTAGAACATGATGTTGAGCGTGCGCTGGCTCGACACGCAGTCCCATACCGTCAGGCTGTGGCCCGGGTTGGAACTCGAGGGCAGGACAAACGGGAAGATGGAAGCGCCCGCGGTCAGGATGACGCCGGCGCAGGCCAGGCCGCTGCCGATGAAGGCGATGCCCGGCTTGCGCAGGAAGGCTGCCAGCAGGCCCAGCACGATGCCGGCATAGGCCAGCGCGGTGAACGCCCAGATCAGCGGAAACTGGTGGTAGTTGTTCATCCACGCACCGGCCTGCATGACCACGGTCTTGCCCACCGGCGAGACCCCTTCACCCGGCACCACGGCCGATGTGATCAGGTAGCCCTGCATGCTGGCCACCATCACGCCGCCGAGCGAGAACACGAGCAGCAAGACCAGGCCGAAGGTCAGGGCCGACGCTCTGGCGCGCCCGGCAATCTCAGCCTCGGTGCGCAGTTGCAGGTAGTTCGCCCCATGGAACAGCAGCAGCGACAGGCTCGCCACGCCGCACAGAAGCGCAAACGGCGTGAACAGGGCCCAGAAGCTGCCGGTGTAGACCGGCATCATGCTGTCTTCGAAGTGGAACGGCACGCCTGTGATGACGTTGCCGATGGCCACGCCAAACACCAGGGCCGGCACGGCGCCGCCGACGAACAGGCCCCAGTCCCAGACCGAGCGCCAGCGCGCATCAGCGACCTTGCTGCGGTACTCAAAACCGACCGGCCGGAAGAACAACGCCCACAGCACGGCCATCAGGGCAAAGTAGAAGCCCGAAAAGGCCGTCGCGTAGACCAGCGGCCAGGCCGCGAAGATGGCGCCGCCTGCGGTAATGAACCAGACCTGGTTGCCTTCCCAGTGCGGACCAACCGTGTTGAGGATGACGCGGCGCTCGTCGTCGGTCCGCCCGAGGAACGGCAGCAGGGCGCCGACGCCCATGTCGTGGCCGTCCATGATGGCAAAGCCGATGAGCAGAACGCACACCAGCACCCACCAGACCAATTTGAGGATTGTGTAGTCCAGCATGTCAGATCTCCTTGGATGATTGAGCGGCGGCGTAAACCGGCGCGGCCGATCCGCCGGAACCCGTGGACTGCTCGAGCGCGTATTTGCCGGTGCCCAGGCTTGACGGGCCGAGCCGCGCGTACTTGAACATCAGGTAGAGCTCGGCCACCAGCAGCAAGGTGTAGAACAGCAGGAAGCCGGCCAGCGAAAACACCACATCACCGCTGGTCAGGACCGAGGTCGAAAGATGGGTGGGCAGCATGCCCTGCACGGTCCAGGGCTGGCGGCCGTATTCGGCCACGAACCATCCCATTTCACAAGCGACCCACGGCAGCGGAATGCTCCACATCGCCCACTTCAGCAGCCAGGGCCGGATCTCGATGCGGTTGCGCACGGACGACCAGAATGCCACGATCATCAGCGCCAGCATCGCGAAAGAGATTCCGACCATGACGCGGAAGGTCCAGAACATCGGCGCGACGCGCGGAATCGTGTCGTTGACGGCCTGCGCCTTCATCTCGGGCGTGGCTTGCGCGACATCGGCGACATATTTCTTCAGCAGCAGGCCATGGCCCAGCTCGGTCTTGACCGCATTGAAGCGCGCGAGCTTCTCGGCGTTCTTGGGGTCGGCGCGCAGCGCTTCCAGTGCCTTGACGGCCAGAATGCCGCGCTCGATGCGCTCGGCCGTGGTCTTCTTGAGCTCTTCGATGCCCGGCATGGTCTTGTCCGTGCTGCGCGTGCCGATCAAGCCCGCCACATAGGGAATGTGGATTGCAGCGTGGGTGGTGCCGGTGGCTTCGTCCGGAAAGCCGAACAGCGTCAGCCCGGCCGGTGCCGGCTCGGTTTTCCACATCGCTTCCATCGCCGCCATCTTGGCCTGCTGCGTCTCTGCCGCGGTGTAGCCCGACTCGTCGCCCAGCACGATCACCGACAGGGCCGAAGCCAGGCCGAAGGCCGCCGCAATGCGAAATGAGCGCAGGGCAAAGCCGCGGTCGCGCGACTTGAGCAGATACCAGCTGCTGATGCCGAGCATGAAGATCGATGCCGTGATATAGCCCGCGCCCACGGTGTGAACGAACTTGGCCTGCGCCACCGGATTGAACACGACGCCATAGAAGTTGGTGAGCTCCATGCGCATGGTCACGGGGTTGAAATCCGAACCGACGGGGTTTTGCATCCAGCCGTTGGCAATCAGGATCAGCACCGCCGACAGGTTGGAGCCGATCGCCACCAGGTAGGTCACCGACAGGTGGCCGACCTTGCTCAGGCGATCCCAGCCGAAGAAGAACAGGCCGACAAAGGTGGATTCGAGAAAGAACGCCAGCAGCCCTTCGATGGCCAGCGGCGCGCCGAAAATATCGCCGACATAGTGCGAGTAATAGGCCCAGTTGGTGCCGAACTGGAACTCCATCGTCAGGCCGGTGGTCACGCCCAGGGCGAAGTTGATGCCGAACAGCTTGCCCCAGAACTTGGTCATGTCGCGGTAGATGGTCTTGCCGGTCAGGACATAGACGGACTCCATGATGGCCAGCAGGAAGGAGAGCCCCAGCGTCAGGGGCACAAAGAGAAAGTGATAAAGGGCGGTTGCCGCAAACTGCAGTCGCGACAGATCCACCACGGATTCAGAAATCATGGCTTATCCTTTTTGACGGTTTCATTTGAGGGGAAATCTTGCGAGGCAATGCGATCCGCCACACCTTGCGCGATCACCTGCTCGGGCAGGCGCTGCGGGAAGAATGCGGCCTTGATCACAAGAAGCAAAACCAGCTTCAGCGCAAGCGCGCAGAGCAGTTCGCCCCGCAACTTTGGCTGCCAGTGCTTGGGGCGGCTGTCAGGCGCGATCTGATGTTGATTGGTCATCATGAACCTCGGAAATGAAACAAGAATGAGCAGCGTTGCGGGAAGTGAATATCCGCGCCGGCTGGCTCGCGAACCTTGACCGCTGCCTGGCCGGCGAGGCGCGTGCGGCGGGCGTCAGCCAGAAGGACTTCACAGCCACGTGGCCCGGGGGCCAATGAAAGCGATGCAAATCAGTCTGATTTGTCGGCAACTGTCTTCCCGTCATGCAACAGACCCCGCTTGGCGCAGCACCGGCTCGGCCGGTTGGGCTGCTTGGCTGTTTATCCCTGATTCCTGCAAGTCATCGGAGCATCGCCGAAAGACCTGGAACGACTAAAATGTACACCGCATGTCCAGGACAACATTCATAAATGGCACCAGTTCTTGACCAGACGCAAGACTGTGCAACTAATCCATCATTCCAAGGCCATGAAACAGACTGAGATTGAGCATGCGACCGGCTTGTCACGCGAAGTGCTGCGCAAGTGGGAGCTGCGCTACCAGTTTCCCCGGCCCAGGCGCGGCGCGCGCGGGCAGCGCCTCTACGATGCCAAGGACCTGCCCAAGCTGCAACTGCTCAGGCGCCTGACCGCTCTGGGCCTGCTGCCGGGCAAGCTGATGCCCCTGTCGCTGACCGAGCTGCAGTCCCTGCTGGACAGCACGTGCGACGCATCCGATCCGCGCGCGCTCGACGATGCGGTTCAGCAATTGCTGGCCTGCCTGGCGCCAGACAGTGTGCCAGGTGCGGTGCGGGACTACCTGGCCGGCCTGATCGACTCGGAAGGTCTGGCTCAGTTTGTCGAGCTGCGCCTGCCGCTTTTCAACCAGGCCGTGGGCGATGCCTGGGCTGCCGGACGCCTTGGCGTCCACGCGGAACACCATTACAGCCATGCGGTACAGTGGGTTGTGCAGAGCCGCCTGCCCGGGCGCCAGCCGACGAATTTTCAGCAGCGCATCCTGTTGACGACGCCACCGGGCGAACTCCATGGTCTGGGGCTACTGGCGGTGCACGCCGCGCTGACCTTGCAGGGCGCCGACTGCTTCAACATGGGTACGCAGACGCCGGCGTCGGATGTGGTGCAGGCGGTGAAGGATTGGGACATCACCCTGCTGGCGATTTCAGCCAGCGTTGCGGTGCGGCCCGAACTGGCGCGATCCTATGTGATGGCGCTGCGTCGCGCCTTGCCCCGACGCTGCAGGATCTGGGTCGGCGGCCGGGGATTTTTGTCGCTGAAAGCCTCGCCCGTGGCGGGTGTCAAGGTATTTCAGACCACAGCGCAGGCCGTGCACGCCTGGAAAAAAATGACAATCGGGTCATGACAAGCCTGGCTTCACCGCAAAACCCCGGCATTGCAGCCGCGCTCATGGCAGCGGTCCTGTTCGGAGGCGCAACACCACTGGCCAAGCTGCTGCTCGCCGGCATCGACCCCTGGCTGCTGGCGGCGCTGTTCTACCTCGGCTCGGGCCTGGGCCTACTGCTGTGGCGGCGCCTGCGGCGCACGCCGGTTGCGGCACTGGCGAGCGGCGACTGGCCCTGGCTGGCCGGCGCCATCGCATCGGGCGGCGTGCTCGCGCCGGTGCTGCTGATGGTCGGATTGCGCCACATGCCGGCCTCGGGTGCGTCCCTGCTGCTCAACGCCGAGACTGTCTTCACGGTGCTGATCGCCTGGGCTGTCTTTCGCGAAAACATGGCGTGGCGCATCGCGCTGGGCTTGCTGGCCATCGTCGGCGGCGCGCTGCTGCTGGCGTGGCCGCAAGAGGCCGGTGTCGCCAGCATCGGCCCGACACTGGCCGTGCTCGGCGCCTGCCTGGCCTGGGGACTGGACAACAACCTGACGCGGCGCGTCTCACTGAACGATGCAAGCTGGATTGCTTCGGTCAAGGGCCTGGTGGCCGGCAGCGTCAATCTGGCCATTGCCCTGTACCTGGGTGCGCCATGGCCGGCACTGCCCTTCGTTCTGGGTGCGGGTGCGGTCGGCTTTGTCGCCTACGGTGTGAGCCTGACGCTTTATGTGGTGGGCTTGCGGCATCTGGGCACGGCGCGCGCCGGCGCCTACTTTTCCGTCGCGCCCTTCTTCGGCGCCGCGCTGGCGGTACCCTTGCTGGCCGAGCCGATCACGGCGCGCCTGCTGCTGGCCGCTGCGGCCATGGGTCTTGGCGTCTGGCTGCACCTGACCGAACGCCACCAGCACGCGCACACGCATGGGCTGGTGGAACACGAGCACCTGCACGTGCATGACGAACACCATCGGCACTTGCATGCCGATGGTGTTGTTACTGAAGGAGCGCACCGCCACCTGCACCGGCATGATCCGATCCAGCATAGCCATGCGCATTTCCCCGATGCGCACCACCGGCACCAGCACGGCGCCGGCGGCTGACTACGCGGCGGTCACTTGACGACCATCAGCGTGAACGGGAAGACATAGGCCTGCATCGTCACGTAGAGGCCGACCAGGCAGGCCAGCGCGATCGAGTGGAAGAACACGTAGCGCAGGATGTCGCCTTCGTGGTTGAACCAGCGCGTGGCGGTGGAGGCAACGACGATCGACTGCGCGTCGATCATCTTGCCCATCACGCCGCCTGAACTGTTGGCCGCGCCCATCAGGTTCGGTGACAGTCCGAGCTGTTCCGCGGCCACCTTCTGCATGCCGCCGAACAGCACGTTGGACGCGGTGTCGGAGCCCGTCATCGCGACGCCGATCCAGCCCATCAGGGTGCCGAAGAACGGATAGAAGGCGCCGGTATTGGCGAACGCCAGGCCGAGCGTGGTGTCGGTGCCGGAATAGCGCGTCAGGGTGCCCAGGCCCAGCATCAGGACGATGGTCATGAGCGAGTAGCGAACCAGCCAGAAAGTGCGGACAAAGGTGCGCGCGATCTCGGTCGGCTTGTATTTCATGATCAGCGCGCCGACGATGGCCGACAGCAGGATGCCGGTGCCGGTGGCCGACAGGATGCCCAGCACATAGACGGCGCCTTCCTTGGTCGGCTTGGACACCACCGGCGGCATCTTCTCGATCAGGTTGTGCAGGCCGCCCATCGGGAATGACGGCGCGTAGATGCCGTTGAGCCAGGTCTTCACCACCGGCAGGCCCCAGATGAACACGAACACCGACAGGATCACCCACGGGGTCCAGGCGCGCACGAGGTCGGCACGGCTGTGGCGCGTGATGGCGAGGGCCGGCTTGGCTTCGCCGCTGTCGGTCTCATGGCCGCGCAGCGAGGTCGAGGTCCAGACCTTCTTCGGCTGCCAGACACGCAGGAACAGCACGAGCGAGATCATCGACACGATGGCGGCGATGATGTCGACCAGTTCCGGGCCGATGAAGTTCGACACCAGGTATTGCGGGATGGCAAATGACAGACCCGTGACCAGGATCGCCGGCCAGATTTCCATCATCGCCTTGCGACCGGCAAAAGCCCAGATCAGCCAGAACGGCACCAGCAGCGAGAAGAACGGCAGTTGCCGGCCAATCATCGCGGTGACCTGCATCAGGTCGTAGCCGTGCACCTTGGCCAGCGTGATCACCGGCGTGCCCAGGGCGCCGAAGGCGACCGGCGCGGTATTGGCGATCAGGCTCAGGCCGGAGGCGGCCAGCGGCGAAAAGCCCAGGCCGATCAGGATGCCCGCCGTCACCGCCACCGGCGTGCCGAAGCCCGCCGCGCCTTCGAAGAAGGCGCCGAAACAGAAGGCGATCAGCAGCAGTTGCAAACGCCGGTCATCAGTGATGCCCGAGAGCGAGTCCTGCAGGATCTTGAAGCTGCCGTTCTGCTCGGCCAGCTGCTGCAGGAAGATGATGTTGAGCACGATCCAGCCGATCGGCAGCAGGCCGGTGAAGCCGCCGTACAGCGCCGCCGTCCCCGCCATGCCGGCGGGCATGCCATAGGCGAACACGGCCACCAGCACGGCCGCAGCCAAGCCCAGCGCCGCCGCGATATGCGCCTTGATGTGCATGAAGCCCAGCGCCACCAACATCACCACCACCGGCACCGCTGCCAGCGCGGTGGAAATCACCATGTTCCCGAATGGGTCGTAAACCTGTTGCCAAATCATCGGAGTCTCCTATGTAAAAGTTGAAAAATAAAACCTTGTTATTCCCTGACCTGTTTCTTCGTCATCGCGACCCCGTGCTTGTCATCCCGAACCTGATCCGGGGCCGCAATGACAAAACCTGCCCGTCATCCCGGACTTGATCCGGGATCCATTGCCACGCCTGCCCTGGATTGCGGGTCAAGCCCGCAATGACCAGGTGAAGTTGATGGCGCGCATGCAATTGCGACCATCCCGTCAGCACGTGACGGGAATACCCTCCCGGCTGCACTCCTCGAGCAGATACGCGATGGAGCGATACGAGCGCCCGGTCTCGGCGGTGAGGCCGATCTCGCAGGTTCGGTTGCTGGAAACGCCTTCGCAGCAGTTGGAGGGCAGCGCCGCGTGAACCTTGCGCAACGCGTGGACGTTGAGCTCGGGCACGACAAAGCCGCGGTCGCCGCCGAAGCCGCAACAGGTCACGCCCGTGGGCTCGACCACGTCCTCGACGCAGGCCTGCAGCAGGCGGCGCAGCTTGGCGTCAGAGCCGGTGCGGCGCACGCTGCAGTTGATGTGCAGCGCAACAGGTCCCAGCTGGCGCGCCAGGCGCAACCTCGGCAGTAAGGCGTCATGCGCGAACTCGTGAAAGTCGTACAAAGCCAGGCGACCAGCGAGCACTTTTTGCATGCGCACGGAGCAGGTGCTGGCGTCCATGATGACGGGGTAGTAGCCGCCTTGGCCATCATCGGCGGCCTTGAGCAGGGCCTGCGTGACGGCATCGGCCATGGCGTCGGCTTCCTGCGCCATGCCCTTGCTCGCCATCATCTGGCCGCAGCAGAGCTGGTCGAAACCATCGGGCAGACGCGGCGCGTAGCCGGCGCGCTGCAGCAGCGTCATGATGACCTGTGGCAGCGCCGGTTCGGCGGCGTTGTTAGCGCCGAAGATGCGGCCACCGCAGGCGGGGAAATAGATCACCGGATCTCCGCTGCCGCGATGCGGTGCGGGCAGCTTGCCCACTTGCGGCATGCCGCGTTTCCAGGCGCCGCCGCTCAGGCGCACAACCAGACTTTCGCCAAGCACACTGGCGGCCACATGGCCAACGCGCAGGCCGGTGCGCGACAGCGCCGCCACCGCGCCGAAATTCTCTCCACTCCACTGCGCCAGCTTGTGTGCAACCGGGCCCTTGCCACGGCCGCGCAGCAGGCGTGTGAGCTCGCCGGTGTCGATGCCGACCGGGCACGCGGTGGAGCACAGGCCGCAGCCGGCGCAGGTATCGAGGCCGAAGTAGGCGAAGTCGGCCTCCATGTCGGCCGTGCTCTCGCCCGCAGCCGTGCGTCGCGACAATTCACGCCAGCTCACGATGCGATGGCGCGGCGACAGCGTGAGCCGGTGCGAGGGGCACAGCGGCTCGCAAAAGCCGCATTCGATGCAGCGGTCGACGATGGCTTCGGCGGCCGGCATCGGCTTGAGGTTCTTGAGGTGCGCTTCTTTGTCGTCATTGAGGATGACGCCCGGGTTGAGCAGATGGCCCGGATCGAGCAAGTGCTTGATGCGCCGCATCAAGGCCGTGGCCTGCGCGCCCCACTCCATCTCGACAAACGGCGCCATGTTGCGCCCGGTGCCGTGCTCGGCCTTGAGCGAACCGTCGTATTTGTCGACCACCAGCGCGCAGATGTCGTCCATGAAACGGGCGTAGCGCGCCACTTCCGCGTCATCGGAAAAATCCTGCGTGAAGACGAAGTGCAGATTGCCTTCGAGCGCGTGGCCGAAGATGATGCCCTCGGCATAGCCGTGCCGGCGCAGCAGCGCCTGCAGGTCGAGCGTGGCGCTGGCCAGCGACTCGACCGGGAACGCCACGTCCTCGATGATGACCGTGGTGCCGGCGCGGCGCATGGCGCCAACCGACGGGAAGGTGCCCTTGCGCACTTTCCAGTACAGGTCGCAGGTCGCTGGGTCGGTGGAGAACGCTGCCGCCTCGATCGTGGCGATGCCCTCGATCGCACCCAGTGCCGCATCGATGCGCAGTTGCAGCGCTGCGGGCGTCTGCGCGCGCACCTCGATCAGCAGCGCGGCCGCGTCGTCGCCCAGCGTTGCCATCAGCGCCGGCATGGCGGGCTTGCCCTGCACCGAGCGCAGGGCCGGCCGGTCCAGCAATTCGACGGCGGAGACCGGCTCGCGCTTGAGGCGGATCACCGCCTGGCACGCGCTCTCGATCGTCGGGAAGAACACCAGCGCGCTGGCCTTGAACGGGTCTTCGATCACCGTGTTGTAGGTGATGCTGGAGATGAAACCGAGCGTGCCTTCGGAGCCGATCATCAGGTGCGCGAGGATGTCGATCGGGTCTTCGAAATCGACCAGCGCATTGAGGCTGTAGCCCGTCGTGTTCTTGATCTTGTACTTGTGGCGGATGCGCGTCGCCAGCGCGGCATCGGCGCGCGTGGCGGCGCCGAGCTGCGCCAGTTCGGCCAGCAGGCCGCCATGCGTCTGGCGAAAGCGCGCGACGCTGCCGGCGTCTTCGGTATCGAGCACGGCGCCGTCGGCCAGCAGCACGCGCATGCCGGCGAGCGTGCGGTAGCTGTTCTGCGACGTGCCGCAGCACATGCCCGATGCGTTGTTGGCCGCGATGCCGCCGATCTTGCAGGCGTTGATGGAGGCCGGGTCGGGCCCGATCTTGCGACCGAAGGGCGCGAGCCGCTCGTTGACCTCGCCGCCGATGATGCCGGGGCCCAGGCGCACCGTGGCGGCTTCCAGACCGATCTCGCAAGTGGCAAAGCCTTCACCGATCAGGGCCAGCACACTGTCGCTGACTGCCTGGCCCGACAGGCTGGTGCCGGCGGCGCGAAAGGTCACGCTGCGGCCCTGCACGCCTGCGACCTTGAGCAGTGCCTGCACTTCCGCTTCCGACTCGACGACGGCGACCACTTCCGGCGTGAGCCGGTAGAAGCTCGCGTCCGTGCCGTAGGCGAGCCGGCGCAGCGGGTCGGTGACAAGCTGGCGCGCGGGAAGGATGCCTGCCAATGCGTCGATCAGGGCGCTCATGGTTTTCTGTCTTTCAACAGATCGCGCAGGCGTTTGGCCGCGGGCACCAGCGGCGTGCGGCTGCGCGTCCAGGCGCCCTGCTCGGTGGGTGACAGCGCGCGGCCGCGGCTCATGAACCAAGACGCCAGGCGGTACAGGCCGAGCCGGCCATAGACCTGGGCCCAGACGCTCCAGACGGCGGTGCCGGAAACGCTGCGCGCAGCGCCGCTGCCGCGCAGATTGGATTCTTCGGTGTCGGGGCGCGCCTGCGCCTCGTTGCGCAGGCGAACCAGGATGTCGGGGATCGGAATGCGCACCGGGCAGACCTCGCCGCAGGCGCCGCACAGGGTCGAGGCGAAGGCCAGCGGATAGGTGCTCTCCAGCCCGAGCAGATGCGGCGAAATGATGGCGCCGATCGGACCCGGGTAGGTCGTGCCATAGGCGTGGCCGCCGATGCGCGCGTAGACCGGGCAGTGGTTCATGCAGGCGCCGCAGCGGATGCACTGCAGCGTGGCGCGCAACTCTTCGTCGGCATAGGCCTGCGTCCGTCCGTTGTCGAGCAGGATCAGGTGCACTTCTTCGGGGCCGTCCTTCTCGCCGGGTTTGCGCGGACCGCTGATCAGGTTGAAGTAGGTGGTCACCGCCTGGCCGGTTGCCGAGCGCGACAGCAGGCTGTAGAGCGGCGGCACGTGTTCCAGCTTTTCCACCACCTTCTCGATGCCGGTGATGGCGATGTGCACGCGCGGCACCGTGGTGCACATGCGGCCGTTGCCCTCGTTCTCGACCAGGCACAGCGTGCCGGTCTCGGCGACGGCGAAGTTCACGCCCGATAGGCCGATGTCGGCCTCGGCGAACTTGTGGCGCAGCACCCGGCGGCCGATCTGGATCAGCGCATCGACGTCTTCGGTGTAGGCTACGCCCGGCAGTTCCTTGGCGAACAGCCTAGCGATGTCCTGCTTGGTCTTGTGGATCGCCGGCATGATGATGTGCGACGGCTTCTCGCCGGCGAGCTGCACGATGTACTCGCCCATGTCGGACTCGATGGCCTCGATGCCGGCGGCCTGCATCGCGTGGTTGAACTCGACCTCCTCGCTCACCATCGACTTGCCCTTGATGACACTCCTGGCCTTGACGCGCTGCGCAATCGCCAGCGCAATCGCATTGGCCTCGTCGGGCGTCTGCGCCCAATGCACCTGGATGCCATTGGCGGTCAGCTTCGCCTCAAGCTGCTCGAGCAGGCGCGGCAAATGCGCCAGGCTGTAGCGGCGGATGGCGGCGCCGAGATCGCGCAGGCCTTCGAGCTCCTCGCGGTCCGGAAACTGGGCGCGGCGCTTGGCCTGCAGGAAGTCCATGGCGCCGCGGAAATTCTTCTGCTGACCGGCGTCGTTCAGGACCGCGCGGCTGCGCGCCTTGAAGTCTTCCATCGGGTGGATCTTGATGACCGGGCTCATGATGCACCTCCCTGCGGGTGGCACAGCAGCACCACGAGTTCGCGCGGTCCGTGCGCGCCATAGGCCAGCGTCTGCTGGATGTCAGCGGTCTTGGACGGGCCGCAGACCAGCAATGCGTTGGTCGGCAAACTCGCGCTCCAGCCCTCGATGCGCATGGCCGAGTGCAGGTCGGCGTGGATGGTGCTCACGTCAAGCAGCACGAAATGCAGCGCGGGCACGAGCGACATCAAGCGCGGCTCGGACGCTTCGGGCCACAGGATCAGGCTGCCGGTCTCGGCAATGGCGCTGCGCGCCAGCGTGAGCGAGGCATCGACTTCGTCGAACAGGACGTCGCGCCAGGAATCGATCGACTCTGCGTAGTGCAGCAGTTGCAGGTTGGGCGCATGGCGTGCTTGCAGCAGCGCGCCATGCGGCGTGTCGCTGCCGAGCAGCAGATTGCGCAGGCCCTTGGCGGCGGCGATCTGCAGCAGCAGGTCCGGCCAGGCATCCGCCGTGGTGTCGTGGACTTCGGTCTTGACCGCTTCGAGCGCGCTGCGCAGGCGGCTGATGCGCTGCGCGTTGTCCTCGTTGCGCTGGCGGGCATCGTACCAGGCGGCCACATCGGGCAGCGCCGGCAGCGTGGCCGGTGGCGTGGCGCGCAGGCGCGCCAGGATGGCGTCGCGCGCGCTCATGACGCGTCTGCCGTGGTGCGGCGCCACAGAAAGCTCGCAATGTGCTCGCCGGGCAAGGTCGGCGCCGGGCGGCCGGCGAGTTCGTCCTGCTTGGCGGCGCGGCCCGTGATGTTGAGCAGGCAGCCGCAATCGGCGCTGACGACGCGCCCGGCGCCGGTGTCGCGGATGGCGGCCACCTTGTCGGTCACGATGGCCTCCGAGATGTCGGGGTAGCGCATGGCAAAGGTGCCGCCGAAGCCGCAGCATTCCTCGATGCGTGCCTGCTCCACCACCGTGACCTGCGCCAGGCTGTCGAGCAGGGCCACGCTGGTCTCGTGCGAACCCATTTCGCGCCGTGCGTGGCACGAGGTGTGCAGCGCGATCGTGCTGGGCGCGCCGAGATCGGGCTGGCTGAAATTGACCACGTGCACCAGGAATTCGGTCAGCTCGTAGACGCGCTCTGCCAGATCGACCGCCTGCTCGTGCAGCACCGGATCGTCGGCAAACAGCTTGGGGTAATGCTGGTGCATCATGCCGCCGCAGGAGCCCGACGGCACCACAACCGGCCAGGGCTGCGTGAACAGCTTGAGTTGCTGCAATGCGACGGCGCGCGCTTCGTCGGGGAAGCCGCTGCTGTGCGCGGGCTGGCCGCAGCAGGTCTGCTGCTCCAGGTAGTGGACGCGGATGCCTTCGCGTTCGAGCAGGCGCACGGTATCAAGACCCGCCTGCGGCTCGAACTGGTCGACCAGGCAGGTCGAAAACAGGTAGACGTCGGTCGGCTTGGATGGATAGCGCCGGTTGCCGGACATTGCAAAGCTCACGTTGTCTCTCCTCGGGTCGGTTGCGTCTATTTGGTAAATTGGTAATACCAGTTGTTCGGCAGTTTAAACACGGCGGTAACACCGGTAAATCGGGGTTTACCCGCGATTGCAGTGCAAAACAAACAAGAAAATGGACTATCATCCAAGTGGTATTACCAATTCAAAACACCATGTCCACGCTCCGCCCCGCTGCTACCCGATTGGCAGACACCATCGCCGCCGAACTTGAAAAACGCATGCTGGAAGGCTCGCTCAAGCCCGGCGACCGCTTGCCGGCCGAACGGACCCTGGCGCTCGATATGGGGGTCTCGCGCCCCTGCCTGCGCGAGGCGATGCAGAAGCTGGTTTCCAAAGGCTTGTTGACGACCCGTCATGGCGGCGGCACGCATGTGACGGACCGTCTGGAAGCGCACTTTGTCGATCCCTGGCAGGACATGCTCAAAGACCATCCCCTGCTGCACCGCGACCTGCTCGAGTTCCGCCAAATGCTCGAAAGCCAGGCCGCCGCGCTGGCCGCCGATCGCGCCACCGATGCCGATCTGGCCCGGCTCGACGCCGTGCACGCTGCGCTCGAAGCCAGCTACAGCGGCGATGATCTGGCCGTCTGCATCGACGCCGATGTGGCCTTTCACCAGGCGATTGCCGAGGCCGCGCACAACGTGCTGATCGGCCACCTGACGGCCAGCCTCATGCGCGTGATCCACGGCCACGTGGCGGGCAACCTGGAGCACCTGCATGCGCGGCCACAGCGCTGGAATCAGTTGCGCGCGCAGCATGAGGCGATCTGGCAGGCGATTCGTGAGCGCAACCCGGAAGAGGCTGCGCAGGCGGCACGTAGTCACGTGGAATTTGTGCGTCAGAACATCGACGACAGCGCGTTGGCCGAGCAGCGCCGACTGAGCGCCCTGCGCCGCCTGGGCGAAGGCGCCGACAGCGCGAGCGGCGCCTGAACTGCGCGGCCGCGAGGATTCGCATCCATCAACATTGCGCCCGCTGACCGACAGGACGATGTCGTAAAGTGATTGCCTGCGCCGGCAAAGCCGACGCGCATTTTCTTGAACCCTGGAGAGAGTTGACATGCAAATCGCCAAAGCCATCGAACTGCACGGCAAGCCCGTTGCGGGGGGCAAGTTCCCGCTGATCTGCACACCGCTGGTCGGTCGCACGCGCGCGCAGCTCCTGGACGAAGCGAGAGTCGTGCTGGCGAAGAAGCCCGACATCCTGGAGTGGCGCGTCGACTTCTTCGAAGGCATCGCCAACGCAAGCGATGTGATCGGCGTGGCCGGCGCGATCAGGGCGCTCGCCGGCGGCGTGCCGCTGCTGTTCACGCGGCGCTCGATCCGCGAGGGCGGCGAGAAGATCGCGCTGTCCGAGGAGCAGGTGATCGCGCTGTACAAGACTGTCTGCGAGAGCCGCCAGATCGACGTCATCGATTTCGAGATGAGCAATGACCCCACGCACATCGCCCAGGTGCGCGAGGCGGCCCGGGCCAACGACATCAAGCTCATCCTGTCGTTCCACAACTTCTCGTTCACGCCGGGGCTGGAGACGCTCGACCAGCGTTTTCTGCAGGCCGACCAGCTCGGCGCCGACATCGCCAAGGTCGCCGTCATGCCGCGCAGTCTGGAAGACGTTCTGACCTTGCTGTCGGCCACGCTGTCGGCCAGCCAGAAGCTGCGCATCCCGCTGATCAGCATGTCGATGGGACCCTATGGGTCGCTCACGCGCCTGTTCGGATGGACCTTCGGCTCGGCCCTGACCTTTGCCGTCGGCGCCAGCAGCTCGGCGCCGGGCCAGGTTCCGATCGACGACCTCAACACGGTGCTCGCGATCCTGCAAAAGTCGATGACCGCAGCGAAGTAGATCCCGTCGTTTGTGCCGGCCCGGCACCGGTCGCAGCCGGCCCCGCGGTCAAGTTGCAGGGGTCAGGCGCGCCTGCCAATCAACAGTATCAACTTGGGAGACGAGCCGGTTAGACAAATGATTACTTGCTAATCATTTAAAAGCCGGATTCGGGCCCGCGGTCAACGCGCTACCAATAGGACATGCCGGCGCCAAGGCCCTGCCTGACATGGCGCGCAACTTGCTATTACCAGCCCATCAGGCCCGAACGAGGCCTAGCTCTAGGAGACAACATGGGCGACATGAACGACATCTTCAGCCTCGGTCGCGAGGCTCTGCACGGCATCGAACAACGCCTGGGCATGTCCCGACGTGACTACCTGCAGTTCTGCGCCACGCTGGCCGTCACCATGGGTCTGCCCAAAGGGGCCGACGCCGCCGTTGCCAAGGCCATCGAATCGGCAAAGCGGCCCTCGGTGATCTGGCTGCACTTTCAGGAATGCACGGGCTGCACCGAATCACTGCTGCGGGCTGAACACCCCACGCTCGAGAAGCTGATACTCGACGTCATTTCTCTCGATTACCACGAGACCCTGATGGCGGCAGCCGGCCATCAGGCCGAGGCCGCGCGCAAGGATGCGATGAAGGCCAACAAAGGCAAGTACGTGCTGGTGATCGAAGGCGCGATTCCGATCAAGGAAAACGGCAACTACTGCAAGATCGGCGGCCACACCGCCATCGACCTGCTCAAGGAATGCGCTGCCGACGCCGCGGCCGTGATTGCCATCGGATCCTGCGCCTCCTGGGGCGGCATGCCATCGACCGGGCCCAATCCGTCCGGCGCCAGCAGCGTGGCCGAAGTGCTGGGCAAACCGGTGGTCACAATACCGGGCTGCCCGCCCAACCCCTACAACTTCCTGGCCACGGTCGTGCACTTCCTGACCTTCGGCAAGCTACCCGAGGTCGACAAGCTGGGGCGCCCCAAGTTCGCCTACTCGCGGCTGATCCACGAGAACTGCGAGCGCCGCGCGCACTTCGACGCCGGCCGCTTTGCCATGGAGTTCGGCGACGCGGGTCACCGTCAGGGCTACTGTCTCTACAAGCTCGGCTGCAAGGGCCCTGAAACCTACGCCAATTGCCCGACCCTCGGTTTTGGCGATGCCGGCGAGAACAACTGGCCGGTCGGTTGCGGCCACCCCTGCATCGGCTGCACCGAGAAAGGTGTGGGCTTCACAAAGCCGATTCATCAACTGGCCAAGATGGCCAACGTCGCGCCGCCGCTGCAATATGCGCGGATTGTCGAGGAGCAGGGCAAGGGCGCATCGTTTGCGTCGGCAGCAGCGCTCGCTGCGCTGGCCGGCGCGGCAGCCGGCGCTGCCGTCATGCTGACGCGCAACCTGGGTCTGTCGCACGCTGCGGAAGAAGCCGAACGCGCCAAGACGGCTCCGCAGCCGCAAGACAAGGCGCGGGGCTGATCATGGACTCTCGTCGCGATTTCCTCAAAGGGGTTCTCGCAAGCAGTGCCGCAGTGACCGCGGCCGCTGTTGCGCCACCCGCTTGCGCCCGGGAGACCCATGGTCGTCCGGCCGAGGCGCTCGGCCTGCTGTACGACGCCACCCTGTGCATCGGCTGCAAGGCCTGTGTTGCCGCCTGCAAGGAGGCGAACAACAATCCGCCCGAGTTTTCGACCGCCGATCACCTGTGGGACACGCCGCTCGATACCTCGGGCTACACCTTCAACCTGATCAAGATGTACCGCAACGGCACGATGGAGACGAAGGACACGGAAGTCAACGGCTACGCCTTCATGAAGACCTCGTGCATGCACTGCGCCGACCCGTCCTGCGTCTCGGCCTGCCCGGTCTCGGCGATGACGAAGGATCCGGTCACCGGCATCGTCGCCTACGATCCCGGCGCCTGCGTCGGTTGTCGCTACTGCGTCGTGGCCTGCCCGTTTGGCATTCCCAAATTCCAGTACGACTCGCCCACCGGCAAGATCGGCAAGTGTGAACTGTGCCGCCATCGCTACAAGGACGGTCATTATTCGGCCTGTGCCGAAGTCTGCCCGACCGGCGCCACGTTGTATGGCAAGAGCTCGGACCTGCTGGCCGAGGCCAAACGCCGGCTCGCGCTCAAGCCCGGCAGCCAGACGCGCTACCCGCGCGGCAAGATCGGCGGCCCCGATCAGAGTTACGAGGGCCCGGTCGGCAACTACCTGCAGCATGTCTACGGCGAAACCGAATACGGCGGCACGCAAGTGCTCAAACTCTCGGCCGTCACTTTCGCCAAGGTCGGCATGCCCGATCTGCCACCGAATTCATCGGCGGCAACGTCCGAGACCATCCAGCATTCGCTCTATGGCGGGTTGATCATGCCGATTGCCGTGCTCGGTGCGCTGAGTTTCATCGCCAAGAAGAACGTGCACGACGAAACTGATTCGCCGGACACCGGAAGCGGGGAGAAATGAGCATGGCACATCCGCACAACGCGCGTCCGGCACCGGTGGGTGGCAGCCTGATCAATGCCGCCACCCTGGTCTGCGGCATCCTCATTGCAATCCTGGCGGCGATCCTGCTGGTTCGCTTCGTCTTCGGCATCGGCGCCGTCACCAATGTCAACGACGGCTACTCGTGGGGCATCTGGGTCGTGGTCGACGTCATGATCGGCTCGGCGCTGGCCTGCGGCGGCTTTTCGGTCGCGCTGCTGGTCTACATCTTCAACAAGGGCGAGTACCACCCGCTGATCCGGCCGGCCCTGCTGGCCAGCCTGTTCGGCTACACACTGGCCGGTAGCGGCATCTTTTTCGACCTCGGTCGCTGGTGGAACTTCTGGCACATCTTTTGGCCCAGCTACGTGAACGCCAGTTCCGTCATGTTTGAAGTCGCAGCCTGCGTCACCGCCTATATCGTGGTGATGTGGATCGAGTTTGCACCAGTGTTCCTGGAAAAATTCGGCCTGCACGACGTCAAGAGGAAATTGACCAAGGTGCTGTTTTTCTTCATCGCGCTGGGCATGGTGCTGCCGATGATGCACCAGGCCTCCTTGGGCACCATGCTGGTGGTCATGGGCGGTCAGGTCAATCCGCTGTGGCAGACGCCGATCGTTCCGCTGATCTACCTGCTGACGGCCATCATCATCGGCTACGGCGTGGTGCTGTTCGAATCCTGCGTGGCCGCCTCGGCCTACCGGCGCAAGATCGAAGTTCACCTGCTCAATCCGATGTCCCGAATCATGCTCGGTGTGCTGGCGGTCTACCTGCTGGTGCGCCTGGGCGACCTGCTGGCGCGCGGCGCTCTGGGTGAAGCCTTCAAGCCGACGCTGCAGGCGGCCGCCTTCTGGCTGGAAAACCTGTGCTTCGTCGCCCCCTTCTTCCTGATCGGCAATGCCGAAGCGCGGCGCGACCCGTCGCGCTTGTTCCTGGCTGGCATCGCCATCATGCTGGGCGGCATTCTGCTGCGCCTGAACGGCTTCCTGATCGGCTACGGTCACCACACCGGTTCCGGCTGGACTTATTTCCCGTCATTTACGGAGGTGATGGTGACTACCGGGATGTTCTCGATTGAGGTGCTCGGTTACATCATCATCACGCGTCGTTTCCCGGTGCTGCCGCGGGAACACGCGCAAGTGGCCAGTTAATAAGCAAGGATGGAGACAAAAATGTCCAAACGCATAACGATTGATCCAATCACCCGCATCGAAGGCCACCTGCGGATCGACGTCGACATCGACGGCGGCAAGGTTCAGAAGGCCTGGTCCTCGGGTCAGATGTGGCGCGGCGTCGAGCTGATTCTGCTGGGCCGCGATCCGCGCGACGCTTGGGCCATCACGCAGCGCATCTGCGGCGTCTGCACGACCGTGCACGCCATCACCTCGGTGCGCGCGGTCGAGAACGCGCTGAAGATGGAGATTCCGCTCAACGCGCAATACATCCGCAACCTGATCATCCTCGCGCACTCGGTGCATGACGCGATCGTCCACTTCTATCACCTGTCGGCGCTGGACTGGGTCGACGTCACCTCGGCCCTGAAGGCCGATCCGGACAAGACCTCCATCCTCGGTGAGAGCCTCTCAAGCTGGCACCTCAACAGCAAGCACGAGATGCGCCGCGTGCACGAACGGCTCAAGCATTTCGTCAATGGCGGCCAGCTCGGTATCTTCACCAATGGCTACTGGGGCCACCCGGCGATGAAGCTCTCGCCCGAGGTCAACCTGCTGGCTGTTGCGCACTATCTGCAGGCGCTCGAAGTGCAGCGCAAGGCCAACAAGATCGTCTCCATCTTGGGCTCCAAGACGCCGCACATCCAGAACGTCGCGGTCGGCGGTGTTGCCAACCCGCTGGCCACCGATTCGCAGGCCGTGCTGACGGTGGAACGCCTGATGGCCATCAAAGGCTGGATCGACGAACTCGCCGACTTCGTCAAGAACGTCTACCTGATCGACGTCGCTGCGGTCGGCGCTTTCTATCCGGAATGGACTGCCATCGGCAAGGGCGTCACCAACTACCTGTCGGTGCCCGACATTCCCCTGGACACCAAGGGCACGCAGTTCGCCTTCCCCGGTGGCTTCATCGAAGGCGGCGATCTGGCGACGCGCAAACCGATCACATCATTTGCCGACCAGTACTGGCAAAAAGGCGTTGAGGAATCGGTCAAGCACTCCTGGTACAACTACGAGAAGGCCGGCGCCCTGCACCCGTACAAGGGCGAGACCACGCCGAACTACACCGACTTCAAGGACGACGCCAAGTACTCCTGGATGAAGTCGCCGACCTTCTACGGCAAGACCGCCCAGGTCGGCCCGCTGGCACGCGTGCTCAACGGCCTGGCCGCCGGCCATGTCGCTACGACCACCTACGCCACGGCCGCGCTCGACACGGTGTCGGCGCTGGCCAAGACCAAGATCGGAATGGGCGCCATGCACTCGACGATCGGCCGCCACGCGGCGCGCGCCATCACCTGCTGCGTCAACGTCGACCTGCTGGCCGACCAGTGGACCGCCCTGCTCACCAACATGGGCAAAGGCGATCTGGCCACCTTCAACAAGCCCGTGTTCCCGAAAGATGAAGTCATGGGTGTCGGCTTCCATGAGGCACCACGCGGCGCGCTGTCGCACTGGGTCGTCATCGACAACGGCAAGATCAAGAACTACCAGTGCGTCGTGCCATCGACCTGGAACGCCTGCCCGCGCAACGAGAAGGACGAGCCCGGCCCTTACGAAGCCTCGCTGATGGGCACGCCGATCGCCGACGTGGAAAAGCCGCTCGAAGTCCTGCGCACCATCCACTCGTTCGACCCGTGCATCGCCTGCGCCATCCACCTGACCGACAAGGACAGCGACACGGCGATCTCGATCAAGGCGGTCTGAGCGGCGTTACCATCGAAGGGTCGGCTCACCCAGCCGACCCTTTTCATTTGCGGGGCTTTTTCTTATGCGTGCAGTTGTTCTGGGAATCGGCAACACTATCCTGACCGATGAGGCAGCGGGGGTGCGCGCAGTCGAGCTGCTGGAGCAGCGCTACCGGATGCCCTACAACGTACTGGTCATCGACGGCGGCACCTCGGGCATGGAGATGATCGAAGACCTGTCCAATCTTGATTTCCTGATCGTCATCGACGTGGTCAAGACCGGCGCCGCGCCCGGCACGGTGGTGAAGATTGCCGGCGACGAAATTCCGGTCTTCTTCCGCCGCAAGTTGTCGCCGCACCAGATCGCGTTGCCCGACGTGCTGGCCAGCCTCGAACTGCTCGACACCATGCCCAAGGAAATTGTCGTGCTTGGCGTCGAACCGATCTCGCTCGAGCTCGGCATGGAGATGACCGACACCATTGCCGAAAGAGTTCCGGAGCTGGTTGAGCTGGCTGCGGCCGAACTGCGTTCGCGCGGCTACCGCCTCGACGCATTGAACACCAAGGCGGCCTGACATGTGCCTGGCCGCCCCCTCGCGCGTGATCGAAGTCGGCGACGGCGTGGCCGTCACCGAGTGCTTCGGGCAGCGTCGCCAGGTCAGCCTGCTGCTGCTCGGCGACGAAGAAGTCGCCGTTGGCGACTACCTGCTGATCCAGGCCGGCGGCTTTGCGTTTGAGCGGGTCCATCCGGCGCAGGCGCAGGAAGCGCTGGCCCTGATGGAAGAACTGATGTCGCAACAAGGCAGTGCGCGCAGCTGGGGCGAGGCTTCCGAATGAGAATCCACACCGACAATCCGGCCGACGCCGTCGAGCAGGCCTTCTTTCGCATCGAACGCGAGCAGATGGCCGACGTGCCGATCCTGAACCCGGCGCTCGCCGTCGAGGCTGTCGACTTTCAGCGCTGGCAGGGACACTGGCTCGGCGTCGTCATCACGCCCTGGTGCATGAGCATCCTGCTGCTGCCCGGCAGCAGCGAAAACTGGGTGTCGGCCGGCCAGAACAAGCGCCGTTTCGTCAAGTTCCCGGCCGGTGATTTCGCTTTTCTCGGCGGCCTCGAAGCCGAACTCGGCGAGTACCAGAGCTGCGCGCTGTTTTCGCCGATGGACAAGTTCACGAACCAGCGCGACGCCACCCAGACCGCGCGCGCTTCGCTGATCGGGCTGCTGTCGGTGCCGCCTGCCGCCGTCAAGGCCAAGGAAGAAAAGGCAGCCGACCAGCCTTCCCTGTCGCGTCGGCACTTCTTTGCCCTGCGCTAGGCGCGCGACCGATGTTTCGGTAGACTGAACGCCATGCATGAAATGTCACTCGCCGAAGGCGTGCTGCAGCTGATCGAGGATTCGGCACGGCAGCAGCGCTTTTCCAGGGTCAGCACCGTCTGGCTCGAGATCGGCGAGCTCTCGGGCGTCGAGGTCGAAGCCATGAAGTTCTGCTTCGATGCCGTCACGCGCGACAGCGTGGCGCAGGGTGCGCGGCTCGAAATCATCGCCCTGCCGGGAACCGGCTGGTGCATGGCCTGTGCGGCGACAGTGCCGATGAGCGAGGTGTTCGGCGAGTGCCCGCTTTGCGGCGGCCACCAGATGCAGGTGACGGGCGGCACCGAGATGCGCCTGAAGGAACTGGAAGTAGAGTAAGTCCAAGGGAGAATTTGAATGTGCACAACCTGCGGCTGCGGCGCCGGCGAAGTTAGAATCGAGGGCGAATCGGCCCACCATGACCACGGTCACGGGCATGCACACGATCATGTGCACGCCGACGGCACGACGCACAGCCACGACCACGACCACGGCCATGAACACGGCGCGCAGCACAGCCACGCATACCCGCATGACGAAGCAGCGCAGCATTCGCACGCGCCGGGCGTCAGTCCCCGGCGCATGGTGCAGATCGAGCAGGACATCCTGGCCAAGAACAATGCTTATGCGCGCGAGAACCGGGAGCAGTTGGCCGGGCACGGCATCTTTGCGCTGAACCTGGTCTCCAGCCCCGGATCCGGCAAGACCACGCTGCTGTGCAAGACCATCACGATGCTGGGCGCGCAGCCGCTGGCGGTAATCGAAGGCGACCAGCAGACCAGCCAGGACGCGCAGCGCATCCGCGCCACGGGCGCGCTAGCGATCCAGATCAACACCGGCAAGGGCTGCCATCTGGACGCCCACATGGTGGGCCATGCGATGGGGCAGCTGCGCCTGCAGGACGACTCCTTGCTGATGATCGAAAACGTCGGCAATCTGGTCTGCCCGGCGGCCTTTGATCTCGGCGAGGCGCACAAGGTCGTGATCCTGTCGGTCACCGAAGGCGAAGACAAACCGATCAAATACCCCGACATGTTCCGCGCCGCGAGCCTGATGCTGCTCAACAAGATTGACCTGCTGCCCTACCTGAGCTTCGATGTGGCAGCGGCAATCGCCTTCGCGCGCCAGGTCAACCCGCAGATCCGCGTGATCCAAGTCTCGGCCACCAGCGGCGCCGGCATGGACGAGTGGCTGGCCTTTCTGCGCGAGGGCCTGGCAGCCGCGCATCGCGCGCGCCACGAAACCGTGGACCAGCTCAGGCAAAGAATCGCGGCGCTGGAAGCGCAGTTGCAACGCCCGTGAGGAAGCAACGATTATTCTGGCATCCCGGACCCAATGGGTGCCATCCCGGCCTTGATCCGGGATCCAGTGCTCAGCGCACCCTGGATTGCGGGTCGGGCCCGCAATGACGAGAACCCATTTGATCGCGCGGCGGATCCGCGTCAGCGGCATCGTCCAGGGTGTGGGCTTTCGGCCCTTTGTTTGGCGTCTCGCGCAGGAACTGGGTCTGCGCGGCTGGGTGCGCAACGACGCGCAAGGCGTCGATATCCTGGCGCAGGGCAGCGCCGCCGCGCTCGATGACTTGCAAGGGCGACTGCACAGCGAGGCGCCAGCGCTGGCCCTGGTTGATGCCGTGCAGGCGCAGGATGTCACGCCGACGAGCCTCATAGGTTTCACCATCCTGCCCAGCGTCCAGGGCGAAACCCTCACGAAGACCGCCATCGGTCCTGACGTGGGCCTGTGCCCGGACTGTCTGGCCGATTTGTTCGAGCCGGCAAACCGGCGCTGGCGTCACGCCTTCATCACCTGCACGCACTGCGGCCCTCGCTACACCGTCACCCGCGCCCTGCCCTACGACCGTCCGCAGACCAGCCTGGCGCCGTTCCCGTTGTGCGCGGCCTGCGAGCGCGAGTACACCAGCCCATCGGACCGGCGCTTTCACGCCGAAACCATCTGCTGCCCACGCTGCGGCCCGCAACTCGCCTTGTGCGATGCCGAGGGCCACCCACTGAGCGGCGACCCGATTGCGCAGACGCTGCAACGGCTGCGCAGCGGCGCCATCATCGCCATCAAGGGCCTGGGCGGTTTCCATCTGGCCTGCGATGCGCGCAACGCCCACGCCGTGCAGCGGCTGCGCGAGCGCAAGAACCGCGAGAAAAAACCATTCGCCGTGATGAGCGCCAACGTGGCTAGCCTGGCGCCTTGCGCCAGCGTGTCGGCATCCGAGCGCGAACTGCTGGAGAGCCGCGAGCGTCCGATCATCCTGCTGCGCGCCAGCGCGGCTTGCGAAGCCTTGCTGGCCGGCGTTGCGCCGGGTCTGATGGAACTCGGCGTCATGCTGCCGACGACACCGATCCACTTCCTGCTGTTCCACGAAGCGGCGGCGCGACCGGCCGGCACAGGCTGGCTGACAGCGCCGCAGGAACTGCTGCTGGTGATGACCAGCGCCAACCCGGGCGGCGAGCCCATCGTGCGCGACTCAGCCGAGGCGCGCGACCGGCTTGCCGGCATTGCCGACGCCTTCCTCGACCACGACCGCGCCATCGTGGCGCGCTGCGACGATAGCGTGCTGCGCCCGCTCGGCAGCGGCGCGCAGTTCATCCGGCGCAGCCGCGGCTACACGCCGGCTGCCATCCGCCTGCCCCATGCCGGTCCGTCGGTGCTGGCCTTTGGCGCGCACCTGAAGAACAGCGTCTGCTTGACGCGCGGCGACCAGGCCTTTGCCTCGCCGCACATCGGCGATCTGGACAACGCCGCGACCTGCGACTTTCTTGACGAGACGGTTGAGCGCATGCTCAGGCTGATCGACGTCAGGCCAGAGATCGTCGCGCACGACCTGCACCCCGATTACCACAGCACGCGCGCCGCGCTGGCGTTTGCCGCGCGCCTGGGCCTGCCCACCGTCGCGGTGCAACACCACCATGCCCACATTGCCGCGGTCTGCGCCGAGCACCGGCTCTGCGGCCCGGTGCTCGGTCTGGCGCTCGATGGCGTCGGTCTGGGCGCCGACGGCGCGGCCTGGGGCGGCGAGCTACTGCACGTGGACGCAGCGCAGTTCAAACGGATCGGCCATCTGCGAGCGCTGGCGATGCCCGGTGGTGACAAGGCAGCGCGCGAGCCCTGGCGCATGGCCGCCGCCGTGCTGCACGAACTGGGCCGCAACGCCGACATCGGCACACGCTTTGCACAGAGCGGCGCCGCCGTTGTGGCGCAGATGCTGGAGAAGGCCATCCACTGCCCGCGCTCGAGCAGCATGGGCCGCGTCTTCGATGCCGCGGCCGGCTTGCTCGGCCTGTGCGACCGGATGGACTACGAGGCGCAGGCCGCGATCTTTCTGGAGCAGGCCGCCACGCGCCACATCGAACAACACGGCTGGCCGACCGACATGGCCGGCGGCTGGCGCATCGAGGCCTCGGGGCAACTCGATCTGCTGGCGCTGCTGGCCACGCTCGACGGCGCGGCCGATGTGGAGCGGGCCGCGGCCGTGTTTCACGCGACGCTCGTTGAGGCACTCGCCGACTGGGTGCTGCAGGCCGCGCAGCGCACCGGGTTAACCACGCTGGCCTGGAGCGGCGGCTGCTTTCTGAACAGCCTGTTATCGTTGCGACTGCGGCAGAATATCGAAGAACAAGGTTTGACGGTCCTGGCACCGCGGCAGTTGTCGCCGGGCGACGCCAGCATTGCGGTCGGACAGGCCTGGATCGCCATCAACTCTGGGGAACTTTGAAATGTGTCTTGCACTTCCGGTCAAGGTGGTCGAAGTCGGGCCCGGCGACGCAGCCGTGGTCGACCTCGGTGGCGTGCGCAAGCAGATCTCGCTGGCCCTGCTCGATGGCGTGCAGGTCGGCGACTACGTCATCCTGCATGTCGGCTACGCGCTGTCCAGGCTCGACCCCGAGGAAGCGCAGAAGACGCTGGCGCTGTTCTCCGAGCTCGACCAGAGCAGGCTCGCGGCGTGAAATACATCGACGAGTTCCGCGACGGCGCGGTGGCGCAGGGCATCGCCGCCAACATCGCTGCGGCGGTCGAGCCGCAGCGGCGCTACAGCTTCATGGAATTCTGCGGCGGCCACACCCACGCCATCTCGCGCTACGGCCTGTCAGACCTGCTGCCGCCCAATGTGCGCATGGTGCACGGCCCGGGCTGCCCGGTCTGCGTGCTGCCGATCGGGCGCGTCGACCTGGCGATCAATCTGGCGCTCTCGCGCGACGTGATCCTGTGCACCTACGGCGACACGCTGCGCGTGCCGGCTTCCAACGGCCTGTCGCTGATGAAGGCCAAGGCGCGCGGCGGCGACATCCGCATGGTCTATTCGACGCTCGACGCTTTGCAGGTCGCCCGCGACAACCCGCAGCGCGAGGTTGTCTTCTTCGCCATCGGCTTCGAGACCACGACACCGCCGACGGCACTCGCCATCCAGCAGGCGCAACAGGAACAGCTCGCCAACTTCAGCGTGCTGTGCTGCCACGTACTCACGCCAGCGGCGATCACCCAGATTCTGGAGTCGCCCGAAGTGCGGCAATGGGGCACGGTGCCGATCGACGGCTTCATCGGTCCGGCCCACGTCTCGACCGTGATCGGCAGCCAACCCTACGAGTTCTTTGCCGAGGAATACCGCAAGCCGGTCGTGATCGCCGGCTTCGAGCCGCTCGACGTGATGCAGGCGATCCTGATGCTGGTGCGCCAGGTCAACGAAGGCCGCGCCGAAGTCGAGAACGAGTTCGCGCGCGCCGTCACGCGCGAAGGCAACCTCAAGGCGCAGGACCGCGTTGCCGAGGTGTTCGAGCTGAGGCGCGAATTCGAGTGGCGCGGCCTTGGCATCGTGCCCTATTCGGCGCTGCAGATCCGCGAGAGGTACGCCGCCTTTGACGCCGAGCGGCGCTTCGATCTGGTCTATGCCTCGGTGAGCGACAACAAGGCCTGCGAGTGCGGCGCCATCCTGCGCGGCGTCAAGAGGCCGCAGGACTGCAAGATCTTCGGCACCGTCTGCACGCCGGAGAACCCGATCGGCTCATGCATGGTCAGCAGCGAAGGCGCCTGCGCCGCGCATTACAGCTACGGACGTTACAAGGACATGAACTAGATGGCTGAAATCAAGCGCGGCTACGTGCGTGCCCTCGACCTGAAGAACGGCCGCGTCGATCTGACGCATGGCTCGGGCGGCCGCGCCATGGTACAACTGATCTCCGAGCTGTTCGCCAGGCACCTGGGCAACGAGTACCTGGGCCAGGGCAATGACGGCGCCGTGCTGCCGGCGCCGATGCTCGCCGGCAAGCCGGCACGCCTCGTCATGTCGACCGACAGCCATGTCGTCTCGCCCCTGTTCTTTCCCGGCGGCGACATCGGCTGCCTGTCGGTGCACGGCACGGTCAACGACGTGGCCGTGATGGGCGCCACACCGCTGTACCTCGCGGCGGGGTTCATTCTGGAGGAAGGCTTTGCGCTGGCCGATCTGGCG
The DNA here is from genome assembly GCA_903828665.1 of uncultured beta proteobacterium. GTDB lineage: Bacteria > Pseudomonadota > Gammaproteobacteria > Burkholderiales > Burkholderiaceae_C > Rhodoferax. The sequence goes on from CAIKMZ010000088.1 coordinate 34,252, forward strand.
CGCATCGTCGAATCGATGGCGCAGGCGGCGCGCGCGGCCGGCGTGCCGGTGGTGACCGGCGACACCAAGGTGGTCGAGCGCGGCAAGGGCGATGGTGTCTTCATCACGACGACCGCCGTCGGCGTGCTGCCCGACGGACTCGAACTCGCCGGCAGCCGCGCCCGCCGCGGCGACGCGGTGCTGGTGTCGGGCTCGATCGGCGACCACGGCGTGGCCATCATGAGCCAGCGCGAAAACCTGTCGTTCGATGCGCCCATCGTTTCCGACACCGCTGCGCTCAATGGCCTGATCGCGGCGATGCTCGCGACCGGCGCCGACATCCGCTGCCTGCGCGACCCGACGCGCGGGGGACTCGCTGCCACGCTCAACGAAATCGCTGCGCAGTCCGGCGTGGGCATGATGCTGCACGAGAAGGCGATTCCGGTGAAGCCGGTCGTGGCGGCGGCCTGCGAACTGCTCGGACTCGATCCGCTCAACGTTGCCAATGAAGGCAAGCTGATCGCCATTTGCGCGGCAGCCGATGCGCCGCGCCTGCTCGCTGCGATGCGCAACCATCCTCTGGGCGTGGCGGCGTCTGTCATCGGCGAGGTGGTCACCGATGCCCATCACTTTGTGCAACTGACCACCGCCTTCGGCGGCCGGCGCATCGTCGACTGGCTGGCGAGCGACCAGCTGCCGCGCATTTGCTGAGACCGCGCCGTGCGCATCCTGCTGCTCACGCATGCCTTCAACAGCCTGGCACAGCGCCTGGGCGCCGAGCTTCAGGAGCGCAGCCACGAGGTCTCGGTCGAGTTCGACATTGCGGACAGCGTCACCGAAGAAGCGGTCGCATTGTTTCGTCCGGCGCTGATCGTGGCGCCGTACCTGCGCCGCGCCATTCCCGAGTCGGTCTGGTCGCGCCATGTCTGCCTGATCGTGCACCCGGGCATCGTCGGTGACCGTGGCCCTTCGGCGCTGGACTGGGCGATTGCAAACCAGGAATCCGAATGGGGCGTCACCGTGCTGCAGGCGCAGGCCGAGATGGATGCCGGGCCGGTCTGGGCCAGCGTCACCTTTCCGATGCGCGAGGCCAAGAAGTCCAGCCTGTACCGCCATGAGGTCACGCAGGCCGCCGCCACCGCCGTGCTGCTGGCGGTGCAGCGCTTCGATTCCGGCACGTTCATGCCGCAGGCGCAGTCCGGGATGGCCGCACGTGGCCGGTCACGACCCCTGATGCAGCAGGCCCAGCGCCGCATTGACTGGGCGCACGACAGCAGCGCCACCGTGCTGGGCAAGATCCGCGCGGCCGACGGCTTTCCCGGCGTGGCCGACACCTTGTTCGGCCAGCCCTGCCACCTGTTCGACGTCTGGCCTGAAGCAAGGCTGCGCGGCCAACCGGGCGATGTCATTGCGCGGCGCGAGACCGCGCTGCTGCGCGCCACCGTCGACGGCGCGGTCTGGATCGGCCACGTCAAGCGCCAGGACAGCATCAAGCTGCCGGCCACGCTGGCGTTCGAACCGGAAGCACAGGCCATCGCGGAAGTACCGCTGGCGAACTGCTGGCGCATCGAGGCCCCGACCTGGCAGGACATCGCCTATGAAGAGAACGGTGCGGTCGGCACGCTGCATTTCGAGTTCTACAACGGCGCCATGTCGACGCGCCAGTGCGAGCGTCTTCGCGCCGCGCTGCTCTGGGCCCGACAGCGCCCCATCACCGTTTTGCTGCTGCTCGGTGGCGCCGATTTCTGGTCCAACGGCATCCACCTCAATGTGATTGAGGCGGCCAGCCTGGGCCAGGGTTCAGCGGCCGATGAATCGTGGCGCAACATCAACGCCATGAACGATCTGGCGCTGGAGTTGATCAACACTCCGGCGCAAATCACGGTCGCGGCACTGGGCGGCAACAGCGGCGCCGGAGGCTGCTTTCTGGCCCGCGCCTGCGACCAGGTCTGGGCGCGCGAGGCGGTGCTGGTCAATCCGCACTACAAGAACATGGGCAACCTGTACGGCTCGGAATACTGGACCTATTCCCTGCCGCGGCGCGTCGGCCTGGACGCCGCACGCGCCATCATGCACAACCGCGAGCCCCTGACCGCCGCGCGCGCCCTGGCGATCGGCCTGATCGATGCCTGTCTGGGCGGCAGTGTGCCGGCCTTTCAGGCCGAGGTGGCGCAGCGCGCGGCGGCCCTTGCAGCGGCGCCCGATCTGGCCCTTCAATTGGCGAACAAGCGCGAAACCCGCGCGCGCGACGAAGCCGTCAAGCCCCTGGCCGCCTACCGCGAAGAAGAACTGGCCCGGATGCGGCGCAACTTCTACGGCTTCGATCCGAGCTACCACGTGGCACGCCACCATTTCGTGCGCAAGTCGCCCGCTTCCTGGACGCCGCGCCATCTGGCGCGGCACCGGGATTTGAACTGGAAGCCCGACGCTTGACAAATATCAGCACCCCGACCCGATGCCTGTCTGATTCGGGCTTATCCTTGAGTTTTGATCTTTCTTGCAGGAGTTTTCATGTCCAATGCGATCCGCCGCATCGCCGTCTGCACCGGCGGCGGTGATGCCCCGGGGCTCAACGCCGTCATTCAATCGGTGGTGATTGCGGCCGCCAATCGCGGCTGGGAAACCTACGGCATCCGCGACGGCTTCAACGGCATCCTGTTTCCGGAACGCTACGCCGACGGCAGCGTGACGCGCTTGACGCACGACCGCGTGCGCGGCATCGGCCACCTCGGCGGCACCATTCTGGGAACCACCAACAAGGGCAACCCGCTGCACTTCCCGGTCCGCATGCCCAACGGGAACATGCGCGAGATCGACCGCTCCGACGAGATCCTGGCCTATTTTGCAACCCATGAAATCGACGCCCTGGTCTCGATCGGCGGCGACGGCTCGCTGACCATCGCCCATGCGCTGCACCTCAAGGGGCTGCGCGTGGTGGGCGTGCCCAAGACCATCGACAACGATCTGGACAAGACCTTCACCACCTTCGGCTTTGATACCGCCGTGGCCTTCGCGACCGAATGCGTCGACCGCCTGCACAGCACGGCCGAGAGCCACCAGCGCGTGATGGTGGTCGAAGTCATGGGGCGCTACGCGGGCTGGATCGCCCTGCACGCCGGCATTGCCGGCCATGTCCATGCGATCCTGATTCCGGAAATCGACTTCGACATCGACAAGGTGGCCGACGCGATCCGCGCGCGGGACGCGGGCGGGCACCTCTACTCCATCGTCATGGTGGCCGAAGGCGCGCGCGCCGGCCACGGCACGCGCGAGGTGCTGGCGCCGGCCGAGATCGGCCACGCCGAACGCCTGGGCGGCATTGGCGAGCGCGTGGCCCACACCCTGCAGGAGCGCACCGGCAAGGAGACGCGCGTGGTCGTCCTGGGCCATCTGCTGCGCGGTGGCAGCCCGACCGCCTTCGACCGCCTCACCGCCCTGCGTTTTGGCGCCGCAGCGGTGCGCGCGCTCGACGAAGGGCAATCCGGCATCATGGTGGCGCTGGGCTTTCCCGATGTGAACTACGTGGCGCTGGAAGAAGTCGCGGGGCGCATGAAAGGCGTGCCGCTCGACAGCGACACACTGCAGACCGGGCGCGATCTGGGCATCTGTTTTGGCGATCCCGTCAAGCCCGATCGGCAGCACGCAAGCTGAAGACAAGACCGTGACAAGCCGCACGCCCCTGTCGCTGCTGGTCGTTGATGACGAGCAGCGCGCGCTCGAAACGCTGCGCCGCACGCTTGACGATCACTTCACCGTCTTTACGGCGTCCTCGGCCGAAGAGGGCCTCCACCTGATGGAGAACGAGTACATCCAGATCGTGCTGTCGGACCAGCGCATGCCGGGCACGTCGGGCGTCGAATTCCTGCGCAGCGTGCGCGACCGCTGGCCCGACACCATGCGCCTGATCCTGTCGGGCCACACGGAAGCCGAGGACATCATCGCCGGCATCAACGAGGCCGGCATCTGGCAATACCTGCTCAAGCCCTGGCACCCGGACCAGTTGCTGCTGATCCTGCAGAACGCCGCAGCACTCTGGCGCTTGCAGCAGGAGAACCAGCGCCTGACGCTGGAGTTGCGCGCCAGCCCCGAGACACTGGCGCTGCGCGTGGCGAAGCTGCGGCAAAAGGCCAAGAGCCAGGCCGGCTTCGACCGTCTGACACGCGGCAGCGACAGCCCCCTGAACGCCGTCTGCGCGCTGGCACAGAAGATTGCCGTGCACGACCTGTCGGTGCTGGTCACGGGCGAATCCGGCACCGGCAAGGAACTGCTGGCGCGCGCCATCCACTACGCCAGTGAGCGCGCCGAACAGCCCTTCGTCGTGGAGAATTGCGGCGCCCTGCCAGACACCCTGCTCGAGAGCGAACTGTTCGGCCACAAACGCGGCGCCTTCACCGGCGCCACCGAATCGCGCATCGGGCTGTTTCAGCAGGCCGACGGCGGCACCCTGTTCCTCGACGAGATCGGCGAGACCTCGCCCGCGTTCCAGGTCAAGCTGCTGCGCGCGCTGCAGGAAGGCGAAGTGCGCCCGGTCGGAAGTCCGCGCCCGGTGGCCGTGAACGTGCGCGTCATCGCGGCCACCAACCGCAATCTCGAAGCCGACGTCGCCAGCGGACGTTTTCGCGAAGACCTGTTCTACCGCGTCGCGGGTATCACGCTGAATCTGCCGGCGCTGCGTGAACGGCCGCAGGACATTGCGCCGATCGTGGCCGAGATCCTTGCGCAGTCGGCTTTGCCGGGGCGCCAGATGTCGCGCGAGGCGATGAACCATCTGGTCGGGCACAGCTGGCCCGGCAACGTGCGCGAGCTGCAAAACGAAGTGCGTCGCGCGCTCGCGCTCGGTGAGGGGCCGCTGCTCGGTGCCGACTTGCTGTCGGCGCGGGTGCGTCATCCGGCGCCAGCGGCCGGCCCTGCCGCAGGCGCCAACGACGCGGAATCGGGCCTGCTGCGCCATCAGCTCGAACGCGTCGAAGCGCAACTGATCCGGGAAACCATGGCGCGCTACAAGGGCAACAAGACGCATGTGGCGCAGGAACTGGGCCTGACCCGCGTCGGCCTGCGCATGAAGCTGCTGCGCCTGGGCCTGGACAAATAGCACGTCCATTGCGCATGGCACGGCCTAAAGCCGTCAGGTCCGTAACCCAACGGGCCGGACGCGCGTCACCGAAACAGGCGGGCTATTACCCTTTTGTTCAGCCGATTGGCACAGCGCCAGCTTCATAGGATGGTTTGACACACATCGTCTGAATGGAGTGCAGGATCTGCACTGTTCCACCAGTGAAACACAAGAACAACGACGTCCCGATGTCGGTGCCCGCCGACACCGGGCTCGACGCCGCACGCAGCGGCGCAATCCGGCATGCGCCGGCCGCGAACAATGACTGACATGCCAGCGGACGACGTGCCCGCCGCGGCTTCCGAAGCGCCGCCTGCCGTGTTCGACGGGCATGTGGTCTGCATCGGCGCGTCGGCCGGCGGACTCGACGCGCTGGAGCGCTTTTTCGCGACCTGTCCGGTCGACACCGGGGCGGCGTTTGTCGTGGTGCAGCACCTCTCGCCGGACCACAAAAGCATGATGAACACGCTGCTGTCGCGGCACACGCAGATGCCGGTCATCATGGTCGACTGCCATGGCGAAGCCGCTGCCGGCCTGCCAGCCCTGCATGCCCAGAGCAATAAACTGATCGCCGCGCTGAGGGCGCTGCGGGCCTGATCACGCGACAGCTTGCCGCGCCTTCTGGAGGACCCCGTCACAGCCATCTTCGATCTGATCGAGCACCTGCTCGAAATCCCGCTCATCGCCGTAGAACGGATCGGCGATATCCAGGCTCTCCTGCGCATCGAGGAACTCGGTGAAGTAATGCAGCTTGCCCCGGCACTGGGGCGGACAACGCATCTGCAGTGTCTGCATGTTGCTGTCGTCCATGACGAGAATCAGATCAAACCGCTCGAAATCTTCGGCCAGCAGCAGCCTTGCCCTGAACGCAGAGAGGTCATAGCCCCGGCGCGTGGCGTGCTTTTGTGCGCGAATATCAGCCGGCTCGCCCACATTGAAGTCATGGGTCCCGGCGGAGTCGACTCGCACGCGCTCCTGCAGATGCTCGTCAATCAGCTTCTGACGCAGCACGCCCTCGGCCGTCGGACTGCGGCATAGATTGTCGTTGCAGACAAAAAGGATGGAATAGTGTTTCATGTTGGTAATGGACGCCGGGCGCCTTGTGCAGTGACAAATTATCTTTCTTTTGTCACATGGCAAATGCGGCCTGTTTGCAGCCGGTTGAAACCGTGCGACGCTGCCGGGTCGCGCTACGGGCACGTGCCTTCACATGCGGACTCGCCCCGGTCAAAGACGATGCGCCAAGTGCCCGGCGCTTCAAGGCGCCAGATCGACGTGAAGCGCGCGATCAGCTTGCCAGCCGCATCGCGCACCGGCCCCGACGACAGGGCCAGTGTTCCTGATGCCAGCACCTCGACTTGGTCGCTCTCCCAGGAAAACGGCGCGGCTGGCGCCACAAAATAGCGCGCCCAGGCCTGCACCACAGCCGCTTTGCCGCGCAGCGGTTGCGCGCCGCCGAAGAACACCGCCTCTTCGGAAATGAAGCCGGCAAACTGCGCATGATTGCGCTCGGCCATCGTGCGCGCAAACGCGCGCTCCGTGGCCTGCACCTGCGCCTTGGCGCTCGTGGCATCGGGTGCGACGGGTGGCGAACTGCAGGCCCCGACGAGACTTGCGACGATCAGGCCCATGAGCGTGCGTCGCTTCATCGGATTGCCTCGGCTTTCTGACGCGCCTGTTCCCATACCGGCCGCGCTAGGACATCAAACTGCCGTGCGAGTTCAGCCGGTGGCATTTCTGTCCCCTGCTCGACCCACCACGCCAGCAGTTCAACGAACGCACCCGCCAGCCAGCGCGCCAGCGCCGCGCGCGGCAAGCCGCCGGGCGATTCGGGCAGTTCCTCGCTGATCAGGCGGATCACCATTTCCCGAAAACGCTGCTGCACCACATGGCCGCTGCGCCGGCCGATCAGGCCGCGAAAGAGCTGCTGCTGCTCGTCGGCATGGGCACAGTAGTAGAAGGTGACGACGCTTTCCCAGAAGCTGGTCTGGCCCTGCGAAAGACGGCTGTGCAGGTCGATTTCGAGGCCCTTGTCCAGCACGCGCCAGGCCAGCGGCCGGGTCTGCAATTCATGGCGCTCGCCGATCACAAACGGCCGATGCAGCAGCAGGCGGTTGCGCACCTGCAAGGCGCCCCAGATCGGCAGCGGCCAGGCAGCGTGCGTCAGCAGCACGATCAGCAGGCGAAAACCGCCGACATGCGGCAGCAGGACCGACAGCCGGCTTGCCATGTCCGCGCCCGTGCCGTCCGTGACACCGATCACGGCATCGAGGCTTGCCGCGTCAATGTGGAAGCCGTGCCAGGTCAGACAGATATCGGGCACACCGCGCGCCGCGCTCCAGCCAGGCGACGGCCGAAATGCCTGCGCCATGTAGCGCAACGCCGATGGTTGCGACGAACAGGCAATGTCCATGCGGGTCATGATCGTCCTCCACCCTCCCGAGCCGCACCCAGGCACACCGCGCCGCCACGCCCGACGGGTCAGGACGTGAGCAGCAATGTGCGCAATTGCTCCACTTCCTCCGCCCGGATTCCGACCGGCCCTGCGAGGTAAGCCGACAGGCCGCCAAAGTCGTGCTGGATCGCATCGAAGGCCGCCTGCAGGAAAGCCGGCTGAACCTGCCAGATCACTTCCATCACATGCGCCGGGCCGGCTCCCTCGAGCGCATGGCTGCGCCGATAGAGTTGATTGGTCAGCAGGTAGTCCTGCATGATGGTGTCGCGATCGACCCCGAGCACGGACAGCAGCAGCGCCGCGGCAAAGCCGGTGCGGTCCTTGCCCGCCGTGCAATGGAACACCACCGGCGTGGGCTGCGCAAGCAGATGGCGCAGAAAACGGCCGAAGGTCGCGCCGTGTTCATGCACGAAGTCATGGTAGGTCTCGCACATCATGGCCACCGTCTCATCGACGCTCGGAACCTGCCCGGCCGTCATGCGCTCGCGAAGGCGCCGCACCACGGTCGGCTCGATGTGCATAGCGATGTGCGTCACGCCCGCAATCCGGTACGGCCGGTCTGCGCATTCCGTCGCACCCCGGAAGTCGATGCTGTGGCGCAGGGCCAGACCCTCGATGCTTGCCAGGTCGGCCGCCGTCAGGTCCGCCAGATGGTCGGAGCGAAAGACGCGGCCCCGGCGCACCCGCCTGCCGTCGGCGAGCGCGTAGCCGCCGAGATCCCGGAAGTTCGAGGCGCCCTGCAAGGACACGCGATCGCTCAAGCGCCCCCCGCTGGCTTGCGCTCCAGCCATTGCGCATGGGAGATGCGCGCCACGTCGAAGCGGTCGGTGGTGCGGCAATAGACCGACGGTGATCCGAGGCGCCCGATCGGCGCAAAGTCGTGCACACGCAGGCGCGGACCGAGCAGGGCATCGGCCACGTGGAACATCACGACTTCGCCGATGAACAGAGTGTTCTTGCCGAGCTGCTGCGCGCTGTGCAGCTTGCACTCGAAGCTCACCCGCGCCTGCGCCACGCGCGGCGTGCGGATGTGGAGGCCGGGCGCGGTCTGCAGCTGCGCCGCTTCGAGTTCGCTCTGATCGGGCGGAAAGTCGGCCGCTGAAATGTTCATGGCCTCGAACAAATCCTCGGTCACCATGTTCACGACGAACTCGCCGCTGGCCTCGATGTTCTTCGCCGTGTCCTTGGCTTCGCCGTTCCCGTTCAGGCCGACGCTGATCATCAGATACGGCGGCTCGCTGCCGACCGCATTGAAGAAGCTGAACGGCGCGAGATTGACGACACCTTCCGGACCCAGCGTGCTGACCCAGGCGATCGGTCGCGGCACGACCAGATTGGTCAGGAGCTTGTAGTTGTCGGCACTCGACTGCAGCGCGGGATCGATTTGCATAAGGCTTGTTCCGGTTTGTCCCTGGCTATTGGCTCAGCTCGAGCACGACGACCTGGTTCTCCGAGGCCGGCCAGGTTCTGCCCGTCAGGCGTTCGCCGTTGAACTCGGCGCTGACAGGACGCACGCCGGCCTGGGTCAGGACGATCTTCGAACTCGCAACACCGGCGCCGCTGGCGGGCACGCCGGGCAGCGCGCTCTGGCCGTCAAAGCTCATCTTGTCACGCTGGGCATCGAAATAGCCGCGCGGGCGGAAGAACGTCACGAGCGACCAGGCCGCCTTCTCGGCATCGCTCATGCGCTCCGGACGCAGGTGCACGATGGCGCTCGATCGGGGGAACGCGCTGCGGTAGATATGCGTCGTGGCATAGCCGGGCGCGCTGACGACAAACTCGTACTGCACGCCGGCCTGCGCCGCGAACGGACCCCATTGGCCATCAGGCCCGACGGCCTTGCTGTGCACCGCGCTGCCCAGGCGCTCACCGGTGAGGGCATCGGTGGCAAAGATCTCGATGCGGGCACCCGGGACCGGCAAATTGTTGGCGCCGCCGCCGGAAGCGGGATCATCGGACTTCACGCCCTTGCCCGTGATGTTGCCGTCGAGAACAATCGGGGCTTCGGCTTCGATCGCAAGCGTGCGCGGCGCCTGGCCCGTGATGAAACGGTAGGCTGCGTCGAACGCCGCCGGCGAGAACGCCGTCTCGCGGTGATCGACGCGCGGGATCACCACATTGGTCGCGCCCTTGAGTTCGGGACCGTCGAAGCCCACGTTGGTGGCCATGCCCTTGGCGCCGATCCAGATGCCGTCGGGCTGCGCGTATTTGTCGTTGCCATCAGACCGGATGGTGAGCCATTTCACGGGCCCCGTGACCTCGTCACCGTTGGCGCTCTTGGGCGCATTAAGCGCGCTCAGGAAGGGCCCGTTGCCGGCAAACTCGTTGCCCTCGCGAAAACCCTTGATGTTCCAGATGCCATGGTTCGGCGTGCCGCCCAGGATGGCGTGCGACACCGTCGCCGCACCGCCGCCATTCTGGATGTAGTTACGGATCGCATTGCCGCCGCGCGAGTTGCCGAACAGCACGACCTTGCTCGCGCCGGTCGACTGCAAGACCTTGTCGACCTCGGCCTTGAGGAAAGCCATGTGCTCGGCGGTCGAGCTGCGCCCCGGCTGGGGCTTGCTGTCCTCGTCCCGACCCAGCGGGTAAGGCATCTCGATCGCGTGCAGACGGCTGCGCGGCCAGCCATTGGATTCAAAGCGCCACAGCGTGGTCTGCCATAGCGCGGCGGTGTCGCCGTTGCCATGCACGAACACGATCGGTGGCATCGCTTCGGGCGCAGGCATTGTGGCGCACGCGCTGAGCAGCATGGCGCTGGCGGCGAGGCCGAGCAGCAGGCGGCGATTGATCATGGCAGTCTCCTTCAGGAATTCTTGTTGCCGGGCCAGGCCGGGGGCTTTGCAAAGGCCAGTTTAACCCGCAGTTCGACCTTGTGGAGCGACCGGCGGGACCGGCAACAAGGGCAAGGTCAGGGTGAACTGCGCGCCGCCCTGCGGCAGGTTCTCGGCCGTGAGCTTGCCGCCATGCTGCTCGACGATGCCGTAGCTGATCGAGAGGCCCAGCCCGGTGCCCTTGCCCACGCTCTTGGTCGTGAAAAAGGGATCGAAGATGCGCGACAGGTGCGCCGCTGCGATGCCCGGGCCGTTGTCGGCAAAGCGCAGCTGCACGCTGTCGCCGCCCCGCGCCAGGGTGATCTGCAGCTCGGGCACGGTGTAGCCGTCGGTAGGCGCGGCGTCGTAGGCGTTCTGGATCAGGTTCATCATCACCTGCAGCAACTGGCCGGCGTTGCCGCTCACAACGCATTCGGGACCGCGCTGCCAGTGGATCTCGAAGCGCGGCGCCGTGCCTTTCTTGACCCACAGGATGGCGCGTTCGACCACGGCATTGAGCTCGACCAGCGTCACCTCCTCGTGCACCGCCGTCGAGAAGCGCTTGAGGCCGGCAACAATGTCGGTCGTGCGCTGCGCGCCTTCGAGCGTGCCTTCCATCAGCGAGGGCAGGTCCTTGAGCAGAGGGTCGATGCGCAGCTCGGCGCGCAGCGCCTGCAGCGGCTTGGGCAGGTCGAGCCGGTGCACGGCATCCAGGTAGCGCGCCAGGCGGTCGCCGTAGCGCTGCAGCACATGGACATTGCCGAGCACGAAACTGATCGGGTTGTTCAGCTCGTGCGCCACGCCGGCCACGAGCCTGCCCAACGAGGCCATCTTTTCCGAATGCAGCAGTTGCTGCTGCGCCAGTTTCAGGGCCTCGTGCGCCTCGCGCAACTGATGGTAGGCGCGCTTGAGCTCGCCCAGCGGGCGCCCGACCAGCACATGGCCCACCTTGCGCCCGGCGCTGTTGTGGCGCGGCGTGCAGTTGAGGTCCACCGGCAGGGCCTGGCCGGCCGCGTCGCGCAGGTTGATCTCCACCACGACACCGGCGCGCGTCTGCGTGTGGTACATGGCCAGTTGCCAGCGCTGCACGCTTTGCTCGTCGGCCAGCAGGTCGAGCACGGGGCTGCCGCGCAGCGCGTCCTCGCTGCGCCCGACCAGTTCGCACAGCGCGGCGTTCGTCTCCTCGATCACGCCGTCCTGGTTGCAGGCGATCAGCACATCGCTCATGGCCGAGAGCAGGCTGAAGATGAACTGTTGCGACTGCTCGAGCTGCGCGTTCTTTTCCTCGAGCTCGATTTCGTCGCTGACCAGCTTGGAGTAGACCTCGTCCATCTTCTGGATGACATCGAGCCAGGTCGCCTCGTCGATGCCCTCGATCTCGCTCAGGGGCACTTGTTGCAATGGTGAGGGTGGGGGAACAGCCATGATTCAGAAACAATGGATCAATGCACCGTGCAGACCATGCACGGATCAAACGAGCGAACGATGTGCTGCACGGCCACGCTCTGGCCGCGCCCGGCCGCGCTGTCGATGCGCGCGCCGACCAGCGCGGTCTCCAGCGCGCCCGGCGTGCCGGCGGCGTCGCGCGGTGAGAAGTTCCAGCTCGTCGGCGCCACGATCTGGTAGCGCGCGATGCGGCCGTTCTCGATGCGAAGCCAGTGCCCGAGCGCGCCGCGCGCGGCTTCCGACAGACCGCTGCCCTGCGCCTGCGACGGCAGCGCCTGCACCTGGTGGTAAGGCGCGCGTGGCTCCAGTTCCAGCAGCCACGCTTCCATCAGCGGCAGGATGCGCGCGAGCTCCAGCAGGCGCGCGAGCACACGCGTATAGACCGTGCCGCCGTGGGCGCGTACGAGATCGTGAATCAAGGGCTGGCCGGCGACCAGCTGGCGCGCGATGGCGCCGGTCTCCATCACCTGCCCGGCCAGGCGCGGCGCCTTGTTCCAGGTGTAGGCGCCGGCCTTGTCCGGCTGCACCTGGGTCGCGCCGTCGAGCGGATGCAGCGGCAGTCCGGCCTGGCCTTCATCGAGCCAGGCATGGCGCATGTCCTCGCTGATCTGCGCCGCATCGAGCCGCAAGCGCTGCTGCAGCTGCGCGTCCCAGACGCCCTGCGCCAGCGCATGACCGCCCTCGAAGCGCGGGTAGGCGCCATAGCTGAGGTAGCGCCCGGGGCCGGGCCCCATGCCGGCCAGACCGGCATCGGCGGCAATCTCGAGGAACAGCGCGAGGTCGCTGCCGCTTGCGCGGGCAGCGCAGCGCTGCAGGGCCGCCAGGCTGTCGAGCGAGCCCACCTCTTCGAGCGCAACGCCGAACAGGATTTGCTCGAGGAAGGCGCGCATCTCGCGCAAGCCGGCGAGCAGGTGCACGCGTTCGGTCGGCTCGATCGCGCGCGAGGTGCCGCCGGGCAGGATGGCGCCGCTGTGCGGCCATTTGCCGCCGAGCGTGCCGATCAGCTCGAACCAGCGTGCGCGCTGGGCCAGCGCCGCGCCGCTGTGCAAGCCACCACCCGCATTGGCACCGACCATGGCCGCAAAACGGCGCTGCGCCTGCGCGTACCAACGCCGGCCGGCATAGACCTCGCGCGTGAAGTCGGGCATGAAGAAGACATAGAAATGCGTCAGGTGATCCGCCAGGTTCTCGCAGGCCAGCATCAAGTTCGTCGCCAGCTGGCCGTTGGCCGGCATCACGACGCCCGACGCATCGGCCAGCGCGCGCGCCGCCGCCACCGACTGCGAGACCGAGCAGATGCCGCAGATGCGCGGCGCGATCGTCAGCGCATCCATCGGATCGCGACCGACCAGCATCAGCTCGAAGCCGCGGAACAGCGGCGCCTTCACGCGCGCTTCGACGATGCGCTCGTCCTGCACCTCGAGTTCAACCTCGAGATCGCCCTCGATGCGGTTGAAGGGGCCCAGGACGAGACGCGTCATGCTGGCCCCCACGCTCGGCATTGCATGTCCTCGCTGCCACCCGAGGGGGTGCGAGCTTGCTTGGGGCGGCCCGGCGCGGCGCTCATCCTAGCGCAAGCCAGTCTTGCGCGACACCGGTGGCACGGCCAGGTGATCGCTGTGGGAGTTCTTCTTGACGCGCTTGGGCGTGGCGCTCTTGGAGAGCGAGGCCAGCGCGACGAACCAGGCTTTGGGCATGTCGATCGGCAGGCCCGTCGGGATGCCCGCGAGCTTGGGTGTGAGGTGAAACGGATGGCCCGGGCTCTGAAACGCCGGCTCGGTGCAACTGATGCAGGCATAGCCGGCGCGCGTGCACGAGCCGTGGCCGTTCCAGAGCCGGGCATTGCAGTCGGCGTGCGCCTGCGTGCCCTTGCAACCCATGTTCTCCATGGTGCAGCCCAGGTCCGAGGGCTTCCCTGCACTGGCCTTGTATTCGTAGTACTCGTTGCGCGTGCAGCCGTGGTGCACCAGTTGATCGGCATAGAAGCGCGGCCGCCCGAGCGGATCGAGGTCATCGGCGCCGAGCTGGCCCGCGGCGAGTGCCATCAGCGTGTCCGTGATCCAGCCCGGGTGCGTCGGACAACCGGCAATGTTGATCACCGGCAGGCCGCCGCGCGCGACAAAGCCGGCACCGAGCAGGCCGCCGCGGCGCTCGTCTTCATACTGCAGACCGCAAGCATCGGTCGGGTTGCTGCCGCTGGCCGTGATGCCGCCCCAGGCCGCGCAGCTGCCCACCGCCAGCACGTGGGTCGCAACGGCGCTGAGCTGGCGCACCCAGTCGATCATCGGCACATCGGTGCCGGACAAAACGTGGAAGCGACCGCTGCCCTGCGGCCCGCGCAGAAGCGCGCCTTCGACGCACAGTGCATCAAGCCGCATCCGCCCCGCCAGGCAGTCGGCCAGCAGGTCGAGCAGATCCTGTTCGCCTTCGAGCGAGAGCGCCGGGTGCCACAGCATCTCGACACCGTTGCGGCGCAGCAGCTGCGGCAAGTCGGGCGTGTCAGCGCACAACAGGGACATGCTGCAGCCGCCGCAACCACCGGACTGCAGCCACAGCACATTGAGCGTCATGTCGTCTCCACTTTCACGAATCCCCGCGTCTCCATGGGTCGCAGTCTATACCGTGCAGACCACGCAGGGGTCGTAAGCGGCGGCCAGCGCGCGCGCGGATGCCGTGTCGTGCGGTGCCAGCGCCGCAAGGGCACGCCCCAGCGCGCCGTCAGGATGGAAATTCCACTCGGTCGGCGCCAACACGCGGTAGTCCTGCACCGCGCCAAGGGGGTCGAGCTGCACCCAGTGCAGCAACAGGCCGCGCGCCATCTCGCACCAGGCCAGCGCCTGCCCCGGCGCCAGCTGCAGCGCGCCGCTGGCCAACAGCGGCGGCGCCGTGTCGGGCGTAGCTGACGCCAGCTCGATCAGCTCCAGCCAGCGCGCGCTCAAACGTATCCAGGCGCTGTGCGCTGGCGCGCTCGCGTTCCGATGGCGCAAGCGCGTCCACGGGCCGGTCTCGGCGCAGCGGCCGCGCCAGAGCGGGTGCTGCACGAAATCGCTTTCGCGCGCCATGGCTTGCGCCAGCTGCGTGAGCTGCGCACGCTGCACCACCGGATCGGCGTCGAGCAGGTCGAGGCTGCGCAGGTCCGGGCGCAAGCTCTCGGCCAGCGGATGCCAGCTTGCCAGACAACGCGCGGGCAGCAACTGCTGCGCGTGGGCCGTGCACCAGTGCGCCAGCGCATCCGGCGCATGGTGATCGGCCAGCCACCGCAGCGGGTCCTGACCGAGGATGTGCGCGTCCAGCCAGGACCGCAAGGCGCCCAGCGTCTGCCAGGCCGCACCCTCGTCGCTGACCGGCCGCGCGCTCACGAGCGGCAGCGGACAGCCGCGCAACCAGTCCAGCGAGGGTGCGAGCGGCAGCGCGCCAGGCAGGCGCTGCGGCCAGTCCAGCGCGATGCTGCGCAGATGGTCGCGCGCGGTCTCCAGCACCAGCAGCACGGGTGCGGGTTGCGTGATCGCCTCGGGTGTCTGCGCCGCCGCCAGCGCCAGCTCTGCCATGCGGCGGTGCGCATGCGCGCACAAGGTGAAGAGGCTGCCCAAGCTGGCACTCACCTGCGCATCGCGCTCACCCCGCAGCAGATGCCCGAGCCGCCCGGCGCCGAGCACCGGGCGCTGGCCGATGATCGCCGGCGCGCTCCCCGGACGCAGCTGGTACTGGCCGGCGAGCGTGTCCCAGGCGGTGGTGGTTTGCATGCCGGGCAGTTTACCCACAGCGCCGGTGCTGCGCCAGGATCGAGCAGCCGGCTTCCCCGGTCGGAGCCGACACGCACAAACAGCGCCACGCGATGATTGGTCGCAGAGTACACTGATTCCAGCGGTTGCCGCCCCCGCGTCGTGGGAAGCGTCGGGACAGGCGCTGTTCTGTTGTGGTTTTTCTCAAAGGAAATTATCATGTCGCCAGCAGACGTCACGAATCAGATTTATGCGCGCCTGGACGAACTCGGCGGTCAAGTGCGGCATTTGCAGCAGAGCTTTGACACCGTCAACCAGAGGTTTTCCGAATCGCTCAGTAACCTCAACGTGCTGGCCAATCATGCCAAAGAATCGGCGATCCGCGCGGGAGCGGCAGCCTTGAGTGCCGCCAATGCCTGCGAGCGCGCGGCGAAAGCCGCCAAGCTGGCCGCGTCCAAGGAAATATTCGAGCTGGTGCGGGAAGCGGCCGACGCCGCGGGGCTTGCCGCCGAGGCTGCAGCAGAAGCCGCCGCGTCAGCTTCGGCAGCCGCCTCGGCAACGGCAACGGCGGCGGCCATTCTTTTGAACCCGGACTCGGTGAGAGCATCGGCGGATGCTGCACAGGCCGCAAAAGGCGCTGCCGATTCGGCGCTGGCCGCGGTGAAGATCGCGCAGGAAGTCAATTCGTTTCTGGCCAGGCCGTAGCGGTCGCGCCAGCCTTGCAAAGACCTGTCCTGCTTAGGCCGGAATCGAGTAGCCCTTTTCCCGGAACAAGCGCAGGCACGCATCGACGACGGCACCGTCGTATCGCGTTGCGCGACCACGCGTGATTTCCTCCAGCGCCCGGGCCAAACCCAGGGCCGCCCGGTAGGGTCGATGCGATGCCATGGCCTCGATCACGTCGGCCACCGCCATCACGCGCGCCTCGAGCAAGATCTCGTCGCCCTTGAGGCATTGCGGATAGCCGCTGCCGTCCATGCGCTCGTGATGCTGCAGCGCGACCTCGGCGACCGGCCACGGAAACTTGACGCCCTTGAGCACGTCGTAGCCGGCCTGGGCATGTCCCTGCACCAGCTGGTAGGCGATCGGACTGAGCTTGCCGGGCTTGGCTAGGACTTCCGCCGGAACCGTGATCTGGCCGACGTCATGCAGAAAACCCGCCACGCGCAATCCCTCGCGGCGGCGCTCGTCCCATCCCAACTCGGCACCGATGGCGGCGGCGATGTCCGAGACGCGCCGCTGATGGCCGGCGGTATAGGGGTCGCGCAGTTCGCCCAGGCGCGTGGCCACCTCGACCGAACTCATGAACGCAACTTCGAGTTCGGCCAGGTATTGCCTGATCTCCTGTTCGGCGCGCTGCTTCTCGGAAACATCCTGCACCATGCAGACCATCGAGGTGCGCCCGTTCTGCGACGCCGTGCCGGGCGCTGATTTCGAGCGTGATGGCAGTCCCGTCCGGGCGGATAAACGGCAATGTCAACAGGACATTGCCGGCACCCGATTCGATTCTCGCGCGCTCATGGACGATCTTCTCCTGGCTCTCGGGCGCCTGCCCTAACAGCTCGAACGTATCCTTGCCCATCAAGGCCTCGGGTTTCCAGCCAAGCATCTCGCACAGACGCTGATTGACATAGACGATCCGGCCCTCCTGGGCAATGTAGACGCCCGTCATGTTTTGCTCGATCATGCCCCGAAACTGCGTTTCGGCCACGCGCAGATCGGCGCGCGCTTTCTCACCGGAGGCCTCGCGGGCGAAGTTGTCGAGCGCAAAGCTGATGTCGCTCGCCATTTGGAAAAGCAATTCGCGCGCGGACTGATCAAAGGCGTCGATCGTGCCCGAATACAGCATGAGCGCGCCAACCACGGCGCCGTCGCGATACAGAGGCAGCGCAGAAGACGAGCGAAAGCCGACGCGCGCGGCCAGCTCATGCCACGGCTCGGTGAGCGGGTCATTCTGGAAATCCTGGCACCACACCTGTCGCCCGTCACGCAGAGCCATCCCCGTCGGACCGTGTCCGATCGGGCTGTCCGAATCCGCACTGATGTCGATGTGCTTGAGGTATTCCTCGGCCGTCGAGCCAAAGCTGCTCGCCACCCGGATGGTCTGCGCGAGCGGGTCTATCAAGCCGATCCAGGCCAGCTTCATGCCGCCGAGCTCAACGGCAACCCGGCAGATTTCCGCAAACAGTTCCGCCTCACTGCTGCAGCGCACGATGGCCTCGTTGCAGCTGCTCAATGCGGCATACAGGCTGGTCAGTCGCGCGATCTTCGCTTCGGCTGCGCGGCGCTCGGTGATGTCGATGGTGTAGCCGGCAAGGTAGCGCGGCGTTCCGGCGATCAGAATCGGAAATTTGATCGTCGTATAAAAGCGTTCGTCGAACTCCTCTTCGACGGAGACCGTCTTCCCCTCGCGAAGCACCCGCATATCGTCCGCCACCATCTTCTTCGCGAGGTCGGAAGGAAAAAGCTCATCCATGCTCTTGCCAAGCAGCTCCGGGAGCGGCCTTCCGAGCATGGTCTCATAGTTCCGGCTCAGCCTGATCGAGCGGATGTTCTCATCCTTGAAAAAGACATAGATCGGACTGTTGTCCATGAAGTGCGTGAAGATTTCTTCACTCTCGTGCAGCGCCGCCAGCGACGTTTCGGCCTTTTTCTGCGAGGTGACCGCATCCTCGAGCAGGTTGATCTCGGCCGCACGCCGCTGCGCCATCGACGCCGTGAGGGCCTGCAATTCGATATTCTTCTCGCGCAGCGCGTGCCCCAGGCGCCAGATGCGGCCAAAGGCCTCGATCCGCGCCACCAATTCGCGATCGCCGACAGGACGCGCAATGAAGCCGTCGGCGCCCGAACTCAGGCCATCGGCCTGCTCCTCGCTCTGCGTGTGAATGCCCGACATGATAATCACCATCAGGTCCGCCAGCGCCGGCTCGGCCTTGATGCGCCGGCAGACTTCAAGGCCATCCATGCCCGGCATGTCCCAGTCGACCAGCACCAGATCGCAGTCGCCGGCGCGCATGATCCCGAGCGCCTGCTCGCCGCTCGAAGCCGCCTGCGTGGCAAATCCGGCGCGCTCCAGCACGCGCGCGTTGCCGCGCAGCAGTTCGGCGTCGGCGTCGACCAGCAAGACCCTCAGTTTGCGCAAGTCGTCCATGCTGCCAGCCTATCCGGATTCATTGCCATAACGCGTCGCTTCGCCCAATCTTGTGCACAGCGCATTGACCTCCTGCTTGAGTTCAACCATGCGCAGTTCGCGGCCGATGGCAACATCGTTGAAACGCTTCAGATCGGTATTGATCGCGAGCAGTTCCTCGGTGTATTGGCGCTGCGCCTCCTGCGCGCCCCTGGCCTCGGTGATGTCGCTGC
Organism: uncultured beta proteobacterium; assembly: GCA_903828665.1. GTDB lineage: Bacteria > Pseudomonadota > Gammaproteobacteria > Burkholderiales > Burkholderiaceae_C > Rhodoferax. The sequence continues at coordinate 53,143 of CAIKMZ010000088.1, forward strand.
CGACGGCGTAGATCATGTGATCGGCTTTGGAAAGCGTGGCAGACCAGGCAATCAGCCGGAACGGGCCGTTCTGGTGGCGATACCGGTTCTCGAAATGAAAAGTGTCGATGCCTTGCCCCAGCCTGCCCATCTCTGACAGGCTCGCCGCCTTGTCATCGGGATGCATGAGGTCAAGGAAGTTCTTGCCCGACAGTTCCTGCGGCGCATAGCCCAATATCGGCTGCCAGCCCTTGTTGACGCGCACGATCGTGCCGTCGAGCTGCGCGATCAAGTGCAGATTCATCGATTGATCGAAGAAATTTCTCAGGGCCTCCTGCGCGTGTTTGCGTTCGCTGATGTCGCGCGCGGACTCGAACAGCACCGGCTTGCCCTCCAGTTCGAGGGCCCGCCCGCTGACTTCAACATCGAACACGCTGCCGTCCTTGCGCCGGTGCCGGGTCTCGAAGGCAGAGCGCTCCTTGCGCGCCAGTTGCATCGCCAGCATGGCCTTGAGTTCCTGCTCGCTCCACTGCGAATCCCACAGCGACAGGTGGGCGCCGATCAGTTCGTCGCGGGTATAGCCCAGCATTTCGCAGAAGGAATCGCTGACTTCGAGCACCTTGCCCTCGGCGTCCAGAACATGCACGCCATCGCTCGCGCTGCGCAGGAAAGCCCGGTTTCTCTCGGCCTCCTTTCTCAATTCAATTTCAGCCCGTTTGCGCTGGTCGATATTGTTGACGCTCGATTGCAGGGCGATCGCGCCATCGTGCAACCGGAAGGCGGCGGCAGTCCCGGACAGCCAGCGTTCTTGTCCGTCCGGCAGCACGACACGGAACTCGATGGCCCGGAATCCCTCGCCGGTTTGCCTGAGCTGCTCCCAGGCTTGGTCGAGACGGGCCCGGTCGCCCGGATGGACAATATCGTGGCGCGACCAGTCCATGAAGAACTCCGGCGGATAACCCATCACCCGCTCGCACAGCGGACTGGCGTAAACCATCCGGCCAGCGGCGTCGCGCACAAAGATGGCGTCGGAGGAGTTTTGCACGATGCTGCGCAAACGCGCCTCGTTTTCGATCAGTTGCCGCTGCTGCCGGCCGGAGATGAGCAGCGGCAGGCCGATACCCAGGACGATGTCCAGTCCGATCACAAAGACCAGGGCAAGGGTGTAGACCGGGTTGGCGCTGGCCATGACATCCTGATCGTCCGACGTCATGAAAGGCATGACCACGAGGCGCGCGCCCATGAACAAGGCGTTCGCCAGGTACGCGGCGCCGATGAAGGCAAGCACCGTGCGGTCAGCGCCTTCGCGCCGCCGGAGAAAGAGCAGTGCGGAGTGAAAGAAGAGCACGGCCAGCGCCGCGGAAATGCTGTAGGTGCGCGCCCACAGGCTGGGCACGAGGTAGGTGAAGCCGCACAGCAGCGCGGCGCTGATCGCCAGCACGACCCAGTGCCATCGCGGACCGTCCTGGCCCAGCAGAAGTTTGCGGCTGCCGGCAAAAAGCCAGATCGCACCCGCGATCAGAAAGGTGTTCGCTGCAACGATCGAGAGCAGATCGGGAATGAAGCCGCGCAGCGCGTAGAGCGCGAAACCCGGTACACCGGCGCTGGCGCCCAGGACCCAGAAATAAACGCTTTGATCCCGGGCAACGGTCTTGTAGACGAGCAGCAGGCCGGCGGCAAACAGCAGGCTGGTCATCATCGCGACCATGCCCAGCGTGCGCACATCCAGATGGTACATATTGCGTTCGGATCAGGCGGCGCCAGGCGTCAAGCTAGTGTCCTGTCCCACTGATACGTGAGCAAAGTCGATGCAACTTTTCCAGGATCGAATCTGCAGTAGCCGTCCACTGGAAGGGTTGGCTGTGGGCATTGTGGTGAGTGACAAACTGGTCGATGCGCTGAATCAACTGCTTTACGCTGGTGAACGATCCGCGACGGATTGCTTTGTCAGTGATCAACGCAAAGAATCGCTCGACTTGGTTCAACCAA
>CAIKMZ010000089.1 GCA_903828665.1 uncultured beta proteobacterium
CGCCAGCTTCGGATTCAGGTAGGGGCTGGTGGTCCACCAGTCGATGCCCATTTCGCGCGCCTTGTCGACCGAGCAGATCAAGAGGCGGATCTGGATTGTGAGCAATTCAACATCGGCGATCTTGACCTTGATGTCGCCGGCAATCACCAGGCCTTTGTCCAGGATGCGCTCCAGCACATCGGCCAGCGTCGAGGAACTGGTGCCATGCGTGATGCCGCGTTGTTTGATGGGGGTGGGGGTAACGAGCGGCGTGTTCATTTGGTTCTTTCAGATATTTCATCGGTGAGGCTTGCTTCGGTCACAGCAATTTGCCCAGCGGACCGAGATCGAGGTTGAGGTCTTTGTCGGTCAGGCCGAACTCTTTTTTCAGGCGCTCCATCTGCTTGTCGAGTTCCAGAAAGGTCAGGCCCAGGCGCTCAATTTCGTCGTCGCTGAGCGAGCCGCCTTCGATGCGCCGGATCGCCTGCTTCTCCAGCAGTTGGCGCACCAGTTCGACCACCGTCAGCACGAGTTGCCCCAGGCCGTTTTTGACCGACTCGGGGTCGAGCGAAATGCGCGGCTTTGCGCCGTTTTCTTCGGACCTGGTCGGCTCCGCAAAGAAGAAGGATTCAGGCGCGTTCATTTCAGCTCTCGCATCAACCGGCTTTGCACGACGGCGGTTTCAACCGAGGTCAGCAGCAGGTTCAGGTTCAGGTAGACCAGGTCGATGCCGGCCACCGAGATCACGATCTCACCCATGGCGACGACGCCGGTGTTGAGCACGCGGTCCAGCAACTCGCACAGCGAGGCCCTGTTCTCTTGCGGCAAAGCCATTTGATTGCTCCGGTTCGCGGTGATCAGTCTTCCAGGTCCATCAGGCGCTCGTACATGCCGCGCGCCATGTGCAGCTTGCCGGCGCGCTCATAGCCTTCGGCTAGCAGCAGCAACTCGGCTTTCGCCGCTTCAGCCTGCGGCGTGTCGGGGTGATCGCTCACCATCGTCCAGTACATCTCGGTGGCCTGGCGCAGGTTGCCCTCTTTGCGGTAGCGCTGCGTCATGGCAAAGAGTCGCTCCAGCATGGTCGGCCCGGTGGCACGCTTGACGGCGGGGGCCGCTGCTTCGGTGGTGTCGAGTTCAAATTCGTTGTTCATGAGGTTTCTCCATTAATGGGTTTGCAGTCGGGCCACAGCCGGTGCCGCGTAGAGGGCGCGTCCGAGCGCGAGCAGTCGTTCAGCGCCGCGTGGCTCGGTCTGCCTGAATACCGAGGTCAGATGCCGCTGCGCATGGGCCACCTGGTAGCGCGCCAGCAGCGGCTGCTGCGCCTGGTGTGCGGCAGCACAGTGGGGGCAGTTGGATGCGGGCGTGAGCAGGTTGATGAAGAGTCGCGGCACGGCCACGCCCAGACCTTGGCAGGCCGCCACCAGATCGAGCGTTTCGGCGTAGGCCATTTCGGTCGGGATCGTGACGGCGTACAGGGCCGCGCGTGTGGCATCGGTCAGCAGACGGCGGAAGGCTTTCATCTTCTTGGAAAGATCGACCATCATCTGCGTGATCTTGGGCAGCCAGAAGATGTCGCGGTATTTCAGGAACAGCGCAAAGAAAGTGCTGAGCCACTTCTCCATCAGCTCGGGCATTTCCAGAAAGCGCAGCAGATGGCCGGTGGGCGCCGTGTCGAGAACAAAGAGGTCGTATTGACGGCGCTCCATCAGATCGACGATGCGGGTCAGGGCCAGCATCTCATCGAGCCCGGGTGGCGCAACGTCGAGCATGCGCTCCATCACGTCGCGGTCAAAGGCCAGTTCGATTCCGGTTTGCGCCGTGCTGCGGCCGAAGACACCCGTCAGTTCGTCTGCGTAGTTCTTCTTCAGGCGTGCGTACTCGGCTTGCGCATCGAGTTCGATCACGCTCAGGCCCGGCGCAATACGCGTCTCCTGCGGACCGACCTCGCGGCCCAGGCAGGCCGCCAGCGAATGGGCCGGGTCAATCGAAAACAGCAGAACTTCGCGTGTCGGCTCTTCCTGTGCGAGGCGCAGCGCCGACGCACAGGCCAGCGTGGTCTTGCCAACGCCGCCCTTGCCGGCGAACAACAGCAGTTGGAGGCTAGCCTCGGGCAGGGGCGGTGGGTTGCTGACCAGCGCCGCCGCGTTGACCGGCAGCACTGGCGTGACCGCCGCGGCCGGCGTGGTGAAGTCCGCCAGCGGGCGTGCCTGCTTCAGCAGCGCGAGCAACTGCGCTGGCCCCAGCACCTCGTTGGCGAGCACCGGCAGGCCCCAGACGTTGTACTTCGGAAAGAGGCTGACCAGTTCGACCAGGGCACGTGCCTGGCGCGCCAGTGCGTCCGCGCACAGGGTGCAATCGCCAGCGCCGGGCAGCAGGCGGTTGACGAGCAGTTCCTGCAAGGGCAGGCGCAGCGTTTGGAGTTCGCGCAGCATCATCAGCGTGACATGGATGCTCATGGTTTCGGCCAGCAGCACCGGAACAACGCGGCAGCGCTTGGGCGAATGCAGCAAGGCCCAAAGCCGCTTCAGGTCGGCCAGCGTTTCAGCAAGGTAGCGGTCAAC
>CAIKMZ010000090.1 GCA_903828665.1 uncultured beta proteobacterium
CGACAACGAGCGGCTGCGTGCGAACGACTGCAATTGCGATCGTTCGTCGTCACTCAATACCAATTCGGATTTCGGTCTGCCTGTTTTCATCGCGGTATCTCCGTTCCAAAGATACCGCAAATGCATGCAATACTAATGCCAGTTATTTGCGGGACAGGACACTAGTTTGCGGCGAAACAATACAAGAGACCCGCACCGCCGGTCGTCTTCAACTGCTCCAGGCCGCAGCCCCGCGTCGCGTGCGACGAGTTCCAGGACTTCGCGGGCGCCAGTTCATTGAGCCCGCGACGGTCATGATGACCGACGATGGCCGATCCTTCACCGCTGCGGGTCCAGTTGCCGCAGGTCGTGTCGGCAGCGCCTTCCATGGCACGCCCCTCCGTGCTCGAACCGGTGAGGATGTCATGGGTATTCGGGGCGTCACCGACACCGTTGATGGATTCGCCTTTTTCGGTCAGCGAAACCAGCTTGCCGAGCCGGTTGTTGGCATGAAGATCCTCCACATTGCTGGCAACCAACTCGCCTTTGGCGTTTTGCCAGGGGCCTTTGCCGATGCGGTCGCGCGCATTGACGCCGGCGACTCCTGCCACTGGCGTGGTGCTCAGGTAAGCGCGCCAGGTGCGAGCGCCCGCGCCCGCGCTTGCGGCTAGCGCCTGGCAGTGCGCATCGGCACCCGCGAGGCCGCCAAAATCGGCGCCCTTGCCGGGATTGACGCTGGTGACGAAGAAGCTAATCGGATTGACGGGGGCCGCGGGCTGCATCGAACAGGCGCCCAAAGCGACGACGCTGGTAACCGCAACGGTCAAGACAATCTTGCTGGCTGTATGCATGTGGAAATCTTTCTTTTCATTCGTTCGCTATGATCGCTTGAGACTGTTCACAAGGTTCACTCATGAAACGATTCACCCTGATCGCGGCAGGGTTGCTCGCGCTGATCGGCAGCAACGCCCTTGCCTGGAGCAACCACAGCTACGCCGCCTACCGCGCCTTTGAAAAAATGCCCGAGGTCGCCAGCGCCGCACCGGTTGTTGCAGAGCCGCTCGAAGCCTTTCTGAAAACGCAGGAAAAGGCGATCGAAACCCTACTCGCCGGACAGGAAGCCTGGGCCGCAGCGAACCTGGCGGTCTACCCGCCGCGGCCGGCCACCCTCGCCTTTACAGCCAAGGCGGAGCGAACCGACGAGGCACGCCGCCAGGCCTTTCTGATGGCGCTGCGCGTGGCGCCGAACAGCAGGTTCGCGCTCTACGTTCAGCCCGATCCACGCGCTCCACTACCTGACCCGAAGGCACTGCTGGCGCACAGCGCGGTCGACACGCTGCCCGAGCAGGCCAACTCAAACTACCGGTTTGTCGGCATCAAGGCTGGTGAAAAAATTGCGCCGCTGGCGGTGCTGGCATCAGCCTGCGACGAGCCCGATTACGGCCTGGACATCAACCTGTGGTCGGACAGCCCGTCGGAGTGGGGCAAGGTCTACGGCTTCGGGGCGCTGCCGTTTGGCAATCCGGCGCTGTACTTCTCGACGCAAGCGCCCTTTCATATGGGCTTCTACCATGAGGACCGCATCATTTATTTGGCCGCGCCCTTCGTCAAGACAACCTTTCCGCTGCTGCGCGTGCACCAGTACAGCGGCTTGGCCGCCCTGGCCTTTCGCAGCGGCCATTCCTACTGGGGCTGGCGCTTCACGGGCCTGGCCCTGCACTATGTCGAGGACCTGACGCAGCCCTATCACGCCAGCCTGTCGCCGGGCAATGCATCGATCAAGCTGATCGGCATCAACCTGCTGGCGATGGCAGGCTTTCCGAAGATGAAGGACGAGATGATCGTGCTGCTTTCGAACCGCCATCTGGCACTGGAGAAGTACCAGAACCAGGTGATCCACAAGCACGCGCAGGCGCAGCAGGACGAGGCGCTGGAGCAGGCCCTGCACGACAGCACCGGGGATGGGCGCTACCCGGCCTGGTCTGACCTCTACGCGCGTGATGTCGTGAGCCGCCAGTCGCAGGCGCTCGGCGGCCGGCTGACCGACATCCTGGTGGAAACGCTGCCCGGCGCTTATGTGTCCGACCCTTCGTTCGATTTTGGCGTCAAGGAGTCGGGCATCGACCTACTGGCTGAAATCGGCAAGCAGGATGCCGGCAAGCGTGCCCGGCTCGAAGCCGTGACCGCTGAATTGATGGGCAACTTTGGCGCCCACAGCCGCAACCTGGTGCGCGGCGTCCTCAAGGCCGCCAGCACACCCTGATCAGGTCCAGAGCACCGAGCGCATCGAAATCGACGCGGCCTGAAAGCTGGCGTTGAAGAACTGCGGCACTTCGCCGGCATCGACGGCGGCAGC
>CAIKMZ010000091.1 GCA_903828665.1 uncultured beta proteobacterium
CAGCGCCGAGAGCCGTCGCGCGCTGAAGCTTGCCGCCGAAGCCGCTTAGGAGAAGACCATGGCCACCGACAAACGCGGCGTGCAGCAGATCAGGACCATGGGCAGCATCGTCGACGGCCGGCGCACGCGCACCTCCGCCGGCGCGCTGCTCGAGCTGTCCATGCTGGAGATGGAAAAAACGCGTCTGACCAAGGAGTTGGAGCGCGCACAGCGGCGCAGCGTGGAGATCCAGACGCGCGTGCTGGAAATCGAAACCAAGCAGGTGCGCCTGCAGCGTTTTGTCGATCGACCGATCGCTGCCTTTACGGCCAACGGGGCCATGGGTGCAGCGTCACCGCTGCCGATTCATACGGCACCAGCGGAGCAACGCATGAAGCGCAGGTCGCTCGCCTATTGAAAACAAACGGGAACCTGCTGTTCCCCAAAGACGGAGAGTGATGCAATGAAAATCCGAACATCATCTAGCCTGGCATCGTCCCTGAGCACCGCATCGTTCCAGATTGTGCTGGGCCGCGACCGTCGTGGCCTGATCTACCGCTGTCGGCGCGACATCATGAGCATGCGATTGCTGCGCCAGGACCCGTTTGCAGCCGGCTTGGCAATGGCGCCACGCGGACGCATTCAAACCACCCGCAACATCCATACCGGCAAAGCGCCGGGATTCCCGCGTGAGAAGAGAAAATGAACATTCAAACTTTACTGGAACCGGGCCATTACCTGTACGCGATCGCCGACGCCATCGAGACGCCGCCCATCTACGGCAACATCGGCATCAACGGCGCCGCCGTCTACGTCATCACGCAGGGCGCACTGGCCGCCGTGGTCAGCGACATCACTGAGAAGCGTATCCGCCCGGAACGCAAAAACCTGGCGGCACACAACGTCGTCATCAAGCGCCTGATGGAAGACAACACCGTGCTGCCGGTTGCCTTTGGCACCATTGCCGCAAGCAACAAGGCCCTGCTCAACATCCTCAAACAAAACCAGGCAACCTTCACCGAGCAGCTCGACGTGGTGCGCGGCAAGGTTGAACTCGGTTTGCGCGTTGTGCTCGATGTACCCAACATCTTCGAGTACATGGTGAGCCGGCACCCGGACCTGACCGAATTGCGCGACTCCATGGTCAGCCGGCAACACGGTCCCTCGCAAAACGACAAGATCGAAATGGGCCGCTTGTTCGACCACCTGCTGACGCAGGACCGCGATTTGCACAGCGAAACGGTCATCGATGTGCTCGGCTCGCGCTGCGTTGACATCAAACAGAACCCGACGCGCGAAGAGAAGGAAGTCATGCACCTGGCCTGCCTGGTCGAGCGTGGCGCCCAGAAGGCTTTCGAGGATGGTGTGTTTGAGGCCGCCAACCGCTTCGACAACAACTTTTCTTTTGACTTCAACGGCCCCTGGGCACCGCATCACTTCGTCAACGTTGCCTTGCAGGCTTGAGGATGTCTCATGCTGATTCTTGACAACCTGCTGCTCTCACCGCTGCTGTGGATCTTCAGGGAAATCAACGAGTCGGTGCAGAAGGAACAGGCCGGCGAAGCCGAGGCGGTGACCCGCGCACTCAGCGAACTCTACATGAAGCTCGACGCCGGTGCCATCACCGAACAGGAATTCGAAGCCGAGGAATCGGTGCTGCTGGACCGTCTGGACGCGATCAGCGAGCGCGATGACGCACAGGCAGCGGACAGCGACGGCGATGAAGAGGAAGCCGACGATAGCGACGAGGAGGATGGTGACGAAGAAGACGAGGACGAGGATGCCGGGGATGAAGAAGAAGAAGACGGCGACGAGGACGACGAAGAGGACGAACAGGAAAACATAGAAACGCAAGTCGCTGATCTGACACCGCACGATGCCGGAAAGCGCTGAGCATGGAACACGCTGCGGTTCCCGGTTTTTTGCAGGACAAAGGCCTGCGCCTGCTGCTCTTTGGCGGCAAGGGCGGCGTTGGCAAGACCACCTGCGCGGCGGCAGCGGCCCTGGAGCTGGCGCGCCAGCGTCCGCTTGAATCCTTTCTGCTGGTCTCGACCGACCCGGCCCATTCACTGCAGGACTGCTTTGCTGGCGCTGCACCGCCCGCCAATCTGGCGCTGCGCGAGATCGATCCCGCGCAAAGCCTGGCACGCTTCAAAGCGCGCCACGAAGAGCACCTGAGCACGATCGCCCTGCGCGGCACCTTTCTCGACCAGAGCGATGTCACGCGGCTGCTGAACCTGTCGATACCGGGCCTGGACGAGATGATGGCCTTGCTCGAAATCGAGGCCTGCCTGAAGGACGCGCAGTACGCCTGCGTTGTGCTGGACACGGCACCGGCTGGCCACACGCTGCGCCTGCTCGGTCTGCCAGCCCAGATGCGCAAATGGATCGCCGCGCTCGACGCCATGCTGGCCAAGTACCGCTACCTGACGCAGCTCTACCAGGGCCAGTATGAGAAGGATGTGGTTGACCGCTACCTTGCTGAAACGCTGGCCGACCTGAAGCGGCTTTGGGCCTTGCTGCATTCGCCCAAGCGCTGCCGCTTTGTTCCGGTGCTGCTGGCCGAAACCTTGAGCATCCATGTCACGCAGATGATGCTGCGCGAACTCCAAATGCTGCGCCTGCCCTTGCAGGAACTGGTCGTCAACCGCCTGCTGCCCGGCGCTGGCGATTGCACCCTGTGCGCGGACGCACTGGCGCGCCAGGCACGTGCCCTGGCCGAACTGGCCAGCCTCTTTCCGAAGTACAACTTCTGGGGCCTGCCGGTGCTCGCCAACGAGGTGCTGGGGCCAGCGCAGTTGCTCGCGTTGCTGAAACAGGCACGCCCGCTGGCAGACTTCACCACGCCGGCCGCGGCAACCGTGCCGGTGCTGACCCTCGGCGCGGCGGCGCTGGTCAAAAATCCACCTCCACTGCCCGAGACTTCGATCCAACTTCTGTTGTTCGCCGGCAAGGGCGGCGTTGGCAAGACCACGCTGGCCTGTGCATCGGCGCTGCGCCTCGCTCAGGAAGAGCCGACTCGCGAAGTTCTGCTGTTTTCGAATGACCCGGCCCAGTCGCTGGCGGCCTGCCTGGGCCGCGAGGTCGGTCCGCAGGAGACGCGTATTGCGCCGGGCCTGAG
>CAIKMZ010000092.1 GCA_903828665.1 uncultured beta proteobacterium
AATTCCAAAAAGTCAGGGAGGAATTACCAAGAAAGGAAGTCCGAATCAGCCGGGCCAAAGAGTTGATAATTTAGCCGTCCTGCCTGGGGCAGTTTGGGTGGCCATAAGTGGAGCAGTTTGGGGTGGCCATCGGGGGTCTGAAACGAGGTGCATAGCCAAAATGCCTCGTAAGGAGGTACCACAGCCCAAGCGCAAGCTTGTTGCGCGACAATGGCTAAGTTCTGGGCTCAGGAGACTCAACGATGGATTTCGCGCCCTGGGCTACCCTGCCTGGTGGGTTTTTCATCAGAGTGAACCAAAAACATTGACATGGAACCGTGTCAATGGCGCGACAGTTAAGTCACCTCCACAAATGACGGTACTTTTAACGGTACTTTTAGAACTCAAAATGAAAACTATAAGCATTTATGCGGTTTTAGAGACGATATTCGATTCCCTTCACCGCTCCAATCGCCACATCGATCAAATGCGCCAGGCCGAAACGGCGGCCTGAGTCTCTTTTGACAATCCTCAAACCGCCCTGAAACGACCCGCCGCAAAATGCGCCCATGAAGTCGGCCATGCGGAAAATCTTCCGGTTTGCAGTGATCGGCGTCGCCCTGCTTGCAGGGTGCGGCGGCGGCGGTGATGAAATTACGAGCGGCTGGCTCAAGATCAATGGCAGCAGCGACCGGGTCACCACCGATGCGACGATCTCGGCCAGCGGTTCATCCTTCGTGCCGGCAGGATCGTCGTGCCAGGCAGCCGGCCCGTTTTCCCCGCCGGGTTGCATGTGCACGCTTGGCCCGGACGCCCGCATCGACTGGATCAACACCACCGAGGGCTCGAGCGGCACGGGCGAGATGATCCTGCCTGCGGCCAGCGGCGGTGCCTGCGGTCCTTCCTACGTCTGGTGGCGCGTGCTGGACATACCTCTGGTACCGGGCAGCAACGTCATCACGATCACGGCTTCCGACGGCAGGACGAGCGGCAGCGGCACGCTCAACGTGACCCGCAACTGAGGCGCCGCGCTCCCCGTCAGCCGTGCGGCGCGGACAAATTCCGATCGAGAAACAATCCCAGTTCCTGCAGCGACGCATCGGCCTCGGGCATCCAGCCGCCCAGCATCTGCCAGACATGCCACATGCCCGGGAAGCGCCGCAGGCTGACCGTCGAGCCCTGCGCGACCATGCACTCGGCCAGAACCAGCGAATCATCGAGCAGGGCTTCGCGCTCGCCGACATGGATCAGCGTCGGCGGCAGCGCGTGCAGTTGCGCGTACTGCGGCGACACCAGAGGGTGGTCCAGCGGCGTGTCGCCAGCGTAGAGGGCGGCCGCCATCTGCAGCCGCTCGCGGCTCGGGAAATAGGGATCGACCGCCGCTTTCGTCGCATGCGTCTCGTTGCGCAGCGTGAGATCGGTCCATGGCGACATCAGCGCCAGCGCCACCGGCGGCGCTTCGCCCTGCTCGCGCAAACGGATCGCCAGCGCCAGCGCCAGACCGGCGCCGGCCGAGTCACCGGCCAAGGCGACTCCGGCACCCGCACTAGCCGCGCGCAGCGCCCGGTAAGCGGCCAGCGCGTCGTCGAGCGCCGCCGGAAACGGGTGCTCGGGTGCGAGGCGGTACGCCAGGTTGAAGACGCTGCGCCTTGCGGCCTGCGCCAGCCGCGCGGCCGCCGCACGGTGCGTGATACAGGAACCGCCGGTGTAGGCGCCGCCGTGCAGATACAGCACCACGCCCTTGCCCTGCTGCAAAGCGGGCCGCAGCCATTCGCCGCCCAAGGCGCCGAACTGCGCCACCTCGACCTGCACGCCGAGCGGCATCCTGAACATGCGCTGCGCTGCCGCTTCACGCGCCAGCCGGTATTCAGGCAGCGGCAGTTTGCGCCGACCGAGCTTGGCCAGTTGGTACTTGACGACGTGGTAGAGCAGACGCGAGCGCAGTGATGGCATGGTGATGGACCCGGTGCGTTGCGATCAAGAAAAGTCAGCGGCCCGTGAATTGCGCGGGCTGCTTGGCGAAAAAGGCGTCGATGCCGGTCTTGAAGTCGTCGCTGGCGGCGCATTCCAGAAACGCTGCCGCCTCGGCATCGAGCTGTGCCGGCAGGTCGCGTCCGAACGAATCACGCATCAGGCGTCGCAAGCGGCCGAAGGCCACGGTCGGCCCGCTGGCCACACGCCGCGCAAGGGTCTTCACCTCGGCGTCGAGTTCCGCGGCCGGTGCCACGCGGTTGATCAGACCGAGGCGCAGCGCTTCCTCGCAGGTCAGCGTTTCACCGAGCATGGCGATCTCCAGCGAGCGGCGCAAGCCGACCAGCCGCGGCAGCGACCAGGACGCGCCGACATCGCAGCTGGTGCCGATGTTGGCGTAGGCCAGGCTGAAACGCGTGCCCTCGGCGGCGATCACGAAATCGGCCTGCAGCATCAGGCTCAGTCCGGCACCGGCGGCCACCCCGTGCACCTGCGCAATCAGCGGCGCGTCCATGCCGGCAAGAATGGTGATCGCCTCATGCAGCGGACCGATCAATTCGCGCGCACCCTGATGCGGATCGGCGCGCATGGTAGCGAGGTCGCCGCCGGCCATGAAGCCCCGGCCGGCGCCGCACAGCACGACGGCGCGCACCAACCGGTCCGCAGCCAGATCCCGCACCGCTTGCAGAAAGGCCTGGGCCATCGGAATGTCGATGGCGTTCAAGGCCTTGGGCCGGTTGAAGCGCAGCGTTACGATGGCGCCCTCGCGCTCCATCTGAAGCGGCGATTCCGCGGTCTCGATCGAGGCGGTGGGAGTCATGTCATTCCTTCATGGCAAAGGGTGTCGCAGCAAAAGCTCAGGCGCTGCGCGTCGCGTTCTTCAAGGCCTGACTGAGCTCGTTCGTGCTCTGGGCCGAGCCGTCCCTCGGCACGATCTCTCCCGTTCGATCGGTCACCTCGCCGAGTCGATCCATCAGGCGCTCGGGCGCCTGCGCATCGCCACCGATCCAGGCACCTTGGGTCAGCGTGATGTGCGCGGCCTCGAAGACGCCGGCACCCGCGCACAGGATGGTGCGGCTCGGCGCTTCCTGCGCCACCAGCACCAGCATCGCCGGCACGACAGCCTCGGGTTGCAGCGCGTCGAGCACGGCCTGCGGCAGCAGGCCTTCGGTCATGCGCGTGGCCGCGGTCGGCGCCAGGCAGTTGACGCGGATGTCGTTCTTGGCGCCTTCGAGCGCGAGCGTCTGCATCAGGCCGACCAGCCCCATCTTAGCCGCGCTGTAGTTCGACTGCCCGAAGTTGCCGTACAGGCCGCTCGACGAAGTGGTCATCAGGATGCGTCCGTACTTCTGCGCGTTCATCAGCGGCCAGACCGCCTTGCTGCAATGCACGGCGCCCATCAGGTGCACGTCGAGCACGAGTTGAAAGTCGGCCAGTTCCATCTTGGCAAAACTCTTGTCGCGCAGGATCCCCGCGTTGTTGATCAGGATGTCAACGCGGCCCCAGGCGTCGACCGCCCGCTGCACCATGCCCTGCACCGCCGTGAAATCCGTCACGGACGCGCCGTTGGCCAGCGCCTCGCCGCCGGCCGCGCGGATTTCCGCCGCCACCGCTTCGGCCGCGCTGACCGATCCGCCGGAGCCATCACGCGCGCCGCCGAGGTCGTTCACGAGCACCTTCGCGCCGCGCGCCGCCAGCGCCAGCGCATGCTGGCGGCCCAGGCCACCGCCAGCGCCGGTCACGATGGCCACGCGGCCTTTGAAATCGATTGTCATGGTGGTTTCCTCCAGTTGAAATCAGGGTGTCAGCGTGCTGACGGGTCCGCTCAGACCGGCGCGCTGCAACCACGCGAAGACGGAATCGACGGTGACGGTCTCGATCCGGTCGGAAAAGCGCTTCTCGTTCGGATGGTCGTCAAACGCGACGTTGGCTGCCGACACGCGCGCCCCGAGCCGGGTCAATGCGCCAATGTTCAGGGCTGTTGGCTGATAGCCGCTGGCCATCAACCAACCCTGCGCCTGCTGCCGCGTGAACGGCGTGGCCGCGTTGTCGGTCATCATGGCCAGGGCCAACGTCTCGATCGCCCACTGATTGGACTGCTGGTACTTCTGGCCCCAGACGTAGCTCACCAGGCTGTAGGGTTTGTGGTGCAACTGGACCGCGCGCCGCTCGTCCTGCAACACGGCCAGCAGGCGCTGCTGCACCGCGGGTGTCGGCACCACCCAGGCGGCCTCGAAACGCCACAAGTCATCCAGGAAGAAGTCGCCCAGCCCCTGGCGGTAAATGGCCGAATCGGCACTGCCGCACTGGTTGAGCTTGTGCAACACACGCCAGCGGCTTCCACCCAGGCCGTCGCTTTCACGGTAGGCGAAACCCAGATGCGAGTAGCGCAAGCCGTACTTGCTCAGGTCCTGCCCGGCGCGCGCCAGCAGGACGACCTGCGCTCCGCTTTGCTCGAGCGCCTGCCAGGTGCGCAGCGCCAGACTGAGCGAGCGCTCGATCGTGACGGCCTTCGGGGGCTGCGGCGCATCGCAGGAACGCCCGGCATGGGCCGGTGCCCCCAGCAGCACCGCCGCCGCGAACAAGGCGGAAATGAAATGGCGCCCGATGGCAGCCATTGACCGGTTTGACCAGGATGTCACGGCGTGACGCGCTGGCTGTGCAGCAGGGCGCGACCGAGTTCATTGGGCAGGAAGGCGATGGCCTGGCCCGTCACCGAGAGCACGACGCCGGTGCTGATGATCGCCACCGTGACGACAGTGCCCGCGACCACCGAGACGCCTTCGATCACCTTGCCCGATACCTCAAGGCTGACACGCGCCCCGTCCGAGACCCGCTCCAGAACATAAACCGTGCCGCGCGCCGACAACTCGACCGACTTCACCACCAGCGTCGCGCCGGCCACCGACAAGGCCAGCGGCACCGCGACTGCGGCCTCGCTGGCAGCGACCGAACCCTCGACCAGCGAGGCCAGGGGCAAGGCGGAGACAGCGCTCAGGGCCGAGGCCTGACTCTGTGCCGCCGCATCAGGACAAACACCGGCGCCCAGGCACCAAAAACCGGCCAACAGAGCGGCCGCACCCAGTTTGTTTCTCATAGGTTCTCCGTCACTTTCTGAAATCCAATCTGATCGACCTGCGCGCCCACCGCCCGCGCTTCAACGCCCGCGATTCAGCATTTTGGCCACCGGATGGTGACGCAGCCGGAAGGCATCGGGCATGCCGGAACCGAGCAGCGGCCGCAGGTAGAGCCGGAACGCGTCGGTCACATCGGTGCCGCTGGCGGTGATGAACTCGTCTTCCATGACGCGCGTCTTGCCGGCCACGGCTTCCAGCGGCAGCAGTTCGTAATCGACCGAATAAAAGCCGGTGCGCTTGATCGCGACCGAGCCGCTCTGGTTTCCCCACATCGCAAACTGCACGGCCTTTTCGCCGACCTCGCGCGCCTCGCGCTGGTCCACGTCCGAGACGCAGCCGATGAAGGAGCGCTGCAGGTAGCCGAAGGTGTCGCCGCGCACGCGCTTGATATTGAGCTTGGACTTGATCTCCTCGCACAGCAGATCGGCCAGCGCGCCGTTGCCCGACAGTTGCACATTGCCGTGCGCGTCGTGCTCCAGATCCTTTGCCAGCAGGGCCAGGATCGGTGCGCCACTGGCGTCGTGGATGCCTTCGGAGACCGCGATCACGCAGCGGCCGTAGCGCTCGTAGACCGCCTTCACGTCGGCCAGGAACTTCTCCAGCACGAACGTGCGCTCGGGCAGGTAGATCAGGTGCGGGCCGTCGTCCGGAAACTTCTTGCCCAGCGCCGCCGCCGCGGTCAGGAAGCCGGCGTGGCGCCCCATCACGACGCCGACGTATACACCGGGCAGGGCCGCGTTGTCCAGGTTGGCGCCGGCGAAGGCCTGCGCCACAAAGCGCGCCGCCGACGGAAAGCCCGGCGTGTGGTCGTTGCCGACAAGGTCGTTGTCGATGGTCTTCGGGATATGCAGGCAGCGCAGCGCGTAGTTGGCCTTTTGCGCCTCTTCGGCCACGATGCGTACGGTGTCGGAGGAATCGTTGCCGCCGATGTAGAAGAAGTGGCCGATCTCGTGCGCCCGCAGCACCTTGAAGATCTCCTGGCAATAGGCCAGGTCCGGCTTGTCGCGCGTCGAACCGAGGGCCGAGGATGGTGTGCTGGCCACCAGCTCCAAGTTGTGGTGGGTCTCCTGCGTCAGGTCGACGAAGTCCTCGTTGACAATGCCGCGCACGCCGTGGCGCGCGCCATAGATGCGCTCGATGGCGCCGAAGCGCCGCGCTTCCATGGCGACGCCGACCATCGACTGGTTGATGACTGCGGTCGGGCCACCACCCTGCGCGACGAGAATCTTTCCGGATGCCATGGTCAATCTCCTTGATGCAACAGCGGTCAAGTTTAGCCTGCCGGCGGCGCCGCAATGGCCAGCGCGCGACAGTGCTGCCGATTTCTGGCGCGAGCGTTTGACCCCTATACTTTGCAGCGGCCACTACCGTTTCAACCAGCAAGCAGGGAGGATCCCATGACCATTACCGTGAACATCGATCTGGGCTACGAGTTTGACGTGAAGGCGAGCGCGAGCGAAGTCTTTGACGTGCTCGCGGACGTGCCGACCTCGGCCAGCCACTTTCCCAAGGTGGACAAGCTGGTCGACCTCGGCGGCGGCGCCTATCGCTGGGAGATGGCCAAGATCGGCATCACGCAGATCAACCTGCAGACCATCTATGCCTCGAAGTATGTCTCGGACCGCGCCAAGGGCAGCGTCGTCTGGACGCCGGTCAAGGGCGAGGGCAACGCGCTGGTGTCGGGCAGCTGGAAGATCAGCACGAAGAAGAAGGCAACCCACATCGTCCTGGAGATCCAGGGCGAGCTCAGCATTCCCCTGCCCGGTCTCATGAAGATGGTGGTGGCGCCGGTGGTCGAAGGCGAGTTTGAAAAAATGATCGAGCAGTACATCGACAACCTGACCAAACGCTTCGGCGGCGAAGCCTGAGTCTGAAAAAAATACACGTCACCTAGGGTCAATACCCTTGCCGGCCATCGGCCGTGCTTGAAGAATGGTGCTTTCCATCCGACTGGAAAGCAACATGACCGAACCCGTTACCGTCAACCCCGGCGATCTGCCACTGCAATGCTTCTGCCGCTGGGAGCGTGAACGGCGCGACCAGGTCTACCTGACGCAGCCGACCGGCGCCGGCGCAGTGCAGGACATCACCTGGGGCGAGGCCGGCGATCAGATTCGCCGCATGGCGGCCTGGCTGCAGTCGCAGGGCTGGCCGGCCGGCAGCCGCGTTGCCATCATCGGCAAGAACAGCGCGCACTGGATTCTGGCCGATCTGGCGATCCTGATGGCGGGCCATGTATCGGTCCCGCTCTACCCGACCTTCAACGGCGATGCGCTGGCCTACACGCTGCAGCACAGCGACGCGCGCGCCTGCTTCATCGGCAAGATGGACGACATCGCCAATCTGCGTAGCGGCATCCCGGCGGGCCTGCCGCTGATCGCCCTGCCGCTGGCGCCCGCCATCGAGGCCCTGCAGTGGAGCGATCTGATCCAGGCCACGCCGCCGCTGCAGGGAACGCCGGCACCGGACCCGACCGGCGTGTGCACCATCATCTACACCTCGGGCACCACCGGCAAACCCAAAGGCGTGATGCACAGCTTCAACACCATCGCGTGGGGAATCAACAGCGCCACGCGGCGCATCAAGATGGACAGCGCCGACCGCTTCATCTCCTACCTGCCACTGGCCCATGTGGCCGAACGCATGCTGATCGAGCAGTGCTCGCTGCGCTACGGCGCTCGCATCTTCTTCGCCGAATCGCTCGACACCTTCATCCAGGACCTGCAGCGCGCGCGCCCCACGATCTTCTTCTCGGTGCCGCGCCTGTGGGTCAAGTTCCAGCAGGGCGTGCACGCCAAGCTGCCACCCCGCAAGCTCGAGCGTCTGCTGGCCCTGCCCTTCATCGGCAACATGGTGCGGCGCAAGATCCTCAAGGGCCTGGGCCTGGACCAGTGCCGCCTCGCCGCCGGCGGCGCCGCGCCGATGCCCGCCGACGTGCTGCGCTGGTACCGGCGGCTCGGTCTCGATCTGGTCGAGGTCTACGGCATGACCGAGAACTGCGCCATCTCGCATGCCAGCCTGCCGGGCACGCTCAAGACCGGCACAGTCGGCCTGCCCTATGACGGCGTGCAGCAGCGCATCGAACCCGGCAGCGGCGAAATCCTGATGCACAGCGGCGCGCTGATGCTGGGCTATTACCGCGAGCCGGAACAGACCGCCGCCACGATCACCGCCGATTGCTGGCTGCGCACCGGCGACCAGGGGAGTATCGACGGCGATGGCTACCTGCAGATCACGGGTCGCGTGAAAGACATCTTCAAGACCACCAAGGGCAAGTACGTGGCGCCGTCGCCGGTGGAAGACCTGCTCGTCATGCATCCGGACATCGAAGCCTGCCTGGTCACCGGCGCCAACCTGGTGCAGCCGCTGGCGCTGGTCATGCTGTCGGCGGACGCCGCGGCGCGCAGCATGTCGCTCGACAGCCGCCAGGAATTGACGTACTCGCTGGAACGCTACCTGACGACCGTCAATGCGCGGCTGGAGCCGCACGAGCGCCTCCAGTGCCTGGCCGTGCTGACCACACCCTGGACGCCGGAGAACGGCTTTGTGACGCCCACCATGAAGGTGATACGCCGGCGCATCGAAGAGCGCTACGCGCCGCAGTACGCGCAGTGGTACGAGCAGGGCCAGCCGGTGGTCTGGACCGGCGCCTGAGCAACTGGACCGATAATGCGTGCCAGGCTGAACGTATTCCCCCAAACACTTTCTCAGGACCACCGCAATGCATCGTGTCGCCATCAGTAGCACCGGAATCTACATTCCACCCGAAGTCATCACGAACGAAGAACTGGTTGCATCCTTCAACCAGTTCGCCGATCAGGAAAACGCGCTGCATGCGGCCGAGATCGAAGCCGGCACGCGCGCGCCCATTCCGCAGTCCAGCGTCGAGTTCATCGAGAAGGCCTCGGGCATCAAGCGCCGCTACGTGATGGAAAAATCCGGCGTGCTCGACCCGCAGCGCATGCGCCCGCGCTTCAAGGCCCGGCCCGACAGCGAGATTTCGATGATGGCCGAGATCGGCGTCGCCGCCGCGCGCGACGCGCTGGCGCGCGCCGGCAAGACGGTGCAGGACGTCGACGGCGTGATTTGCGCGGCGGCCAACATGCAGCGCGCCTACCCGGCCATGGCGGTGGAAATCCAGACCGCGCTGGGCGTCAAGGGCTTCGGCTTCGACATGAACGTGGCCTGCTCCTCGGCCACCTTCGCCATCGAGATGGCGGTCAACGCCGTCAAATGCGGCTCGGCACGCGCCGTGCTGGTGGTGGACCCCGAGATCACCTCGCCGCACCTGGCCTGGAAAGACCGCGACTGCCACTTCATCTTCGGCGATGTCTGCACCGCCATCCTGATCGAACGCCTGGAGAACGCACCGGCCGGCGCTTTTGAAGTGCTGGGAACCCGGCTGCAGACCACCTTCTCCAACAATATCCGCAACAACGCCGGCTTCATGTCGCGCTGCGAAGACCGCAACCCCGACGACCGCGACCAGCTGTTCTACCAGGAGGGCCGCAAGGTCTTCAAGGAAGTCTGCCCGATGGCGGCCGAGCACATCAGCACGCACTTGGCCGAGCACGGTCTGGCTCCGGGCGGCGTGCGCCGCTTCTGGCTGCACCAGGCCAATCTGGCGATGAACCAGCTGATCAGCCGAAAGCTGCTCGGGCGCGATGCCACGCCCGACGACGCGCCGGTGATCCTCGACGAATTTGCCAACACCGCCTCGGCCGGATCCATCATCTCGTTCCACCGCCACCACGACGACATCCAGGCCGGTCAGATCGGCGTCATCTGCTCGTTCGGCGCCGGCTATTCGATCGGCAGCGCGGTGCTGCGCCGCACCTGATCGGTTCTCTGTCATTGCGGGCCTGACCCGCAATCCATGTCCCGCGTGGCATGGATCCCGGATCGAGTCCGGGATGGCAACCGTGGGGCCGGGATGACAACGGTGCGTGTCAGGATGACAACGTCGTCCTGTTGTCCCCGGAACAAGCGCTAGGTCAACGCCCGTTTCAAACGGATCTCCTCGATCCGCGCGCTGCCCACGGGCACGGTCTTGATGCTGTTCATCTGGCGCTTGAAGCCGGCCAGCTCGAAAAAACGCAGGGCGCGCTCGTCGCTCAGCGGCACCCAGACCGTAACCTGGTTGCAGCCCTCTTCCACCAGTCCCTCGCGCGCGGCATCCCATAGTGCCAGGCCGGCGCCGTGGCCCCAGTGCGCGGGCTTCAGGTAGATGGCCCAGATCTCGCCGGTGGTCGGCGGGGTGCCGGTGTCGCGCGAGCGGTCGAAGCCGACAAAGCCGACTACCTCACCCGCATACAAGGCCACCTGGACCTGCGGCTCGCTGTACTCGATGGCGTCGCGCCAATAGGCCAGGCGCTTGTCGACGGCAATGGCGCCGAGCTGGTCGCTCGCCAGCAACTCCTTGAAGGCAGCCTGGCTGGCCGTGGCATGGATATCGGCAATGGCCTTGGCGTCGCGCAGTGCGGCGGGGCGGATCTCGTAGCTGGATGAACTGGACATGGGAAGAGGCGTCGAATAACTCGGTTGTTGTGAAAAACGGAACTGGATTGTCGCCGCAATCGCGCCGGCCACAGGAAAGCTGCATGGCGCGCGGCAAAGCCGATGCAATTCAACGCTTTCCTGCGCGGACCCGGGCCGATAATTTGCCTGTCCCCCGAACCCGAGAAAACCCCGCATGAACCTCACCGAATCCCTGCTGCACGCGCTCAAGGCGCACGGTGCGCGCCAGATCTTTGGCATACCCGGCGACTTCGCCCTGCCCTACTTCCGCATCATCGAAGAGTCGACCATCCTGCCGCTCTACACGCTGTCGCACGAGCCGGGCGTCGGCTTTGCGGCGGACGCCTCGGCGCGCATCAACTGCGGCCTGGGCGTCGCGGCCGTCACCTACGGCGCCGGCGCCCTGAACATGATCAATTCGGTGGCGGCGGCGTTCGCCGAGAAGTCACCGCTCGTGGTGCTGTCAGGCGGACCCGGCAAGGGCGAATCGCGCTCCGGCCTGCTGCTGCACCACCAGGCCAAGACGCTCGATTCGCAGTTCCAGATCTTCAAGGAGATCACCTGCGACCAGGTGCGCCTGGACGACGCCAAGCGCGCACCGGCCGACATCGCCCGCGTGCTGGCGAGCTGCCTGCGCCGCTCGGAGCCGGTCTACATCGAGATTCCGCGCGACATGGTGGCGCTGCCGTGCGAGCCGGTCGTGGCCGAGGTCGACCTGCTGCCGGACCAGGACGCGCTCAACGCCTGCGTCGACGAGATTCTGGAGCGTCTGGCGCAGGCGCGCTCGCCGGTGCTGATGGCCGGCGTCGAGGTGCGGCGCTATGGCATCGAGGCCAAGGTGGCCGAGCTGTCACGGCGTCTGGGCATGCCGGTGGTGACGAGCTTCATGGGCCGCGGTCTGCTGGCCGAAGAAGACGCGCCGCTGGTGGGCACCTACATGGGCGTGGCCGGTTTTCCGGAGGTCACCCAGCTGGTGGAGAGCTCGGACGGTCTGTTCCTGCTCGGCGAGATCATCTGCGACACCAACTTCGCGGTGTCGGAAACCAAGATCGACATGCGCAAGACAATCCAGGCGCTCGACGGCCGCGTCAACATCGGCTACCACAGCTACGCCAACCTGCCGCTGGCCGCGCTGGTGCAGCGCATGCTCGAGCGCAGCGGCGCTGTGGAAAAAGTGTTCGACGTGAAGCGCCAGGTTTTCCCTTACGGCCTGCCGGCCGATGACGCGACGATCACACCGACCGACATTGCCACCGCCGTCAACGACCTGATGCGCGCGCACGGCAAGATGCCGATCGCATCCGACATGGGCGACTGCCTGTTCACGGCGATGGAAATCGAGCACACCGCGCTGGTGGCGCCGGGCTATTACGCCACCATGGGCTACGGCGTGCCGGCCGGATTGGGCCTGCAGGCCGCCACCGGCCAGCGCCCGCTGATCCTGGTCGGCGACGGCGCCTTCCAGATGACCGGCTGGGAACTGGGCAACTGCAAGCGCTACGGCTGGGACCCGATCGTGCTGCTGTTCAACAACGCCAGCTGGGAGATGCTGCGCACCTTCCAGCCCGAATCAAGC
The DNA here is from genome assembly GCA_903828665.1 of uncultured beta proteobacterium. GTDB lineage: Bacteria > Pseudomonadota > Gammaproteobacteria > Burkholderiales > Burkholderiaceae_C > Rhodoferax. The sequence goes on from CAIKMZ010000092.1 coordinate 12,181, forward strand.
TTCAACGACCTGGGCCACTGGGGTTTTGCCGAAATGGCCGCCGGCATGGGCGGCGACGGCGTGCGCGTCAACACGCGCGCCGAGTTGAAGGCGGCGCTTCAAAAGGCGGTTGCGACACGCGGGCGCTTTCAACTGATCGACATCACGATCCCGCGCGGCGTGCTCTCGGAAACGCTGGCGCGCTTTGTCGCCGGCGTCAAGCGGCTCAACGCCGTCAAGTGAGGCGGGCCTTCAGACCCAGGCGCACTCGCAGGTGAAGTGGCGCAGGAACTGCGGCTGCTTGGTGATCTTCACGCCGCGGATGCTGGCGGCGCGCTGCTTGACCTCGTCGATGACCTCGGCCGCGTAGTCGAAGTGCGACTGCGTGTACATGCGCCGCGGAAAAGCCAGGCGCACCAGCTCCATGCTGTGGTAGGTCTCGGTGCCGTCGGGCAGGCGCTTGCCGAACATCACGGAGCCGATCTCGACGCCGCGAATGCCGCCTTCGAGGTAGAGCGCGTTGCACAGCGCCCAGGCCGGGTAATGCGCCACCGGCATGTTCGGCAGCACGGTGCGCGCATCGATGTAGACCGCATGACCGCCGGTGGGCTTGACGAAGCCGACGCCCGAGGCCTCCAGCCGCTCGCCCAGGTACTCGGCCGTGCGCAGGCGGTAGCGCAGGTAGTCTTCCTGCATGCCCTCCTCCAGGCCGACGGCCAGCGCCTCCAGGTCGCGCCCGGCCAGGCCGCCGTAAGTGGGGAAGCCCTCGGTCATGATCAGCACATTGCGCACCGCGTCCATCCACTCCTCGCTGCGCAGCACGATGAAGCCGCCGATGTTGACCATGCCGTCCTTCTTGGCGCTCATGGTGGCGCCGTCGGCGTAGGAGAACATCTCCTGCACTATGGCCTTGATCGGCGTGTTCTCGTAACCGCTCTCGCGCATCTTGATGAACATGGCGTTCTCGGCGAAGCGGCAGACGTCCATGATGAAAGGCTTGCCGTACTTCTTGAGCAGCGCGGCGTAGGCGCGGATGTTGGCCATCGAGACCGGCTGCCCGCCGCCGGTGTTGTTGGTCACCGTGAGCATGCCGAACGGAATGCGCTCACCCTGCGTCTGGAGCAGCGCCTCGACGCGCGCCAGATCGATGTTGCCCTTGAACGGGTAGATCAGCGCCGGCTGCAGGCCTTCGGGAATCACCAGGTCCTGCGCCTCGACGCCGATGTATTCGAGGTTGGCGCGCGTGGTGTCGAAGTGCGAGTTGTTAGGCACCAGGTCGCCCTTCTTGCACACGGCCGTGAACAGCACCTTCTCGGCCGCGCGGCCCTGATGCGTCGGCACGAAATGCTGCATGCCCGTGATGCCCTGGATCACGGCCTCCAGACGGTAGAAGCTGCGCGCGCCGGCGTAGCTCTCGTCGCCCTCCATGATCGCGCCCCATTGCCGGGAGGACATGGCGCCGGTGCCGGAATCGGTCAGCCAGTCGATCAGCACATCCTCGGCGCGCAGCTTGAAGACGTTGAGCTTGGCTTCAACCAGCAACTGCTCGCGCTCGGCGCGCGTGGTCATGCGGATCGGTTCGATGCTCTTGATGCGAAAGGGTTCAATCAGGGTTTTGGGCATGGCGGTGGGCTCGGAGTTGAGAATCAGGGCGTGAAGGTAGCACCGCCGAAAACAGCGTGGTGTCGGCTATTGCCAACAGATCGAAAATATTTCCGTGCCGGCCCGATAATCAAGCCATCCTGTCCCGCGATCAGTGGACAAAACCCCTAACCCCCAGGAGAAACAAAATGGCAAAAGGTCAACAAAGCAACAAGATGGTCAAGAAGCCGAAGAAAGACACGGCACCACCAAAGCCGGTGTCACCCGACGCCGTGCGCCCCACCATCACGACCGTCGTGCCGGTGCGCGGCAAGGCGAAGAACGCGCCTGGAAAAAACTGACTTGCGGTATTGACACGGCTGGGACTGGGCGAATGCCGGGCGCTCCGCGTCCTTTGGACTTTTTGATGTCGCGCCCGACATTCGCCCAGCCCCAGCCTCGCCGTGTTGGCAAACCAGGATGGTGAGCGCTGAACTCAGCGTGCTCTACGCCGACGCCGCCCTGCTGGTGCTCGACAAGCCGGCCGGCCTGCTTTCGGTGCCCGGACGCGGCGACGACAAGCAGGACTGCCTGAGCGCGCGGGCGCAGCGCCTGTACCCCGATGCCCTGATCACGCACCGCCTGGATCAGGCGACCTCCGGTTTGATGGTCATGGCGCGCGGCGCAGAGCCGAACCGCCAGCTCAGCGCCGCCTTCGCCGACCGCAGCGTCGACAAGCGCTACATCGCGGTGGTCGAAGGCATTCTTGAGGCTCCCGATGATGAATGGGGCGTGATCGATCTGCCGATCAGCCTGGACTGGCCGAACCGCCCGCGGCGCATCATCGACCCGCAAGCCGGCAAGCCCAGCACCACGCGCTGGCGCGTGCTGGCACACGATGAAGCCAGCCAAACCACCCATCTTGAACTCGAACCGCTGACCGGCCGCTCGCACCAGCTGCGCGTGCACCTGCAGGCGCTGGGCCACCCTATCGTGGGCGACACGCTCTACGGCAGCCAGGCCGCCAGCTCAGCGTCGCGCATGCTGCTGCATGCCCGGTCCTTGGCGCTGCGCCACCCGAGCAGCGGCGAGGCCATGCGCTTTGTCAGCGTTGTGCCGTTTTAGCAGCCGCTTCGCGCCGACCGCTCGCGCAGCGTCGCCCTACTCCACCCTGGTAATGCGCGTCGGCTTGAAGCCCAGGTCCGCCGCCTTGCCCTTGCGTGCGCGCGCGGCGCGGGCATTGTTGAGGCTGCGGATCTCGAGCGTCTCCTCGCGCGCCTTGCCGCCGCGGCCGATGCCTTCGATGCGCACGCTGCGCGTGTAGGCGGCAGCGCCGGCCAGCGTGTCCTTGTCCTGCAGATCCAGCAGCATCAAACCGCGCCCGCCATTGGCCATGGTCTTGAGTTCGCCGATCTCGAAGGTCAGGATGCGCCCGCCGGTCGAAGCGCAGGCCACGTGCGTGGCGGCCGGCACAGGTGCCGGGCCCGAGCCGCCCGCCACGATGGAGGGCGCGCACAAGGTCTCCGCATCGTTGCACGTGACAAATGACTTGCCCGCCTTCAGGCGCGACGTCATGTTGGCCACGCTGGCGATGAAGCCATAACCGGCCGAGCCGCTGAGCAGCAGGCTGGCATCGGCGGGACCGGCGTAGTAGTACGCGAGCTGGGTGCCGGCTTCGAGTTCGAGCAACGTGGTGATCGGCTGGCCGTCACCGCGCGCGCCGGGCAACAGCGCCACCGCCACCGAGTAGACGCGGCCCTTGTTGCCGAACACCAGCAGGGTATCGACCGAGCGGCATTCGAAGGTGCCGTAGAGCGCGTCGCCGGCCTTGAAGTTGTAGACCGGCGCCGCGGCGTCGGCACCGCGGTCGCGCGCCCAGCCCTTTTGCACGCGCACCCAGCCTTTTTCACTGACCACCACGGTCACCGGCTCGTCCACCACCTTGATCTCGAGCACGGCCTTTTTCTCCGCCTGGATCAGCGTACGGCGCGGGTCGGCAAAGGCCTTGGCGTCGGCCTCGATCTCCTTGATCATGAGGCGGCGCAAAGCCGCCGGGCTGCCGAGGATTTCTTCGAGCTTCTTCTGCTCGTCGCGCAAGCTACTCAGTTCCTGCTCGATCTTGATCGCTTCGAGCCGCGCCAGCTGGCGCAGGCGGATTTCGAGAATGTCTTCGGCCTGCCGGTCCGACAGCGCAAAGCGCGCGATCAGCGCCACTTTCGGTTCGTCCGACTGGCGGATGATGGCGATGACCTCGTCGATGTTGAGCAGGACGATCTGGCGCCCTTCCAGAATGTGGGCACGGTCCAGCACCTTGGCCAGGCGATGGCGCGAGCGCCGCTCGATCATGTTCTGGCGAAACGCGATCCACTCGGTGAGCATCTGGCGCAGCGACTTGAGCGTGGGCCGGCCGTCGAGCCCGACCATGGTCAGGTTCACCGGCGAGGTGGTCTCCAGGCTGGTATGCGCGAGCAGCGTGGTGATGAGCTCCTGCTGCTCGATGCGGCTGGTCTTGGGCTCGCACACCAGGCGCACGGCGGCGTCCTTGCTCGACTCGTCGCGCACGACGTCGAGCACGGCCAGCACGCTGGCCTTGAGCTGGTTCTGCTCCAATGTCAGCGCCTTCTTGCCGAGCTTGATCTTGGGATTGGTCAGCTCCTCGATCTCTTCGAGCACGCGCTGCGTGCTGACCCCCGGCGGCAGTTCCGTCACGACGAGCTGCCACTGGCCGCGCGCGAGTTCCTCGATCTTCCAGCGCGCGCGCACCTTGAGCGAACCGCGCCCCGTGCGATAGGCCTCGGCGATGTCGGCATCGGTGCTGGTGATCTGCCCGCCGCCCGGATAGTCGGGGCCCGGAATCAGCGCGAGCAATTCCTCTTGCTTGAGCTGCGGGTTCTTGATCAGCGCGACGCAGGCATCGGCCACCTCGCGCAGGTTGTGACTCGGAATCTCGGTGGCCAAACCCACAGCGATGCCGCTGGCGCCGTTGAGCAGCGCAAAGGGCAGGCGCGCCGGTAGTTGCTGCGGCTCTTCGGTGGAGCCGTCGTAGTTGGGTGTGAATTCGACCGTACCTTCGTCGATTTCGTCGAGCAGCAAGCCGGTGATCCTGGCCAGCCGCGCCTCGGTGTAGCGCATCGCCGCAGCACCATCGCCATCGCGCGAGCCGAAGTTGCCCTGACCGTCGATCAGCGGGTAGCGCTGGTTGAAATCCTGCGCCATGCGCACCAGCGCCTCGTAGGCGGCCTGGTCGCCGTGCGGGTGAAAGCGGCCGAGCACATCGCCGACCACGCGCGCGCACTTGACCGGCTTGGCGCCGGTGTTGCCGTTCGTTCCGCCATAGCCCAGGCCCATGCGCGACATCGCGTACAGAATGCGCCGCTGCACCGGCTTCTGGCCGTCGCACACATCGGGCAAGGCCCGACCCTTGACGACGCTCAGCGCGTACTCAAGGTAAGCGCGCTGCGCGTAGGTCGCGAGATTGGGCGCATCGGGATCGTCTGGCAGCGCCGCCGTTTCCGGTGGCGGTGGCGGCGGTTCGAAGAGGTCGAGGATGGATTGGTCGGTCATGTTTTCGGCCTTGTGTCGCTGTGTGTCTATCGTTGGTTTTCGCGTTGCGCTATGGCGCTCGCTGCGGTGCTTTGTGCAGCACCCGCTGCGGCGCAGACGGGTGCGGCAGCTTCCTCATGCTGGAGTTCCAGAAATCGTCATCCGCCGCACCCGTCCGCTCCGCGGTATCGATGTGATCACGACGAAGCCAGTCATTGCGGGCTCCGACCCGCAATCCATGCCTCGTACGGCACTGCTGGAATTGAAAGCATGGATGCCGGACCCCCCGGACCTGGTCCGGGGACGGCATGACAACTTCGGCCTGCGGTGAAGCTGGGATGGGTGGCCGCCGATTTCTGGTACTCCAGCATGAGGTGGCCGCCCATCCCAGCTGCGCCGCGAGAAGCAACAAACATCACACAGAAGGAAACCATCACACATCCACCTCAACCGAATCCCCGTGCAGTTCCATCAACTCACGGCGCGCGCCGGCTTCGCCTTTGCCCATTAACTTCGTAATCAAAGCTTCAGTATTCGCAAAATCGACGCTGCCGAGCTGCACCAGCATCAGGCGGCGCGTGTCGGGGTTGAGCGTCGTGTCCCACAACTGCTCGGCATTCATCTCGCCCAGGCCCTTGAAGCGGCTGATGGTCCAGGCGTTCTCGCGCACGCCTTCCTTGCGCAGCTTGTCGAGGATCGCGGTCAGCTCGCCCTCATCGAGCGCGTAGGCCTTGGAAGCCGGCTTCTTGCCGCGCGCCGGCGCATCGACGCGAAACAGCGGCGGGCGCGCGACGAACACGTGGCCGGTTTCGATCAGCTTGGGGAAGTGGCGGAAGAACAGTGTCAGCAGCAGCACCTGGATGTGCGAGCCGTCCACATCGGCGTCCGACAGGATGCAGACTTTGCCGTAGCGCAAACCACTCAGATCCGGCGTGTCGTTCGGTCCGTGCGGATCAACACCGATGGCCACGGCGATGTCGTGAATTTCGGTATTAGCAAACAGGCGGTCGCGCTCGACCTCCCAGGTGTTGAGCACCTTGCCGCGCAGCGGCAGCACGGCCTGGCTTTCCTTGTCGCGCCCCATCTTGGCGCTGCCGCCGGCCGAGTCGCCCTCGACCAGAAACACCTCGTTGTAGACCAGGTCGCGGCTCTCGCAATCGGTCAGCTTGCCCGGCAGCACGGCCACGCCCGAGCCCTTGCGCTTCTCGACCTTCTGCCCCGCCTTCTGCCGCGTCTGCGCCGCCTTGATCGCGAGCTCCGCGAGCTTTTTGCCGTACTCGACGTGCTCGTTGAGCCAGAGCTCGAGCGCCGGGCGCACGTAGCTCGAGACCAGGCGCACCGCATCGCGGGAGTTCAGGCGCTCCTTGATCTGGCCCTGGAACTGCGGGTCGAGCACCTTGGCCGAGAGCACGTAGCTGGCGCGCGCGAACACGTCTTCGGGCATCAGCTTGACGCCCTTGGGCGCGAGCGCGTGGATCTCGATGAAGGACTTGACCGCCGCGAACAGGCCGTCGCGAAGGCCGCTCTCGTGCGTGCCGCCGGCGCTCGTGGGAATCAGGTTGACGTAGCTCTCGCGCACCGGCTGCCCGTCCTCGGTGAAGGCCACGCACCAGGACGCGCCCTCGCCGTCGGCGAAGCTGTCGTGCTGCGCGTCGGCAAAACCCTCGCCGGCAAACAGGGGGATCACGAGCTCGCCGGTGAGCGTCTGCATCAGGTAGTCGTTGAGTCCGCCCTTGTAGAGCCAGGTCTGGGTCTCCTTGCTCTTCTCGTTGACGAAGGTGACGGTGACGCCGGGCATCAGCACGGCCTTGCTGCGCAGCAGATGGGCGAGCTGCGCCATCGGCAGCGCCAGCGTCTCGAAATACTTGGCGTCGGGCCAGACGCGCACCGTGGTGCCGGACTTGCGGTCGCCCTCACCCTGCTTGCGGATCTGCAGCGGCTCGATCACATCGCCACCGGAGAACACCAGCCGTGCCACCTGGCCTTCGCGGTAGCTCGTGGCCTCCAGCCTCGTGGCCAGCGCATTGGTCACGCTGACGCCCACGCCGTGCAGACCGCCCGAGAAGCTGTAGGCGCCGCCCTGCCCCTTGTCGAACTTGCCGCCGGCGTGCAGCCGCGTGAAGACCAGCTCGATCACCGATGCGTTTTCTTCCGGGTGCAGGCCGAACGGGATGCCGCGGCCGTCGTCCTCGACGCTGATCGACCCGTCGGCGTGCAGACAGACCTTGATCTTCCTGCCATGCCCGGCCAGTGCCTCGTCGGCGGCGTTGTCGAGGATTTCCTGCACCGCGTGCAGCGGGCTGTCGGTCCGGGTGTACATGCCGGGACGCTGCTTGACGGGCTCGAGCCCCTTGAGCACGCGGATCGAGGCTTCGGAATATTCGCTGGTGGGTTTGACGGCCATAGCCGCGGATTGTAGTCTCGAATCGACAAAAGCCTGTATGAAACTACAGCCAGCTACAAGCCCGCAACCGAGGCCGGAAAACCGGGGCTGCTGTTGCGGATGCGCTCGCCCAGCTGCTCCCGGAGCTGCACGCAACGCTCGCGCTCGGCTCCGCAGACGCCGGTGCTGCGCAGCGGGTCGAGCCGCTGCAGAAACCAGTCGGGAGACCAGATGGCACTCGGAAAATCCATCGGCGCGGCCGCGCTGCAGACCCGGCAATCGAGCAGATGGCCCCACATCTTGCGCCAGGCGACAAAGCGCGCATGTTTGCGGATCACCTCATCGTAGGTCGTGGCAAGCAAGGTCAGACGGCGCCCGGTCTTGGCCCAGCTGTGCAGGGATTCGACCACCGCGCGCTCGTGCAGCGGCCAGTCCTCGAACGTGGCGTCGCTCAGGATGAGCTCGCGCCATCCCTCCCGCGCGGCAGCGGCCAGCGCATCGCGCACGCGCTGCGCAAAGGCTTCGCGCCCCGAGAATTGACCGCTGGGCAGGGTTTCTGACATGGCATCAATAATATCGACTCTTCAAACTGCGACAATTTGCCCATGGAAATCAATCAACAATGCGTGGTCGCACTGACCTGGATCCTCAAGGACACCTTGGGCGAGGAACTCGATGTGCTGGAGGAGCCGGTCGAGTTTCTGGTCGGCGGCGACGACCTCTTCGACGCCATCGAAGCGGCGCTGCAGGGGCACGAAGCTGGCGCCAAGGTCGAGTTGCACATCGAACCGGAGCAGGGCTTTGGCGACTTCAACGACCAGCTTGTCTTTCTCGAGGCGCGCGATCTTTTCCCGCCCGAGATCGAAGAAGGCATGACGATCGAAGGCGTCTCGCTGCCGGCCGGCTGCAATCCGGACGCGCCGCGCGACGTGACCTACACCGTGACCGACATCTACCCCGAGCACATCGTGCTCGATGCCAACCATCCGCTGGCCGGCATTGCGCTGCGCCTGTCGCTGAAGGTGGAAGCGGTGCGCGAGGCGACTGAAGAAGAGATCGGCCGCGGCTCGGCCGGCACCGGCTTCTTCCGCATCCAGCCGCTGCACGCGACGACGCCGGGCAACGAGACGCGGCACTGAGCGCCGTCAGGACTTGCCGGTCGACCCGTAACCGCCCGCCCCGCGTTCGCTGGCCGGGAAATCGCTGACGACATTGAACTGCGCCTGCACCACCGGGACGATCACGAGTTGCGCGATGCGCTCCATCGGCTCGATGGTGAACGGCGTGTCGCTGCGGTTCCAGGCGCTGACCATCAGCTGCCCCTGGTAATCGCTGTCGATCAGACCGACCAGGTTGCCCAGCACGATGCCGTGCTTGTGGCCCAGGCCCGAGCGCGGCAGGATGATGGCGGCATAGCCGGGGTCCTTCAGATGGATCGCGATGCCGGTCGGCACCAGCTGCCATGCGTTCGCGCCCAGCGTCAGCGGCGCATCCAGGCAGGCGCGCAGGTCGAGCCCGGCGCTGCCACTCGTCGCATAGGCCGGCAACTGCGAAGCCATGCGCTGGTCCATGATCTTGACGTCGATCTTCATCATGCTTTGTCTTTCACGCTGATCCGCGTTGCAATCTCTGCCACCAGCTTGCGCGCCAATGCCAACTTGCTGTCGCGCGCGAGTTCCTTGCTGCCGGCGGCGTCTATCAGCAGCAGCGCGTTGTCGTCCTGGCCGAAGGTGGCCGGGCCGATGTTGCCCACCAGCAGCGGCACGCCCTTGCGTTCGCGCTTGGCCTGCGCGTGGCGCAGCAGGTCATGGCTCTCGGCGGCAAAGCCGACGCAGTACAGCTCGCCGGCATGCGCGCGCGGCGACTGCGCCAGCGTGGCCAGGATGTCCGGGTTCTCGACGAAGCTCAGGGCCGGCGCGGCACCGGAGCCGTCCTTCTTGATCTTTTCGCCCGCCGCATTGGCGGGACGCCAGTCGGCCACGGCCGCCGTGGCGATGAAGATGCCGGCCGCACCCGCCTGCGCCAGCGTGGCACCGAGCATGTCGCGCGCCGAAGTGACATCGATGCGCTTGACGCCGCGCGGCGTCGGCAGGTGCACCGGTCCCGCCACCAGCGTGACCTCGGCGCCGGCCTCGCGCGCCGCGCGGGCGATGGCGAAACCCATCTTCCCGCTCGAAAGATTGGTGATGCCGCGCACCGGATCGATCGCTTCGTAGGTCGGCCCCCCCGTCACCAGCACTTGCCGGCCGTGCAGCGGCTTGGGCTGAAAAAAAGCGATCAGGTCTTCCAGCAGCTCCTGCGCTTCGAGCATGCGGCCGTCGCCGGTCTCGCCGCAGGCCTGCTCGCCGCTGCCCACATCGAGCACCGTGGCGCCGTCGGCGCGCAGTTGCGCCACATTGCGCTGCGTCGCCGGATGCGCCCACATCTCGCGGTTCATCGCCGGCGCCAGCAGCAGCGGCACGGTATCCAGCGGGCGTGCCAGGCACAGCAGGCTCAGCAGATCGTCGGCGCGGCCGTGCAGCAGCTTGGCCATGAAATCGGCGCTGGCCGGTGCAATCAGGATGGCATCGGCTTCACGGCTCAGGTTGATGTGCGCCATGTTGTTCGGTTCGCGCGCGTCCCACTGCGAGCTGCAGACAGGCCGGTTGCTCAATGCCTGCATCGTGACCGGCGTGATGAACTGCTGGGCCGCCTCGGTCATCACGACCTGCACCGTCGCGCCTTCCTTGACTAGGGCGCGGCACAATTCGGCCGCCTTGTAACAGGCAATGCCGCCGGTCAGGCCCAAAACAATGTGTTTTCCAGCAAGATCATTCATGGGCAGCAATGTAGCAGAACACTTTTTTGCCCCCACACTTGTCATTTCATGTACTGCGCTGCCCCCCGCGGGAGCCCTCGCGCCTAGGGGCGGCCCGTCGGTCGCTCGTATAATCACAATTTCCAACCGAATGAGCTTCACGCTCACTCTGACATGACCAAATTTGTCTTCGTCACCGGCGGTGTGGTGTCTTCCCTGGGCAAGGGAATCGCCTCAGCCTCCTTAGCCGCGATTCTGGAGTCGCGAGGCCTCAAAGTCACTCTCATCAAGCTCGATCCCTACCTGAACGTCGATCCCGGCACGATGTCGCCGTTTCAGCACGGCGAGGTCTTCGTCACCGACGACGGTGCCGAGACCGATCTGGACCTGGGCCACTACGAGCGCTTCGTGGACACGCGCATGCGCAAGGCGAACAACTTCACCACCGGCCAGATCTACAAGAGCGTGCTGGAGAAGGAGCGCCGCGGCGATTACCTTGGCAAGACGGTGCAGGTGATACCGCATGTCACCAACGAGATCCAGGAATTCATCCGGCGCGGCGCCGGCATGGGCACGCCCGAAGCGGTCGACGTGGCGATCGTCGAGATCGGCGGCACCGTCGGCGACATCGAGTCGCTGCCCTTCCTGGAAGCCGTGCGCCAGATGAGCCTGAAGATGGGCCACAACACGTGCGCCTTCGTGCATCTGAGCTACGTGCCCTGGATCGCCGCCGCCGGCGAGCTCAAGACCAAGCCGACCCAGCACACGGCCAAGCAGCTGCGCGAGATCGGCATCCAGGCCGACGCGCTGATCTGCCGCGCCGACCGCCCGATCCCCGACGAGGAACGCGAGAAGATCTCGCTCTTCTCCAATGTGCCCGACTGGGGCGTGATCTCGATGTGGGACGTCGACACCATCTACAAGGTGCCGCGCATGCTGCACGAGCAGGGTCTGGACGGACTGATCTGCGACAAGCTGCGCCTGAACACGCATCCGGCCAACCTCAAGCGCTGGGACGATCTGGTCTACGAGACCGAGCACCCGCAAGGCGAGGTCAGCATCGCAATGGTCGGCAAGTACGTGGACCTGAGCGACAGCTACAAGTCGCTCAACGAGGCGCTGCGCCACGCCGGCATGAAGAACCATGTGCGCGTCAAGATCGGCTACGTCGACTCGGAAAACCTCACGCCCGAGAACGTCTCGCAGCTGGCCAAGTTCGACGGCGTCCTGGTGCCCGGCGGCTTTGGCAAGCGCGGCATCGAAGGCAAGATCTGCGCGGCCCGTTTCGCGCGGGAGACCAAGACCCCGTATCTTGGCATCTGCCTGGGCATGCAGGTGGCGACCATCGAATTCGCGCGCCATGTCGCCGGTCTCGACGAAGCCAACAGCACCGAGTTCGAACCCGAGAACAAGAACCCCGTGATCGCCCTGATCACGGAGTGGAAGGACGCCGACGGCAGCATCAAGACGCGCGACGAGAACTCCGACCTCGGTGGCACCATGCGCCTGGGCGCGCAAAGCTCCGACGTGATCAAGGGCACGTTGGCGCACCAGATCTACGGCGACGTCGTCACGGAACGGCACCGCCACCGCTACGAGGCCAACGTCAACTTCCTCGACGCCCTGCGCAAGGCCGGGCTCGTGATTTCGGCGCTGACGCAACGCGAGCACCTGACGGAGATCGTCGAGCTGCCGCAAACCGTGCACCCCTGGTTCATCGGCGTGCAGTTCCACCCCGAATTCAAGTCGACGCCCTGGAACGGGCACCCGCTGTTCAATGCCTTCGTCAAGGCCGCGCTGGAACACCAGGCCGGCACGCGTAACCTGAAGGCAGTCGCATGAAGCTTTGCGGCTTTGACGTCGGCTTAACGCATCCCTTTTTTCTGATTGCCGGTCCGTGCGTCATCGAGTCCGAGCAATTGCAGATGGATACCGCCGGCACGCTCAAGGAAATCACCGGCAGCCTGGGCATTCCCTTCATATTCAAAAGCAGCTTCGACAAGGCCAATCGTTCGTCGGGCAACACCTTTCGTGGGCCCGGCATCGACAAGGGGCTGGAGATTTTGGCCAAGGTGAAACGCGAGTTGCATTTGCCGGTGCTGACCGACATCCATTCCGAAGAGCAGATAGCGCAAGTGGCATCGGTCGTTGACGTGCTGCAGACGCCCGCCTTCCTGTGCCGCCAGACCGATTTCATCCGCGCGGTGGCGCAATCGGGCAAGCCGGTCAACATCAAGAAGGGCCAGTTCCTCGCGCCGCACGACATGAAGAACGTGATCGACAAGGCGCGCGCGGCCGCCCGTGAAGCGGGGCTCGAGGAAGACAACTTCATGGCCTGCGAGCGCGGCGCCAGTTTTGGCTACAACAATCTGGTCTCCGACATGCGCTCGCTGGCCATCATGCGCGAGACCGGCGCGCCGGTCGTGTTCGACGCCACGCACTCGGTGCAGTTGCCCGGCGGCCAGGGCACGAGCAGCGGCGGCCAGCGCGAGATGGTTCCGGTGCTGGCACGCGCTGCGGTTGCGGTCGGCGTCGCCGGCCTGTTCATGGAAACGCATCCCGACCCCAGCAAGGCGCTGAGCGACGGGCCCAACGCCGTGCCCCTCAAGCACATGCGTGCCCTGCTGGAAACGCTGGTGGCGCTGGACGCCGTGACCAAGCGCTGCGGCTTCCTCGAAGACCGCTTTGCCGTCTGATTTTTGTTTTACAAGTCTGGAAAGAAAGTTATGAGCGCAATTGTTGACATCGTAGGCCGCGAAATCCTGGATTCACGCGGCAACCCCACCGTCGAATGCGACGTGCTGCTGGAATCGGGCACCATGGGCCGCGCCGCCGTGCCGTCCGGCGCCTCTACGGGCAGCCGTGAGGCGATCGAGCTGCGCGACGGCGACAAGAGCCGCTACCTCGGCAAAGGCGTGCTCAAGGCCGTCGAGCACATCAACACCGAAATCTCCGAGGCCGTGCTCGGCCTCGATGCGTCCGAGCAGGCCTTCCTCGACAAGACGCTGATCGACCTCGATGGCACGGAGAACAAGTCGCGCCTGGGCGCCAACGCCATGCTGGCGGTTTCGATGGCGGTGGCGCGCGCCGCGGCCGAAGAATCGGGCCTGCCGTTGTACCGCTATTTCGGCGGAATGGGCGGCATGCAGATGCCCGTCCCCATGATGAACGTGGTCAATGGCGGCGCGCACGCCAACAACAACCTCGACATCCAGGAATTCATGATCATCCCGATCGGCGCACCGAGCTTTCGCGAAGCGATCCGCTACGGCGCGGAAGTGTTCCATGCGCTCAAAAAAATCCTGCACGACAAGGGCATGAGCGTGGCGGTTGGCGACGAGGGCGGTTTCGCTCCGAACGTGGCAGGCCACGAAGCGGCGATCGAACTGATCCTTCAGGCCATCGATGCCGCCGGCTTTGTTGCCGGTGAGCAGATCGCCCTGGGCCTGGACTGCGCCGCCAGCGAGTTCTTCAAGGACGGCAAGTACAACATCGAAGGCGAAGGCCTGATCCTCACATCGCAGGAATGGACCGACGTGCTGGCGAACTGGGTCGACAAATACCCGATCATCAGCATCGAGGACGGCATGAGCGAAGGCGACTGGGACGGCTGGAAGATCCTGACCGATCGCCTGGGCAAGAAGGTGCAGATCGTCGGCGACGACCTGTTCGTCACCAACACCAAGATCTTCAAGGAGGGCATCGACAAGGGCATCGCCAACTCGATCCTGATCAAGATCAACCAGATCGGCACGCTGACGGAAACCTTTGCCGCCATCGAGATGGCCAAGCGCGCCGGCTACACCGCCGTCATCAGCCACCGCTCCGGCGAGACCGAAGACTCCACCATCGCCGACCTCGCCGTCGGCACGAATGCGGGCCAGATCAAGACCGGCAGCCTGAGCCGCTCGGACCGCATGGCCAAGTACAACCAGCTGCTGCGCATCGAGGAAGACCTCGGTGACATCGCCAGCTACCCGGGCCGCGCGGCCTTCTACAACCTGCGCTGACCGGATGCGCGGCCCGTCGCAAGCCTGAACCATGGGTCGGCGCCTCGTCTCCATCGCCCTGCTGTGCCTGCTCGTGATCGTGCAGGCACAGCTGTGGTTCGGCCGGGGCAGCGTGCGGGCCGTCGCCCATCTGCAGGATCAGCTCGCCACGCAGAAGCAGCAGAACGAGCAGGCGCAACTCGCCAATGACCGGCTCGCGGCTGAAGTGCGCGACCTGAAGGAAGGCCTGGAGATGGTCGAGGAAAAGGCCCGCATGGAACTGGGCATGGTCCGGCCCAACGAGATCTACGTCCAGATCAAGCCGGGCAAATAGCGATTCCATCCCCGGGTTTGTCATTGCGGGCCCCGACCCGCAGTCGATGCAGCGCAAACCACCTGGATGCCGGATCAGGCCCGGCATGACCATGGGGCCCCCTACTGCACCTCGGAGCTCGCCGGCGGCACATCGCCCGCCTTGCGAAAGATCTGCGCCACATCGATCGCGTCGAAGCGGTACTGCGCGCCGCAGAACTCGCACCCGACCTCGACCTCGCCGCGCTCGGCCAGAATGCTTTGCGCCTCGTCCTGGCCGAGCCCCAGGATCATGCGACTGACGCGCTCGCGGCTGCAGGAGCAGGCAAAGCGCGGACCGGCATCACCCGCGAGCGGCTCGAAGCGGGTCAGCGCTTCTTCCCAGAACAGGCGCCGCAAAATGGTTTCCACGTCAAGTGTCAGCAGTTCCTCGCGCTTCAGGCTCGATGCCAGGATGGCGATGCGCTGGTAGTCTTCGTTGACGCCGATCTGATCCTCGTTGTGCTGAGTCGCGGCACTGCCGCCCAGGTTTCCCGCGCCCTGCATCGGCAGGCGCTGGATCAGGAGGCCGGCGGCCACCTTGTCGTCGGCCGCCAGCACCAGCGTGGTGTCGAGCTGTTCGCTTTGCAGCATGTAGTGCTCGAGCACCTTGCTCAGGTCCTCGATCTTCTCGCGCTGGTCGCCGAACAGGGGCACGACCCCCTGGTACGGTTGCTGCCCCGGCAGGCGGCTCCTGGGGTCAAGCGTGATCGCGCATTTGCCCTCGTTGCCGACATTGACCAGTTCGCTCAGGCTGGCCTGCGGCGCGATGTCGCCGATGACGGTGGCGGTGGCGCGCAAGCCGAAATCGGGCTGCACTTCGGCCACCGCGAGCTTGACCGGGCCGTCGCCGAAGATCTGCAGGATCAGCGCGCCGTTGAACTTGATGTTGGCCTGCATCAGCGTGGCCGCCGCAACCATCTCGCCGAGCAGATTGAGCACCGGCTCCGGGTAGGCGCCGGTCTTGCCGGCACTGGCGCGCCGCTGCAGGATCTCGGTCCAGGCATCGGTCAGACGCACGAGCACGCCGCGCACAGGCAGGCCGTCAAACAAGAATTTATGAATTTCCGACACGCACTTTTCCTTCAGATCCAGAACTTCAAACAGCGACTTCGCTCAGCCGAGCTTGTGCAGGCCATCGCGAAAACGACGCGCATTGCCGACATAGCCTTGGGCGGCCAGGCGCAGGCCCTCGACCTGCTCGGGCTGGAGCGCTCGCACGACCTTGGCCGGGCTGCCCATGATCATGGAACCATCGGGAAACTCCTTGCCTTCCGTGACCAGTGACCCGGCGCCGACAATGCAGCCCTTGCCGATCTTCGCACCATTGAGCACAACGGCACCGATGCCGATCAGGCTGCCGTCGCCGATCGTGCAGCCGTGCAGCATGACCTTGTGTCCGACCGTCACGTCCTCGCCGACCGTCAGCGGCTTGCCGATATCGGCGTGCAGCACGCTGGCGTCCTGGATGTTGGAGCGCCGCCCGATGCGGATGATTTCGGTGTCGCCCCGGATCACCGTGCCAAACCAGACGCTCGCGTCTTCAGCCAGTTCCACATTGCCCATCACCTGGGCGCTGTCAGCAACCCAAGCCGATTCGGCCAGTCGGGGGGCTATGCCATCAAGTTCGTAGATCGCCATATGTCGCTTCCCTTTTCATCAAGTCAATCGGTGGTTCATATTCCTAGCCACGTGGATGGTGCCGCGCGTGCAGCACCTTGAGCCGCTCCAGGGCCACATGGGTGTAGATGGTCGTGGTCGAGATATCGGCGTGGCCGAGCAGCATCTGCACAGCGCGCAGATCGGCGCCGTGATTGAGCAGATGCGTGGCAAAGGCATGGCGCAGCGTGTGCGGTGACAGCGGCGCGGTGATGCCGGCGCGCAGCGCGTGCTTCTTCACGATCATCCAGAACATGACGCGGCTCATCGCGCTGCCGGCCTTGGGCCCGCGATGGGTCACAAACAGATCCTCGGTCTGCCGGCCCGACAGCAGTTCCGGGCGGGCCTGCGCCAGGTACCGCCGCAGCCACTCGCTCGCGACCTCGCCAAACGGAACCAAGCGCTCCTTGTTGCCTTTGCCGAAGACGCGCAGCACGTTTTCCGACAGGCTCACGTTGAACACCTTGAGCGTCACCAGTTCGCTCACGCGCAGCCCGCTGGCATACATCAGCTCGAGCATGGTGCGGTCGCGCACGCCCAGCGAGGTATCGGTGTCAGGCGCCTTCAGCAGCGCCTCGACCTGCGCTTCGGTCAGCGTCTTGGGCACGCGCAAAGCCTGGCGCGCCGCCTGCAGCCGGAGCGTCGGGTCGGCGCTGATCACGTGCTCGCGCAGCGCCCAGCGGAAGTAGCGCTTGAAGACGGTCAGGCGCCGGTTCGCCGTGGTCGCCTTGCTGCTGGCGTGGCGCGCTGAAAAGTAGGCGTCGATGTCGGCCTGCGTCGTATCCGTCAGAACGCGCCGGCGTGCGGCGAGCCAGGCGGCGTACAGGTTCAGATCACGCCGGTAGGCCGCCAGCGTGTTCTTCGAAAGACCCTCTTCCAGCCACAGGGCGTCGATGAAGGCATCGATCAGCGCCTCGCCGGCCATGAATGGTCTAGCCCGCCGCCAGGCCGCCCCAAGGCGGGCACGCCCCCTTGGGGGGCAGCGAACCACGCGCAGCGGGGAGCGTGGGGGCCAACATCAGTCCAGCCTCAGATGGGCCGACTCGACCACCTTTTTGTAGACGTCGAATTCGGCCTTGATCTGCGCCGCAAACTGCTCGGGCGTGTTGGCAATGATGATGGAGCCAGTGTCCTCGATGCGCTTCTTCACGACCGGATCTTCCAGCGCCTTGCGCACACCGGCGTTGACCTTGTCCACGACATCCCTGGGCAGACCCTTGGGGCCATAGATGCCGTAGTAGGCCATGCGGTTGACCGGCTCCAGACCGATCTCCTTGAAGGTCGGCACATTGGGCAGTTGCGGCATGCGCTGCGGCGCCGCCACCACCACCGCGACCAGCCGGCCCGACAGGATGAAGGGCAGCGCCGACGGCATGTTGTCGAAGGTCATCGGCACCTGGCCCGAGACCGTGTCATTGAGCGCCGGGCCGGCGCCGCGGTACGGAATATGGGTGACGAAGGTGCCGCTCAGATTCTTGTACAGCTCCATCTGCAGGTGCCCGATGCCGCCGGTGCCGGACGACGAATAGGAATACTTGCCGGGGTTCTTCTTCAACTCGGCGACAAAGCCCTTGTAGTCCTTGGCCGGGAAGCTCGGATGCACGGCGATCACATTGGGCGTGGCCGCAATGTTGATGATGGGCGTGAAGTCGGTCAGCGGGTTGTAGGGCGTGCGCGGGTTGATCGCGGGGTTGGCCGCGGTCGTCGACACGGTGGCAAGGCCCAGCGTGTAGCCATCGGGCGCGGCCTTGGCCGTTTCGTTGGCGCCGATGATGCCGCCGCCACCGGCCCGGTTCTCCACCAGCACCGGCTGCCCCAGCGCCTTGCCCAGCGCTTCCGAGATCGTGCGCGCAATGATGTCGGTGGTGCCGCCCGGTGCAAACGGCACCTGCAGCTTGATGACCTTGTTCGGATAGCCCTGCGCCAGCGCAGAGCCGGCAAGCGTGAGCAGACTTAGGGTAGACAGGATTCGACGGTACACGATGGTTTCACTCCTCTGATGTTCAAAATTGTTGATCAACTGGCCAACATGGCTTTGCGATCGCGGGCTCCGGCCCGCAATCCATGGCTCGCGCGGCGCTGTCGCAAGGCATGGCTCCCGGATCAAGTCCGGGATGACAGCCAGAGGTCCGATGTTAACCGGGCCGGACCCACATTCACTGGTATTCTCGCCGGGTGAATTTCGCCCGACTCCTGTTCCCCGACTTCTCCCTGATTCTGTGCGGCTACCTGGTCTGCCGCTACACGGCGCTGGGCCGCAGCGTATGGGCGCCGGTCGAGAGCCTGGTCTACTTCCTGTTCTTCCCGGTCCTGCTGTTTCACTCGATCATCAAGAGCCCGCTTGACGTCGCAGCGGCGTCGAGCCTGATCGGCGCCGGCTGGGCCATGGGCCTGTGCGGCATCGCGCTGGCCTACTCCATTCCCTACTGGCCTTGGCTCGGTCGCCATGTCGAACGGCGCGAGCACGCGGCCAGCGCCCAGGTCGCGTTTCGCTTCAACTCCTTCATCGGCCTGGCGCTGGCCGACCGGCTCGCCGGGCCGCAGGGCCTGCTTCTGATCGCGGTGCTGATCGGCGTGTGCGTGCCGCTGTTCAACGTCGGCGCCGTCTGGCCGATGGCGCGCCATGCGCAGCGCGGCCTGCTCGGCGAACTGCTGCGCAACCCGCTCATCATCGGAACGGCCTCGGGTCTGGCGGCGAACCTGCTGGGTTTGAGCCTGCCAAACTGGATCGAGCCCACCGTCAGCCGCATCGGCGCCGCCTCCCTGGCGCTCGGGCTCATGGCCGCCGGTGCCGGCATGCAGTTCGGCAGCCTGCACCGCGCCAAGGCCCTGGCCGGCGCCGTATTGGGGATCCGGCATTTCCTGCTGCCGCTGCTGGCCCTGGGATTTGCCAGGCTCTTTCATCTGGACCCGGTTCAGAGCACGGTGCTACTGGCCTTTTCGGCCTTGCCGACGGCGCCGAGCTGCTACGTGCTGGCCGCGCGCATGGGCTACGACGGCGGCTATGTGGCCGGCCTCGTGACGCTGTCGACGCTGCTGGGCATGCTGAGCCTGCCGTTTGCGCTCGGCGTGCTGCGGACGCTCTGAGGCGGCCGCGAGACCCGCCGCCCGGCTTGCCGGCCGGCCCGCGCCATCGACCTTGCGTATGGCAACGCACAGACAGAGGCTGTTTCGTGCCTTAATGTGATGCATGCATTTCGCAGCATCCGCTACTCCCCTTCATAAAGCTTTCCAATGACGCCACCCCGCTGCACCCTTGTCGACGCATCACTGGTTCCGGAGGGCTTGCCGTGCTGATGGGCCCGAACGAGATTGAATCGCTCAAGGACGTGCCGCTCAAGGCGGTCGCGCTGCAGAGCGCGATCTTCAACAGCGCCAACTTCTCCAGCATCGCCACCGACGCCAAGGGCGTGATCCAGATTTTCAATGTCGGCGCCGAGCGCATGCTGGGTTATGCGGCCGCCGACGTGATGAACAAGATCACGCCGGCCGACATTTCCGATCCGCAGGAGCTGATCGCGCGCGCCAAGGCGCTGAGCGTCGAACTGGAGACCGACATCGCGCCGGGCTTCGAGGCGCTGGTATTCAAGGCCTCGCGCGGCATCGAGGACATCTACGAGCTGACCTACATCCGCAAGGACGGCAGCCGCTTCCCGGCCG
>CAIKMZ010000093.1 GCA_903828665.1 uncultured beta proteobacterium
CCTGACGGTGGCTTTTTTTCAACACGAAGTTGAAAAGCGAGAAGCTTACTTCTTCACGGCAGCGCTGGCGGCGGCTTCCGGAGCGGCAGCAGCAGCCGGTGCAGCGGCGCCGGAAGCAGCTGCTTCTGGTGCGGGAGCTGCTGCAGGAGCGGGGGCTGCTGCGGGTGCAGGAGCGGGAGCAGGAGCAGGCGCTTCTTCTTTCTTACCACAAGCGACCAGAGCGGCGGCAGCGATAACAGCGGCCAAGATGAGCGATTTTTTCATTTGAAAAATTACCTAGTGAGTTAAAAAAAAACAATTTCCGGAAATTGTCAGTGCAGATAGGCTGCAACGACCAAGCAAAAATGACTCGAGATCTCTTTGCTCAGCCGAGGATTATAAAGCAAGATTTTGCCGTCTCAATGCCAGCATCAACGCACGGAGCGCTTCTTTGCGTCACGCGGCACAAAAACCTTGCCCCCGTTGCCGGGCCTGGCGCCCGTCGGCGCGCCAACCCCAGGCTTGCGCGCGGCGAAGCCCGCACGCGGTGCGCCATCATTGCGGGCACTGGCAAAGCGGTCATTGAAGCCGCCCTTGCGCTCATAGCTGAATCCTTCGCGCGCGCCGCCGCTGCGGTCATCACGCGAACCGAATCCGCCTTCACGGCTGGCTGGGTAGGTGCCGGGGCCTGCGTCACGGCTGCCACCAGCACTTCTGTCGGCAAAACCGCCCCGGTTGGCACCAAAGCCGCCGGTACGACCGCCACCGCCAAAATTGCCACGGGAAGGCTGGCCACCGCCACCCATGCGATTGTCGCGTCCGCCAAAGTTCGAGTTCGGACGTGAGTCGGGGAAACGTTGTTGGGGTTCCATGCCGGGAACCGTCTCGGCCTTGAACTGCTGATGGCTATGAAACTCGATATCCATGATCTTGCGACGATCACGGAATTCGGCAAACGTCACGGCCAGACCATCGCGCCCGGCGCGACCCGTACGGCCAATTCGGTGCGTATAGTCCTCGGCCTTCATCGGCAAGCCGAAATTGAAGACGTGGGTCACGGTCGGCACATCGATGCCGCGTGCTGCCACATCGGTCGCCACTAGGATCTGCACTTGGCCTTGGCGCAAGGCCATCAATCGCCGGTTGCGCAGCCCCTGGCTCAAAGCGCCGTGCAATGCCACGGCCGAGAAACCCTCCTGCTGCAGATCATTGGCCAAACCATCGCATTCGATTTGGGTGCTGGCAAAAACGATGGCCTGATTGATGCTGCTGTCACGCAGCCAATGGTCGAGCAACTTGCGCTTGTGCTGCGCGTTGTCAGCCCAGAACAGCTTTTGCTGAATGTTGGCATGCTTTTCCTGTGGCGAGTCAATTTGCAGGCGCTGGGGTTCGCGCATCACACGTGCGGCAAGCTGCTGGATGCGTGCCGCAAAAGTGGCGCTGAACATCATGGTCTGCTTGCGGCCGATGGTCAGTTGGTTGATTTCGGCAAGATCGTCGGAAAATCCGAGGTCCAGCATGCGGTCGGCTTCGTCAACGACCAGGAACTGCACTTGGTCCAGCTTGATTTGCATGGACCGTTGCAGGTCAAGCAAACGACCCGGCGTGGCCACCACAAGGTTGGCATTCTGCAGCTTTGCGATCTGCAACTGATAGGGCATGCCACCGACGATGTTTGCAATGCGCAGGCCACGGCAATGCTGTACCAGGTCAATCGCATCGTGTGCGACCTGTTGCGCCAGTTCCCGCGTCGGGCAGACGATCAAGGCGCCAGGCGAAGTCGGCCCGAAGTTGCGCGGATTGGTGGGATCCTTGCGCTTGGCACGCTTGGGAGGCGCCTCGCCTTTGGCAGCAGCGTCCGCCACCGCCTGCTCGAAGTCGGCACGCTCTTTCGCTTCCGCTTGCGCTTGCTGGGTCAGCAAGGTGTGCAGGACAGGCAGCAAGAAGGCAGCGGTCTTGCCGCTCCCGGTCTGGCTTGAGACCATCAGATCGATAAAGCGCGCAGCATCACCAGAGCCATTGCCACCTTGCATGGCAAGGGGGATGGTCTTCAGCTGTACCGTGGTCGGCTGCGTAAAGCCAAGATCCTTGACCGCGTGCAGCAGCTCAGGAGCCAGTCCAAATGCAAGGAAGCCATTGGGGACTTCTTCGACGACCTCAACCACTTGACCAGGGTTCTGGGTCGGCTCGAAAGCGTCATTGGAAAAATTTCCGACAAGCGAAATATCGCCCGTCGCTTGAATAGCGTCAGTCATGAATTTACTCACACGCGAGCGCCGCAGGGTATGCGACTGCTCCGTCAATGGTTAAAAAACATCAACCATCAAACGGAACCGGCTCTGACTCAAGAAGAGTTCAATCAGCGCTGGGGGTCCTTTTCTGCCGATTCGCTGCTGCGAAACCGCGTTGGACCCTGTGAATGAAGGGAGATGTACAAATGTGCGCTGCTGTTTGCAGTGCAGCCAGTGATTATGGCATGAATTCGGGTTTCTACCTAATCACTCAATTTGAGGAAGTGCTCACGGTAGTGTTCCAATTCGTCAATCGACTCATGCACATCGGCCAAGGCGGTGTGTCGCTGCTGCTTCTTGAACGAGCTGTACACCTCGGGTCGCCAGCGCTTGGACAACTCCTTCAGGGTGCTCACATCCAGGTTGCGGTAGTGAAAGAATGCTTCCAGCCTGGGCATGTATTTGGCTAGGAAACGCCGGTCCTGTCCGATGCTGTTGCCACACATCGGGGACGCGTTCTTTGGCACGTACTGGCTCAAGAAATCGATCAGCTGCGCTTCAGCATCCGACTCAATCAATGTCGAGGCTTTGACTTTGTCAATCAAACCTGTCTTGCCATGGGTGCCCTTGTTCCAGGCGTCCATGCTGTCAAGTTGCTCGCTGCTTTGATGGATAACCAGAACCGGACCTTCCGTGCGGCATTCAAGTCGGGGACCGGTAACGATCACCGCAATTTCAATGATCCGGTCGAATTCGGGCAGGAGACCTGTCATCTCGCAATCGAGCCAAACAAGATTCTGATCGGACTTGATCAGCGGCGGTACCAGGGAAGATGTGTTCGGTGCATTCATGGCAGGAATTGTCGCTTATGGCCTAAACTCGGGCGCAATGTCTGACCCGCTTGCCTTCACTTTTTGTTTCCCATGCTGACCTCCATCTTCGTTACAACCATGTTGGCCGGCACCGTTCTGAAGCTCTGGCTCAGTTCGCGACAGGCGCGGCACGTGGCGCAGCACCGCGGCGAGGTGCCGAGCGCCTTCTCAAGCACCGTCTCATTAACAGCTCACCAGAAGGCCGCCGACTACACCCTGGCCAAGACACGTTTCAGTCTGATTGAACTTGCGGCAGGCCTGGCAGTTCTTGTGGGCTGGACACTGCTGGGAGGGCTCTCGGCCCTTAATCATCTGATGCTTGGCTGGCTCGGCGGTGGCATGGGCCAGCAATTGGCGCTGCTTGCTGGATTCGTCGTTATCAGCGGCATCATCGACCTGCCGCTTACTTTGTACCAGACCTTTGTCATCGAGCAGCGCTTTGGCTTCAACAAGATGACACTCAGGCTCTGGGTGCTGGACTTGTTGAAGTCAAGTCTGATAGGCGCTCTCATCGGCCTGCCGATTGCGGCTGTGATCCTTTGGATGATGGCCGCGGCAGGCGACCGGTGGTGGTTATGGGCCTGGACGGTCTGGATGGGCTTCAATCTGCTGCTGCTGCTGATCTACCCCACCTTCATCGCACCGCTGTTCAACAAGTTTTCGCCGCTGCAAGATGAAACCGTCAAGGCGCGCGTAACTGCCCTGATGCATCGCTGCGGATTTTCGGCGAAGGGCCTTTTTGTGATGGATGGCAGCAAACGCAGCGCGCATGCGAACGCCTACTTCACGGGCTTTGGCGCCAGCAAACGCGTCGTTTTCTATGACACCTTGCTGTCTCATTTGACGGCCGACGAAGTGGACGCAGTCCTGGCACATGAATTGGGCCACTTCAAGCGCAAGCACATCATCAAGCGCATCGCATCCATGTTTGCGTTGAGCCTGCTTGGCTTTGCGCTGCTCGGTTGGCTGGCAACACATGCGTGGTTTTACACGGAACTGGGGGTGCAACCCAACCTGAACGCCCCGAACGATGCACTGGCATTGCTCTTGTTCATGCTGACCATGCCTGTTTTCAGTTTCTTCATCGGACCCGCATTTGCCCAACTCTCACGCAAGCACGAATTTGAAGCGGATGCTTACGCCGCGGTCCAAACCAGCGGCGCAGCGCTTGCAGCGGCCTTGCTCAAGCTATACGAAGACAACGCTTCGACGCTGACGCCCGATCCCCTCTATGTGAAGTTCTACGCATCGCACCCGCCCGCGTCCGAGCGCCTGGCGCGGCTGGTAGCGTGAGCACGCATACCCTCGCCAACAAGCAGGATCGAATGATCGAACGAATCCCTCTCGAACGCGGCCTGATCGTCGCCAACTACGGTCGCCACTTTCTGGTGGAAGCGTCCAATGGCAAGCGCCTGATTTGCCACTCCCGAGGCAAGAAGAGTCAGGGCCTGGTGGGAGACCGCGTTCTGTGGCAGGCTTCGCGTGACGAAGGAACGATTGAAAAGATCGAAGAGCGAAAAAATGTCCTGTACCGCCAGGACGAGATTCGCACCAAGTCCTTCGCCGCCAATCTGGACCAGATCTTGATCCTGATCGCGGCGGAACCGGAATTCTCCAGCAGCCAACTGTCGCGTGCACTGATCGCGGCAGAAGCAGAGCACATCACGCCCATCATCGGGCTTAACAAGAGCGATCTGGTCGAGCCTTTCGCGCGCGCCTGGGAGTGGCTGCAACCTTATCGAAAGATGCACTATGGCGTGCTGCCACTTTCGCTGAAGAAATCAGGCGATGTGGACCGGAGTGAATTGTTGAAACTGCTCGCCGGCAAGACCACCCTGGTGCTCGGACCGTCCGGAGCAGGCAAGAGCACCTTGATCAATCTGCTGGTCCCTGGCGCGCTGGCGCATACAAATGAGATTTCGCAAGCACTGAATTCCGGAAAACACACAACCACGAGCACCACCTGGTACTGGGTGGACAGCGACAAGACCACCGCATTGATCGATTCGCCAGGTTTCCAGGAGTTCGGACTGAACCACATTGATCCGGCGCAGTTGGCGGCCTACATGCCTGACCTCAAACCTCATGTCAAGAATTGCAGGTTCTATAACTGCAGCCATCGGCACGAGCCTGGTTGCGGTGTTATCGCCGCGGTGCAGACCGACGGCGGAACCGACGGGATCAGTGAAAATCGCTACAAGATCTATTGCGATCTCTATGCCGAACTGAGTCGAGCTGAAAAATACTGAGCGCTTCAACCCAGCAGACGCGCCAGCGTCAGGAGTGCCAATAGCACCATCCACAGCACAACCGTGCGCCAGACCAAACCGACAACAACCGCCAGATGGGCCAGCTCGGGGGTCTGCCCGGAAACTGTTTCACCTTCGCGCTCATTTCCCTGCAACCGAATATTCACAGCCCCGGCCGTCGCGGCCAGCACAATGCCATCGTTATCACCTGCAAAACGCGGTTCGTAATTGCGCCAGCCATCAATTGCTTCCTCAAAGCTGCCCACGACCGCAAAACTGATGGCTGTGATGCGGCTTGGCACCCAGTCAATCAGCATCCATGCCTGGGCAGCAATTTCCTGCAGGGCATCGCTGATCGGCTGATGGTGCACCTTGCTCTTGTGCCGCCAATAACGCGGGACGAATTCACTCAACCGATACAACACCGCTCCAGCAGGGCCAAGGCCAAAAGCGGCCAGAATCGAGAACCAGGCCAGAACACCGAACACATGGCGATGGGCCGACAGCACAGAGTGCTCGATCACGTGGCGCACAATCTCACTGCGAGGCAATTCGCTGGCGTCGATCTGTTGCCAGGCTGCCAATAGTTCGCGAGCCCGGTCTTCCTCGCCATCCGCCATGGCGTCCCGGATCTGCGTGAAATGAAAACTGAATTGCCTGAAACCCAGCGTCGCGTAAAGCACTGCCACGCTCCACAGGACAGCCGCAGGCCAACCGATGAACATATCGAGCAGCAGGAAAATGGCGAGACTCAGCACCGATGGTCCGAGCACGGCCACGCCCCACGCCAGCCAGCCATGCAGGGAATTGCCAGCGTCAAAATTCCTGCTGCTCCAGCGCACCCAGGCACGTAGTCCCGCATGCACCGGATTGCCCCGACTCAGGGGTCGCGCCTGCTCGAGCAGCAGGGCAAAAAGCACGGAAATGAAGCTCATCCAATCATCATAGCCGCACCAAGCATCAAGCCGACAGAAAGCGGTAGAAGTTGCGCAGCATGCCGGCCGTGGCGCCCCAAATGAAGCGTTGCGTCCGATCATCCTGGTACGGCATGGAAAACCATTCGCGCCTGACTCCCTGCCATTCGAAAGCGTGACGGTGGTGATGGGCCGGATTCATCAGGAATTCGAGCGGCACCTCAAATACATCGGCCACTTCATGCGCGTTGGGGGTCAGGACGAAGCCCGGCTCCAACAACGCGACAACGGGCGTGATGACGAATGCCGACCCCGTCATGTAATGGGGCAGGACACCGAGGACCTGCACAAAAGCAGGATCAAGACCAATCTCTTCCCGGGCCTCGCGCAAGGCGGTAGCTAATGCGTCCGCGTCTTCCTCATCCACCTTGCCTCCTGGAAAAGCAATTTGCCCGGAATGGGTCGAAAGATGCGTCGTGCGCTCGGTCAACAGAATCGTCGGTTGCTCGCGCATCACGATCGGCACCAACACCGAGGCCGGCATCAGCGCATGATCGGTAAATCGGGTTTCCGCCTTCAGCTCCGGCTCCCAAACAGGGGGGGCCAGAAATCGTTGCCGCAATGCTGCCGGTTGCAGCATGGTCCGGGTCACCGCAGGCAGATGTGAATCGACGCCCTCTACCGGAACCTGGCGTGGGTCGAAATGAGGCAACTTCGACAGAGAGCTATCGATTGACTTTGAAGACATAGAGCGAAACGAGGACACTCGATCGATGTTGGGCAGGCTCGGAATTGCCGGTTCGTTTCGAAGCCGGCAATAAGAAAAGCCGCCACAAGCACAAGCTGGGGCGGCTTCTTTATAACAGGTCGCGTTATGCGCTTGCCGTCTTCCCGGCAAGCTTCTTCGCCGGCAGCTTTTCCTTGATGCGAGCCGATTTACCGCTACGGTCACGCAAGTAGTAGAGCTTGGCACGGCGCACATCGCCGCGGCGCTTGATTTCAATGCTGGCGATCAGCGGGCTATAGGTCTGGAATGTACGCTCGACGCCTTCCCCGCTGGAGATTTTCCGAACGATGAAGGCACTGTTGATGCCGCGATTGCGCTTGGCAATAACCACGCCTTCATAGGCCTGTACACGCTTGCGGGCGCCTTCAACGACATTGACGTTGACGATTACCGTGTCACCGGGGGCAAATTCAGGGATGACTTTCCCGAGTCGAGCGATTTCTTCCTGCTCAAGGGTTTGGATCAGATTCATGATTTCCTCAAATGATCTTGGTGGCACCTGCGTCGGGATTGACGCAACAGCGTTACTGCAATGACAGCAAGGCGGCCCACCAGAGGATCGGTAAGCCAAATATTATAGCCTGATCAGCCGCTCGACCGATGATCACCAACTTGGCGTTCGTTCAGGAGTCGGGTCAAGACCGCTTCGTCTGCCGCACTCAAGCGTCCCTGCATCCGCGCTGCCTGAATCAGATCGGGGCGCTGACGAAGCGTGATCGCCAGCCGCTGCTCGCGTCGCCAGCGCTCAATCTGGGCGTGATGACCGGACAACAATACATCCGGAACGCCAAGCCCTGCCCAGGTTTCCGGTCGGGTGTAGTGCGGGCAATCCAGCAAGCCGTCCAGCGTGGGGTTGAAACTGTCCTGCTCGTGGCTCTCGGCGGCATTCAAAACGCCAGGCTGCAGTCGAGCGACTGCATCCAGCAAGGCCATGGCGGCAATCTCACCGCCCGACAGCACAAAATCACCCAGACTGATCTGTTCCGTCACACGCGTGTCGACGAGCCGCTGATCCACGCCTTCGTAGCGACCACAAATGAGAATAGCCCCTGCGCTATCAGACCATCGCATCACGTCGGCATGGTCAAGCGGTTTGCCGACTGGCGAAAAGAGAACCACCGGTGCAATTTCGCTTCGCTGCGCTTGAATCGAATCAAGACACTGCGCCAAGGGTTCGGCCATCATGACCATGCCCGGACCGCCACCAAAAGGGCGATCATCCACGCGCCTGTAGTTGCCGTCAGCGAAATCACGCGGATTGACCAACCGAACATCGACCTGACCCGACTCGTATGCACGGCGAGTAATGCCGCTGGTCAAGAGCGGCGCGAACAGTTCCGGAAACAGCGTGACAACATCGAAGCGCATACCGTGCGACTCAGTAATCGGGCTGCCAGTCCACCAGAATGCGTCTGCCTGCGAGATCGACCTCGTCCACATAGACCGCCACAAACGGTATCATCAGCTCAACCATCTTGCCGTCCTGCTCGTGGTCCATCACGAGCACGGTTTGTGCGCCGGTAGAGAGCAATTCCTTGACCGTACCAAGCGCAACGCCTTCGCGATTGACAACGTTGAGTCCGATCAGGTCAACCCAGTAATACTCATCTTTTGCAGCGGTCGGGAAACTGGAGCGGGAGATGAAGATGCGGGCGCCCCGCAATGCCTCGGCATCCGTGCGATCTTTTACATCATGCGCCGAAGCAACCACGCCATCGGAGTGAACCTTTGCCTCCATGATGGCGAGCTTGGCCACCCCGGTAAAGGTCTTCAGCCCCTTTTCCGACGGCATCAGGAACCAGCGTTTGGAAGAAAAAAACGCCTCGGGATCGGCGCTGTAAGGCAGGACTTTGAACCAGCCTTTGATGCCCCAGGCATCGTTGATGCGCCCAACTTCGATCGCGTCCGACGGCAAGTCGGCAGCTTCAAGACCAGGTAGCATCAAGATCCGGATCAAGCAGCTTTTTTGGCTGCCTGGTCAATCAGGCGATCAACCGTGGGCGAGGTTTGGGCGCCAACGCCCTTCCAGTAAGTCAGGCGATCCTGGGCAATCCGGATGCTCTCTTCACTGGCAGTCGCGATCGGGTTGTAGAACCCGATGCGCTCAATGAAGCGGCCATCGCGGCGGGTACGCTTGTCTGCAACAACAATATTGAAAAACGGGCGTGCTTTTGCACCGCCACGGGCGAGTCGAATGACGACCATGATTTATCCTTTGGGTGGCGGAGTATTATTTCCACCAATTGATTCAGCACTTAATCCAGCGTTTGAGACACGCGACATGACCACCCGGCCAGCGACACGCTGAATAGCCGACTATTATAACGAAACCTGTTTATATGCCCATTATTCGCCCCAGCCGACCCGAAGACATCCCTGCTATCACAGCCATATACGCCCACCATGTTCTCGTTGGCACCGGCACTTTTGAGTTGGAACCACCCTCATCGGCCGACATGGCAAACCGTCGCGCCGATGTACTCGACAAAGGATTGCCCTACCTCGTCGCCGCCGATGGCAACAATGTATTGGGCTTTGCCTACTGCAACTGGTTCAAACCCCGCCCGGCTTATCGCTTCTCGGCCGAGGACTCGATCTACTTGGCACCAGAAGCTCAGGGTCAAGGCCTGGGCCGGGTCTTGCTGACGGAACTTGCCGCGCAGGCGGAACGGGCTGGCGTGCGCAAGCTGATCGCGATAATAGGCGACTCCGCCAACAACGGTTCGATCGCCGTGCATCGCTCCGTCGGTTTCTCCATGGTGGGCGTCCTGAAGTCCTGCGGCTGGAAGTTCGACCAATGGCTCGATGTGGTCATGATGGACCGGGCCTTGGGCGAAGGCGCCACCACTGCCCCAAGACTTTGACCGCCGTCCATGAAGAATAAGACTACTGCCGCCTGGCTGGCCTTTGCCGGCGGGCCGTTGGGAATGCATCGCTTTTACCTACGGGGCATGAACGACTGGCTGGCATGGCTTCTGCCGATTCCGACGGCACTGGGTCTGTACGGCATCTTGCGGGTGCAGAGCAATGGTCTGGACGACCCATGGGCTTGGATCCTGATTCCCTTGCTAGGTTTCACAATTGCGGGTTGCGCGCTGACAGCCATCATTTATGGCTTGATGACCCCGGAGAAGTGGAATGCCCGCTTCAATCCGATGGCATCGGCCGACGCCGTTTCTGGTCACACGAACTGGTTCACCGTTGGCGCCATCGCCCTGTCACTGCTGATTGGAACGACCGTCCTGCTGAGCAGTATTGTGTTCAGCTTCCAACGCTATTTCGAGTACCAGATCGAAGAGGCGCGCAAGATCTCTCACTGATACCGACTGACAGCGGCAACGCCGAGCCGACGGGAACGCACCGTCGAGACGGCGTCAAAAGACCTGCAGGCTGAGCCAATACGCAATCGCGCCGACCGACGCGGTGGCCGGGATCGTCAGAATCCAGGCCCAGATGATGTTGCCGGCAATACCCCAGCGCACGGCGCTGGCGCGCTGCGTAGCCCCCACGCCGACAATGGCGCCGGTAATGGTGTGCGTGGTCGAGACCGGGATACCCAGAATTGCCGCAATGAAGAGCGTGATGGCGCCACCGGTCTCGGCACAGAACCCGTGCACCGGTTTGAGTTTGGTCAGCCTTTGACCCATGGTCTTGACAATGCGCCAGCCACCGAACAGGGTGCCCATCGCAATCGCCGTGTAACAACACAATACGACCCAGGTCGGTGGCGAGGTTGCGCCAACCTCCGTGTACCCAGTCGCAATCAGCAGCATCCAGACAATGCCGATCGTCTTCTGCGCATCATTGCCGCCGTGGCCCAGGCTGTAAGCCCCCGCAGATACCAATTGCATACGGCGAAACCAGCGATCGATCCGGCTGGGAGTGCTCTGACGAAACGCCCACGACACTGCAATCAGCATGAAGGACCCCAGCAGGAAGCCCATCAATGGCGAGACAAATATGAAGACCACCGTCTTCATGATGCTGGACACGACCAAGGCCGAGGCGCCGGCCTTGGAAATGACTGCGCCCACGATGCCGCCGATCAAGGCGTGTGACGAACTGCTCGGTATGCCGTAATACCAGGTGATGAAGTTCCAGCTGATGGCACCGACAAGGGCGCCAAAGACGACATGCACATCGACGACGCCGGGCTGAGCGAGCCCCTTGCCAATGGTTGCTGCCACGCTCAAATGAAATACGAAGATCGCAATGAAGTTGAAGACAGCCGCGCCCAACACCGCCTGCCCCGGCTTGAGAACGCCCGTGGATACCACCGTTGCGATGGAATTGGCGGCGTCGTGAAACCCGTTCATGAAATCGAACGCCAAGGCCAGCAGCACCAGCAGCACGACCACCCACAAACCGACCTGAACCGATGCCATGACTGCTGCGACTCAGGAATTCTCGAGGACGATGCCCTCGATGACGTTGGCAACATCCTCGCACTTGTCCGTGATGGTCTCCAGCAATTCGTAGATCGCCTTGAGCTTGATCACCTCCCGCACATCGGGTTCCTCACGGAACAGCTTGCTCATGGCGCTGCGCATCACGCGGTCGGCGTCAGACTCAAGCTGATCAATTTCTTCACAGGTCTTCAAAGCCGCGGCTGCGGTTGCCGGATCGGCAATCTTGGCCAGCATGCTCACGGCATCACGCACGCGCTCACAACACTTCACGCTCAAATCGGTCAGCC
Source organism: uncultured beta proteobacterium (assembly GCA_903828665.1). Taxonomy (GTDB): domain Bacteria; phylum Pseudomonadota; class Gammaproteobacteria; order Burkholderiales; family Burkholderiaceae_C; genus Rhodoferax. The sequence goes on from CAIKMZ010000093.1 coordinate 11,729, forward strand.
GCGTGATGTCTTCCGTCATGTGATGCACGTCGTATAACGCCATGGTTTCAGCCGAATCCTGAATCAGATCGGCAATATCGTCCATCGTATTGATCAGGGAATGAATCTGCTCCCGGTCAATCGGCGTGATGAACGTGATGTGGATTGCCTTGTTCACGTCGTGCGTTACCCGGTCGGCGGCGCGCTCCGCGTTGTCCACATCCTGGTTGTACTTCTCACGCAAGTGAACATCACTGTAATTGGCCACCAGCTTGGAAAACGCCCGCGCCGCTTCGACGATACGATCAGCGTGCTGGTTGAACATCTCGAAAAAATTGCCTTCGCGCGGCAACAACTTGCCAAAAAACATGGCTCACTCCTGAAGAGAAAAAGTCAAAACAGTGACTTCCTTATGACTGCGCGAAGTTTAACCGCCCGATTTGAAGGTAACCCCCTGAAAATTCAGGTGGCGCGAAAAATAAAGAACACCGCACCCACCATGCACAAGGCGGCCCACACATAGTCCAACTTGAACGGCTCCTTGAGATACAGCATGGCAAAGGGCACAAATACCGTCAGCGTGATGACCTCCTGCACAATCTTGAGTTGCCCTACGCTGAATCCCGCCTGTTGAAAACCAATTCGATTGGCCGGCACCTGCAGTCCGTACTCAAACAACGCAATACTCCAACTCACCAATGCCGCGACATACCAGGGCGCGGTAGCCAGATTTTTCAGGTGCCCGTACCAGGCAAACGTCATGAAGACATTGCTGCCGACCAGCAACAGGATCGTCTGCAAGGACAGGGGGATCGATTGAAGCGCGTTCATGGCGCCCGATTATCGGGCAGTCATGATCACGGCACAGCAAACAGAAAAGCGCCCCGCAATACAGATTGCGGGGCGCTTGAATAAGCGTGCACCCGTCCTTGGACTGGACGGGTTCAACGAATTGTCAGACTGCGGCGCTTTCCTTGACCGAAGCGGCAGCGTCCGTGTAGTCCTGCACCTTGTCGAAATTCAGGTACTGGTAGACCGTCGCGCTGGCTGCTGTCAAGACCCCCATGTCAGCCATGTACTCCGCCTTGGTCGGGATCCGCCCGAGCTTGGAGCAGATGGCCGCGAGCTCGGCGCTGCCCAGATAGACGTTGCTGTTCTTGCCCAGGCGGTTAGGGAAATTGCGCGTGGACGTGGAGAACACGGTAGCACCTTCCTTCACCTGGGCCTGATTGCCCATGCACAGGCTGCAGCCCGGCATCTCCATGCGCGCGCCAGCCGAACCCAGCACTCCGTAATGTCCCTCTTCCGACAGTTGCTTGGCGTCCATCTTCGTGGGCGGCGCCATCCACAGCTTGACCGGAATGTCACGCTTGTTCTCCAGCAACTTGCTGGCCGCGCGGAAGTGCCCGATGTTGGTCATGCAGGAGCCGATGAACACTTCGTCGATCTTTGCGCCGGCAACCTCCGACAAGGTTTTCACATCATCCGGATCGTTCGGGCAGGCGACGATCGGTTCATGAATGTCGGCCAGGTCGATCTCGATGACGGCCGCATACTCCGCATCCGCATCACCCTTGAGCAATTGCGGATCCTTCAGCCATGCCTCCATCGCCTTGATGCGCCGGTTGATGGTGCGCACATCGGAATAACCACTGGCGATCATCCACTTCAGCATCGTGATGTTGCTGTTGATGTACTCGATGATCGGTTCCTTGTTCAGATGCACGGTGCAGCCACCGGCGCTGCGCTCGGCCGACGCATCGCTCAACTCGAAAGCCTGCTCGACCTTGAGGTCCGGCAGCCCTTCGATCTCCAGAATCCGGCCCGAGAAGATGTTCTTCTTGCCCTGCTTGGCAACGGTCAACAAGCCCGCCTTGATGGCGTAAAGGGGAATGGCATTGACCAGGTCACGCAGCGTAATGCCGGATTGCATTTTCCCCTTGAAACGCACCAGCACGCTCTCAGGCATGTCCAGCGGCATGACGCCGGTGGCAGCGCCAAAAGCCACCAGGCCGGAACCGGCGGGAAAGCTGATGCCGATCGGAAAACGCGTGTGGCTGTCGCCGCCGGTGCCCACGGTATCGGGCAGCAGCATGCGGTTGAGCCAGCTATGGATGATGCCGTCGCCGGGGCGCAAGGGTATGCCTCCGCGCGTGCTCATGAATTCAGGCAGCTCATGATGCATCTTCACATCGACCGGCTTCGGGTACGCAGCGGTGTGACAGAACGACTGCATGACCAGATCGGCGCTGAAGCCCAGGCAGGCCAGGTCCTTGAGCTCGTCGCGGGTCATCGGACCCGTTGTGTCCTGCGAACCGACGCTGGTCATCTTGGGCTCGCAATAGGTGCCGGGCCGAACGCCCTGCTGATTGCCATTGACCACCGGCAGCCCGCACGCGCGGCCGACCATCTTTTGCGCCAGAGTGAAGCCCTTCTTCGTGTCAGCCGGGTTGTGCGGCAGACGAAACAGGGTACTGACCGGCAAACCGAGCGCCTCGCGCGCCTTCGCCGTCAGGCCGCGGCCGATGATCAGCGGAATACGGCCACCGGCGCGCACTTCGTCGAACAGGACTTCGCTCTTGACCTGGAACGACGCAATTTCCTTGCCGTCCTTGAATGCCTTGCCGTCATAGGGGCGCAGTTCCACCACGTCGCCCATCTTCATCTGGCTGACATCCAGTTCGATCGGCAAAGCACCCGAGTCTTCCATCGTGTTGTAGAAGATCGGCGCGATCTTTCCACCAAGGCACACGCCGCCAAAACGCTTGTTCGGAACAAACGGAATGTCCTCGCCGGTAAACCACAGAACAGAATTGGTCGCAGATTTGCGCGAGGAACCCGTTCCCACCACATCCCCCACATAAGCAACCAGATTGCCCTTAGCCTTGAGGTCGTTGATGAACTTGACGGGGCCGCGCTTGCCATCCTCCTCCGGGACAATACCCGGGCGCGCATTCTTGTGCATCGCCAGAGCATGCAAAGGAATATCCGGGCGGCTGAAAGCGTCCGGCGCCGGTGACAAATCATCGGTGTTGATTTCGCCATCCACTTTGAAGACCGTGAGCTTGATCGATTTCGGCACCTCAGGGCGCGAGGTGAACCACTCGGCGTCGGCCCAGCTTTGCAGCACTTCCTTGGCAGGGGCACAGCCCTTGTCGGCCTTGTCCTTGACGTCATGAAACTGATCGAACATCAGCAGGGTCTTCTTGAGTCCATTGGCGGCCACAGCGGCGACCACAGGATCATCAAGCAGGTCCACCAACGGGCTGATGTTGTAGCCGCCCAGCATGGTTCCCAGCAGTTCCGTGGCTTTTTCACGCGAGATCAGCGCGCATTTCTCCGTTCCGTGCGCAACTGCAGCAAGATAACTGGCCTTCACCTTGGCGGCGTCGTCAACGCCAGCGGGAACCCGGTACGTGATGAGTTCCACCAGCGTGGCTTCTTCGCCCGCTGGCGGATTTTTCAACAATTCGATCAGGTCACCCGTCTGCTTGGCCGACAGGGGCAGTGGGGGTATGCCGAGCGCCGCGCGTTCGGCGACATGGGCACGGTAGTTCTGCAACATGGGAAACTCCTTTTTCAATCAACGGTAATCTATTCGGGCACTTGGAATAAGACGCAGGTGCCAATCATTTTCCAACGACGGGTTTCGGCTCATCAAGGATGCTCGGAACGGGGTTCTTCTTCAACATGGCGGCCATGGTGACCTGATCGGGCGACATGCATTCGTCGGCCAATCGCTGGCCGAGTTTTTGACTCATCAGCATCGACTTGTTCCCCAGTTGCAGCCACATCGCGCCTGCCTTCGGGTCTTCAAGGCGAATCGCGCCCGTGCGACTTTCCACGGGGTGCATGCGAAACCGCGCAGTCTTGGTCTGCACCAGGAAGAATCCGGGCCGCTTGTCGCTCGGCGTGATCTCGACATTTGCGCCCAGCTCACAGGGTATGACGCCGACAAAAACACGCTTGGCCAGTTCAAGGTCAGCTTCCGACAACGTCACATTGACATCATCGTCAATCGGCGTCACTTCCTCCACCACCTTGAGCGCCGAACGTCGGACGCCCACCCGAGGTTTGGACGCGGACGGCCTGGCTGCGGCAGCCTTGGCTGGCTTAATCTCTGCGGTCGAGGCGGCCGGCTGGGCCAGCACCAGGGCAGGTGCAATGAACAGCATGACAGCAGCTAGAACAGACTTCATGGTGCTCCTCTTGAAACGTTTGCTTGACAAGTCCGGCACGCGGCCGGGCACCCCTTTGGTCTGCACGACACACGCCGCAGCCCTCGCCGAAACGACATCCGCGCCGAGGCAAGAACCACCCTCGGTCGAACAGGCTGGCCCGATCGGCCACACCCCGACCATTCCGGTGCGACGCCGACCCGGGCTGCTGAGCCGCGACGCCTGAAACCGCAGACTCGCGATTTCGAGTCGTTTACAGCAGGTGCGCGACGCCGGCCTGCTCTTCCTGCAACTCTTTGAGAGTCTTGTTGATACATTCCTGGCTGAACGCATCGATCGGCAGGTTTTCAACAACCTTGTATTCGCCACCCTCGCACGTCACGGGGAATCCGAACATCGTGTCCTTCGGAATGCCGTATTGGCCATTTGACGGAATGCCCATCGTGACCCATTTGCCATTGCTGCCCAGCGCCCAGTCGCGCATGTGATCGATAGCGGCATTGGCGGCGGATGCTGCCGACGACACGCCCCGGGCGGCGATGATCGCTGCACCGCGCTTGCCCACGGTGGGAAGGAAGGTGTTGGCATTCCAGTCGTGGTCGTTGATCATGTCCTTGACGCTGGCGCCGCCAATCGTCGCAAACCGGTAGTCAGCGTACATGGTCGGCGAATGGTTGCCCCAGACCGCCATTTTCTCAATGTCTGCGACTGCCTTGCCGGTCTTGGAAGCCAGTTGGCTCAGTGCCCGGTTATGGTCCAGGCGCAGCATGGCGGTGAAGTTCTTGCTTGGCAGGTCGGGCGCGCTCTTCATGGCGATATAGGCATTGGTATTGGCGGGATTGCCCACCACCAGCACCTTCACGTTGCGGCTGGCCACGGCATTGAGGGCCTTGCCCTGGGCGGTGAAAATCGCACCATTGACGGCCAGCAACTCTGCGCGTTCCATCCCGGGGCCGCGGGGACGCGAGCCGATCAGCAAAGCGTAATCCACATCCTTGAATGCCGTCATCGGGTCAGAATGGGCCTCCATGCCGACCAGCAGCGGGAAGGCGCAATCCTGCAGTTCCATCATCACGCCCTGGAGCGCCTGCTGCGCCTTTTCCATCGGCACTTCCAGCAATTGAAGGATGACCGGCTGATCTTTGCCCAGCATCTCGCCGGAGGCGATGCGAAACAGGATTGCGTAACCAATTTGACCTGCTGCGCCGGTGACGGCCACACGGACGGGCTTCTTGCTCATGGTGAGTACTCCAGTAGTGTTGTGAAACGGATACCAAGGCGGCTCGAGCGGGATGGCTGAGCCCCACAAAATGTGCAGGCAGTTTACTCTGGAAAACCCTGAGCCGTCAATTTTTTCTTATGTCTTATATAAGATATGATGACGCTGTCCCGAGCCGCTTGTTTGGAATCCATCGCGCATGTCCACCACATCCCTTCCGACCATCGACAGCACACCCGCAGCCGCCAGCGCAGCCACGTCGCCGACCCCATCATTCAGTCCGCTTTATCAGCAGATCAAGGGTTTGATCCTGAACGGCCTGCGACTTGGTGAATGGAAACCCGGCGAAGTGATTCCCAGCGAGATGGATCTCGCGACGCGCTTTCATGTCAGCCAGGGCACTGTGCGCAAGGCGATCGACGAACTGGCTGCGGAGAACCTGCTGGTGCGCCGTCAGGGCAAGGGCACTTTCGTCGCCACCCATGCGGAACAGCAGGTGCAGTTCCGCTTCCTGAAATTGGTGCCCGACTGCGGAACGCCGGGCAGCGAGGGCCCGGCCCAGCGCGACATCATCGAGTGCCGGCGCACGCGCGCCAGCGTGGACGTGGCGCGCGCACTGGCGCTGCGGTCCGGCGATGCCGTGCTACAGGTGCGCCGGGTCCTGAGCTTTCTCGGCGTCCCGACCATCGTGGAAGACATCTGGTTGCCTGCCGCCGCGTTCAAGGGACTGACTGCTGAGCGACTGGCCAATTACCAGGGCCCGACCTACGCCCTGTTCGAGACCGAGTTCAATGTGCGCATGGTTCGCGCCGATGAAAAAATACGCGCCGAGCCCGCCAGGAACGGACGCGATCAACTGCTCAAAGTCGCGCCAGGCACACCTTTGCTCAGCGTCGAGCGCATCGCCTACACCTACGAAGACGTCCCCATGGAACTGCGCCGCGCGTTCTATCGGACCGACACACACTATTACCACAACAAGCTGAACTGAGCGCGCGACGACTCCTAATCTCGAGACAAACTTCTCAGGTATTTGTCTTGGGTCAAGATTGACGCTCTACTGCAATAGAATTTGGGTATTGGCATTTCTTGCCGGTTCCGCAGCAGTCACTCACACCACAGAAAGCCAAGCATGTCCGAGTTAGCGCCCGGCGCAGCGAAAAAGCGCCCCGAATTCCGCAACATCAACGCCTTCAAGGATCTTCCCGGATACCGCTGGCCTCTTGCCTCCCTGGTATCGGGTATGCACCGCATCAGCGGGGCCATCCTGTTCTTCCTGATGCCGTTCATCGTCTGGATGTTCGACAGTTCGATTTCATCCGAGATATCGTTCGCCAAGTTCAAGGCTGCCTTCAATATCGGCATGCTGGGCGTGCCCGGCGTCATCTGGAAATTGATCGCCCTGGCGCTGATCTGGGCCTATCTGCAGCACTTTATCGCCGGCCTGCGCCACCTCTGGATGGACACCCATCATGACGCCACGAGCAAGGAGTTCGGCCGATCCAGCGCCGCCTTCACGCTGGCTGCGAGCATCGGCCTGACGCTGCTGCTGGGTGCCAGGCTGTTTGGCCTCTATTAGCAACCTCTCCGCCAGGACCCCGGTTCTGCCACAAACTTTTCAGGAGACCTAACATGTCTGTCAATTACGGCGCCAAGCGCATTGTTGTCGGCGCCCATTACGGCTTGCGTGACTGGCTCGGCCAGCGCGTCACCGCCACACTGATGGCACTTTTTACCGTGCTGATTCTGGGCCGGTTCATCTTCAGCACCGGTCCGTTCGGATACGAGCAATGGGCCGGTATCTTTTCGTCGCAATGGATGAAGGCCCTGACTTTCACGGTCATCGTCGCCCTGCTCTACCACGTCTGGATCGGCATGCGCGACATCTGGATGGATTACATCAAGCCAGTCTGGCTGCGCCTGTCGCTGCACGTCTTCACGCTGGTCTGGCTGCTCAGTTGCGCTGGCTGGAGCATCCAGGTCCTGTGGCGTCTGTAACCCGTTACTTTCGAGCCGCCTGCGGCCAGATTCAAATGCAAAGAACCACTCAACCATGATCGCCACATCCAAACTTCCCAAGCGCAAATTCGACGTCGTCATCGTCGGTGCCGGCGGCTCCGGCATGCGCGCTTCGCTGCAGCTCGCCCGCGCCGGCCTCAACGTGGCCGTACTGTCCAAGGTCTTCCCGACGCGCTCCCACACGGTCGCGGCACAAGGCGGCATTGGTGCGTCGCTGGGCAACATGTCAGAGGACAACTGGCACTATCACTTCTACGACACGGTCAAGGGTTCCGACTGGCTCGGCGACCAGGATGCCATCGAATACATGTGCCGCGAAGCGCCCAAAGTGGTCTATGACCTGGAGCACATGGGCATGCCATTCGACCGCAACCCGGACGGCACGATCTACCAGCGCCCGTTTGGCGGCCACACCGCCAACTACGGCGAAAAGCCGGTGCAACGCGCATGCGCGGCGGCCGACCGCACCGGACACGCCATGCTGCACACCCTGTACCAGCAGAACGTCAAGGAAAGGACCAGCTTCTTTGTCGAGTGGCTGGCCATGGACTTGATCCGCGACGCCGATGGCGACGTGGTGGGCGTCACCGCGCTGGAAATGGAAACCGGCGATGTGCATATCTTCGAAGCCAAGACCACTTTGCTGGCCACCGGTGGCGCGGGACGAATTTTCGCGGCCTCCACCAACGCCTTCATCAACACGGGCGATGGTTTGGGCATGGCGGCACGCGCCGGCGTGCCCTTGGAGGACATGGAGTTCTGGCAGTTCCATCCGACCGGCGTGCATGGCGCCGGCGTGCTGCTGACCGAAGGCTGCCGTGGCGAAGGCGCGATCCTGCGCAACAGCAACGGCGAACGCTTCATGGAGCGCTATGCGCCCGCCTACAAGGATCTGGCCCCGCGCGATTACGTCTCGCGCTGCATGGACCAGGAAATCAAGGAGGGCCGCGGCTGCGGACCGAACAAGGACTACATCAACCTCGACATGACTCACCTCGGCACAGAGACCATCATGAAGCGCCTGCCGTCGGTCTTCGAGATCGGTCACAACTTCGCCAATGTCGACATCACCCGGGAGCCGATCCCGGTCGTGCCGACGATTCACTACCAGATGGGCGGCATTCCGACCAACATCCATGGCCAGGTGGTGACCCAGAACGCACGCAACGAAAGTGAGATCGTCAACGGTCTTTACGCGGTCGGCGAATGCGCCTGCGTCAGCGTCCACGGCGCCAACCGCTTGGGCACCAATTCCCTGCTGGACCTGCTGGTGTTCGGCCGTGCCGCCGGCAACCACATCGTCGAATTCAACAAGAGCAACCCGGTGCACAAGCCGCTGCCGGCCGACGCCGCCAACGCCACGCTGGCACGCATCGAGCGCCTGGACAATGCCAACGGCGGCGAATATTCGCAGGACGTGGCCAACGACATCCGCAGCACCATGCAGCAACATGCGGGCGTATTCCGCACGCAGACCAGCATGGATCAGGGCGTCGTCAAGATTGCCGCCTTGCGCGAGCGCGTCAAGGCGATCGGCCTGAAGGACAAGTCCAAGATCTTCAACACGGCGCGCATCGAGGCGCTGGAAGTCGAGAACCTGATTGAAGTGGCGCAAGCCACAATCGTCTCGGCTGCCGCGCGCCACGAAAGCCGCGGCGCGCATTCGGTTGACGACTATGCGGACAGCGCCGAGCACCCGAACGGCCGCAACGATACCGAATGGCACAAACACACGCTCTGGTACAGCGAAGGCAGCCGCCTGTCCTACAAGCCGGTCCAGATGAAGCCCCTGAGTGTCGAATCGGTGCCGCTCACCGTGCGCAGCTTTTAACGAGAACACCATGTCCAAACGCACATTCCAGATCTACCGCTACGATCCCGACGCCGACGCCAAGCCCTACATGCAGACCATCGAGATCGAGCTCGACGGCAGCGAACGCATGCTGCTTGACGCCTTGCTCAAGCTCAAGACCCAGGACCCCAGCATCAGTTTCCGCAAGTCGTGTCGCGAAGGCGTCTGCGGCTCGGACGCGATGAACATCAACGGCAAGAACGGACTGGCCTGCCTGACCAACATGCGCACGCTGACCGGCACGATTGTCCTCAAGCCCCTGCCTGGGCTGCCGGTCGTGCGCGACCTGATCGTCGACATGACGCAGTTCTTCAAGCAGTACAACTCGATCAAGCCCTACTTGATCAACAACACGGTACCGCCCGAAAGGGAGCGCCTGCAAAGCCCGCAGGAGCGCGAGGAGCTCAACGGCTTGTACGAGTGCATCCTGTGCGCCAGTTGCTCCACATCCTGTCCCAGTTTCTGGTGGAATCCCGACAAGTTCGTTGGCCCGGCCGGCTTGTTGCAAGCCTACCGGTTTCTGGCCGACAGCCGCGACGAAGCGACGGCCGAGCGCCTGGATAATCTGCAGGACCCGTACCGGCTGTTCCGCTGCCACACGATCATGAATTGTGTCGACGTCTGTCCGAAAGGGCTCAATCCAACCAAGGCAATTGGAAAGATCAAGGAAATGATGGTTTCGAGTACGGTTTGATCAATACCCAAGCCTTCACGTTATGGTAAAAAGTCAGGAGTTGATCGACGCAAGAACGCTGAGCAAGTTGAAGTGGCGCTGTCGGCGTGGTCTGCTAGAGAACGATATCTTCATCGATCGGTTCTTCCGGCGTTTTGAAACCACCCTGACTATCCGTCAGTCGCAAGGTCTCAGCGCCTTGATGGATCTGAGCGACCACGATCTGCTGGATCTGCACCTGGCACGCAAGTCCTTGGCGCAGGTCGATGTCGATCTGGACCGGGATGATGTACGTGAAGTATTGTGTATGTTGAGAAAAACTCCTTGAAAGGCGAGAAATGAAACTATCTGACAACAAAGCCACCCTGTCATTCAGCAACGGCAGCCCCAGCATGGATCTGCCGGTCTATCAGGGCAGTGTCGGCCCGGATGTGATCGACATCCGCAAGTTGTATGGCCAAACCGGCATGTTCACCTACGATCCGGGCTTTTTGTCCACAGCATCGTGCCAGTCCGCCATCACCTACATTGACGGTGACAAAGGCGAGTTGCTGTACCGCGGTTACCCGATCGAGCAACTGGCAACCAATTGCGACTTCCTGGAAACCTGCCATTTGCTGCTGTACGGAAACCTGCCGAACGCCGCTGCCAAGGCCGATTTCACCAAGCGCGTGACCAACCACACAATGGTCAACGAACAGATGCAATTCTTCCTGCGCGGCTTCCGCCGGGATGCGCATCCGATGGCCATCATGACCGGCCTGGTCGGCGCCCTGTCGGCCTTCTACCACGACAGCACGGACATCAACAATCCGGAGCACCGCGAAGTGGCTGCCCTGCGCCTGATCGCCAAGATGCCGACGCTGGTTGCCATGGCCTACAAGTACAGCATGGGCCAGCCCTACATGTACCCCAAAAACGACCTGAGCTATGCCGGCAACTTCCTGCACATGATGTTTGCCACGCCGTGCGAAGAGTACAAGGTCAACCCGGTGATCGAACGCGCGCTTGATCGTATCTTCATCCTGCATGCCGACCACGAACAAAACGCTTCGACTTCCACGGTGCGTCTGTGCGGCAGCTCCGGCACGAACCCGTTCGCGGCAATTGCTGCCGGCGTGGCCTGCCTGTGGGGCCCGGCACACGGCGGCGCCAATGAAGCCTGTCTGAACATGCTCGAAGAGATTCAGGCCAGCGGCGGCATTGCCAAGGTCGGCCATTTCATGGAACAGGTCAAGGACAAGAATTCCGGCGTCAAACTGATGGGATTCGGTCACCGCGTCTACAAAAACTACGACCCGCGCGCCAAACTGATGCAGGAAACCTGCCGGGAAGTTCTGGCCGAACTCGGCCTCGAAAACGACCCGCTGTTCAAGCTGTCCATGGCCCTGGAAAAGATCGCCCTGGAAGACGAATACTTCGTCTCGCGTAAGCTCTACCCGAACGTCGACTTCTACTCGGGTATCGTGCAGCGCGCCATCGGCATTCCGGTCAACATGTTCACCGGTGTCTTCGCGCTGGCCCGCACGGTGGGCTGGATCGCCCAGCTCAACGAAATGATCAGTGATCCCGAGTACAAGATTGGCCGTCCGCGCCAGTTGTTCACGGGTTCTGTCAAGCGCGACGTCCTGCCGATCGCCAAACGCTGATCTGACGGCATCTGCAAAGCCCGCCGGATGGCAGCATCCGGCGGGCTTTTTCATGGCAGCGTCGGGATGGCGCTTGCCGCTTAAAATCCCTGCCTGGCAAGCAACAACCATTTGGCCCGCATGAATATCGAAACCCACGGACGCACGCTGTACGACAAACTCTGGGACGAACACGTCGTCCACACAGAGGAAGATGGTACCGCCCTGCTCTACATCGACCGCCATCTGGTGCATGAGGTCACCAGCCCGCAGGCCTTTGAAGGTCTGCGTCAGACCGGGCGCAAGGTGTGGCGCGTCAGCTCCATCGTCGCCACCGCCGACCACAACACACCGACCACTGGCTGGGAGCGGGGCTATGACGGCATCACCGACCCCACCAGCAAAGAGCAGGTCGTGACGCTCGACACCAACATGCGGGAATTTGGCTCGGCCGCCTACTTCCCGTTTCTGTCGAAACGTCAGGGCATCGTCCACGTCATCGGCCCCGAGAGCGGCGCCACGCTGCCCGGCATGACTGTGGTCTGCGGCGATTCGCACACGTCGACCCACGGCGCGTTCGGCGCGCTGGCCCATGGCATCGGCACCAGCGAAGTCGAGCATGTGATGGCCACGCAGACCCTGCTGGCCAAGAAGGCCAAGAACATGCTGGTTCGGGTCGATGGCACACTGCAGGCGGGCTGCAGCGGCAAGGACATCGTGCTGGCCGTAATCGGCAAGATCGGCACTGCCGGCGGCACCGGCTACACCATTGAGTTCGGCGGCTCGGCCATTCGGGCCCTGAGCATGGAAGGTCGCATGACCGTCTGCAACATGGCGATCGAAGCCGGTGCGCGCGCCGGACTCGTGGCGGTGGACGACAAGACCATCGACTACGTCAAGGGCCGCCCGCTGGCGCCCGGCCATGCCGCCGCCAGCGGCGCTGCAGCCACGGTCGAATGGGATCACGCGGTGGCTTACTGGAAAACCCTGCACAGCGATGCCGATGCCCGCTTCGATACCGTGGTGGAACTGGACGCCGCAAGCATCGTCCCGCAAGTCACCTGGGGCACGTCCCCGGAAATGGTGCTGGGCATCGACAATCGCGTTCCTGATCCGGACAAGGAGAAAGACGCCAATCGCCGCGGCGCCATCGAGCGCGCACTTGTCTACATGGGGCTGGAACCGGGCAAGGCCCTCGATGACCTGTATGTCGACAAGGTGTTCATCGGTTCGTGCACCAACAGCCGGATTGAAGACATGCGCGAGGCCGCCGCCGTGGTGAAGAAATTGGGCCAGAAGGTCGCACGCAACATCAAGCTGGCGATGGTCGTGCCCGGTTCCGGGCCGGTCAAGGAGCAGGCCGAGCGCGAAGGCCTGCACGAAATTTTCAAAGCGGCGGGGTTTGAATGGCGCGAACCCGGCTGTTCGATGTGCCTGGCCATGAACGCCGACCGGCTGGAACCGGGTGAACGCTGCGCTTCCACGAGCAACCGCAACTTCGAAGGACGCCAGGGCGCTGGCGGACGCACACACCTGGTCAGCCCCGCCATGGCGGCAGCCGCCGCCATCCACGGCCACTTTGTGGACGTCAGGAAATTTGTTTGAACCGGCTTGCCCGGGAACCCTTATGAAAACACTTTTGGTTCTAGTCCTCGTGCCCGTCGCCTTCGCGCTGTCGGGCTGCAACACAGTCAAGGGCGTCGGCCAGGATCTGCAGAAGGCCGGCGAAAAGATCGAAGACGTCGCCAAGAAAAAGTAGAACACCCATGCAAAAATTCACGCTGCACCAGGGCCTTGTCGCCCCGATGGACCGGGAGAACGTCGATACCGACGCGATCATCCCCAAGCAATTCCTCAAGTCCATCCGCAAGACCGGATTCGGCCAGAATCTGTTCGACGAATGGCGCTACCTCGATGCCGGCTTTCCCGGCCAGGACCCGGCCACGCGCAAGCCCAACCCGGACTTCGTGCTGAATCAGCCGCGCTACCAGGGCGCGTCCATCCTTTTGGCGCGCAAGAACTTTGGCTGCGGCTCGTCGCGAGAGCACGCGCCATGGGCGCTCGACCAATATGGTTTTCGCGCCATCATTGCCCCGAGCTACGCCGACATCTTCTTCAACAACAGCTTCAAGAACGGCCTGTTGCCGATCGTCCTGAGCGAAGCGCAGGTCAGCCAGTTGTTCGATGAGGCCGCCGCTTTCCCGGGCTACCGGCTCACGGTCGACCTCGAACGCCAGGTCGTCGTGAAACCGGACAGCGCCGAATTGCCGTTCGACGTGCAGGCCTTTCGCAAGTACTGCCTGCTCAACGGCTTTGACGACATCGGGCTGACCCTGCGCCACGCCGACAAGATCAAGGCCTTTGAGGCGCGGCGTCTGGCTGAGAAGCCGTGGCTTGCTCGCACCCTGATCGGATAAGCCGGTCGGCCGATTGCGCACCAACGCGATCCGTGGCAGACCGGCCCGCATCGGTTGGGCGGTGTTCAACTGTTTAGAAGCAAATTGGGTTCAACATGAAAATTGCAGTCTTGCCAGGCGATGGCATCGGTACCGAAATTGTGGCGGAGGCGGTCAAGGTCTTGAACGCGCTTGACCTCAAACTGGAGATGGAAACCGCACTGGTCGGCGGCGCCGCCTACGAAGCGCATGGACACCCGCTGCCCGAAGCCACCCTGAAACTGGCCAAGGAAGCGGACGCCGTGCTGTTCGGCGCGGTGGGCGACTGGAAATACGACAAGCTGGAACGCGCCTTGCGGCCGGAGCAGGCCATCCTGGGCCTGCGCAAGAACCTGGGCCTGTTCGCCAACCTGCGCCCGGCCATCTGCTACGAACAACTGGTGGGTGCATCGAGTCTGAAGCCGGAGCTGATCGCCGGCCTGGACATTCTGATCATTCGTGAACTGACAGGTGACGTCTATTTCGGCCAGCCGCGCGGGCGGCGCACTGCCTCGGACGGCCTGTTTCCGGGCGCCGAAGAAGCGTTCGACACCATGCGTTATTCGCGCCCCGAGGTTGAGCGCATTGCACATGTCGCTTTCCAGGCAGCCCGCAAACGCTCCAACCGCGTGACCAGCGTCGACAAGGCCAACGTGCTGGAAACCTTCCAGTTCTGGAAAGACGTGGTCACCGAAGTGGGCACCCAGTATCCCGATGTGGCGCTGGATCACATGTATGTCGACAATGCCGCCATGCAGTTGGTGCGTGAGCCCAAGAAGTTCGACGTTGTCGTCACCGGCAATCTGTTTGGCGACATCCTGAGCGACGAGGCCGCCATGCTCACCGGCTCGATCGGCATGCTGCCATCGGCCAGCCTGAACGCGAGCAAGCAGGGCCTGTACGAGCCCAGCCACGGCAGCGCTCCCGACATTGCAGGCAAAGGCATCGCCAACCCGCTGGCGACCATTCTGAGCGCCGCCATGATGCTGCGCTACAGTCTGAATCAGGAAGCGGCGGCGCAGCGCATCGAAGCGGCCGTGAAATCCGTGCTGGCCCAGGGTCTGCGCACGGCCGACATCTTCAGCCCCGGGACCACCCGTGTCAGCACACTGGAGATGGGCGCGGCGGTACTGCGGGCCTTGTAGGCTCATTCATTCCTTTATTTCAACTCTTTGAAAGCGCAACATGAAGAAAATTGGCAACCTGGTCGGTCTGGTGGGCTGGCGCGGCATGGTCGGTTCGGTGTTGATGGACCGCATGCAGGCCGAGCGTGATTTCGACCTGATCGAACCCGTGTTCTTTTCAAGCTCGAACGCGGGCGGCAAAGCCCCGGCCCAGGCAAAAACTGAAGCCGCACTGAAGGATGCGTTCGACATCGACGCCCTCAAGAAATGCGACATAATCATCAGCGCCCAGGGTGGCGATTACACGACTGAAGTATTCCCCAAACTGCGCGCCGCCGGCTGGAACGGTCACTGGATTGACGCGGCCTCAACGCTGCGCATGAAGGACGATGCGGTCATCATCCTGGACCCGGTCAACCTGCCGGTCATCCAGAACGCGCTGGCCAAAGGCGGCAACAACTGGATTGGCGGCAATTGCACGGTCAGTTGCATGCTGATGGGCGTGGGTGCCCTGTACAAGGCCGGCCTGGTCGAATGGATGACCAGCATGACCTACCAGGCGGCGTCCGGCGGTGGTGCCCAGCACATGCGTGAATTGCTGACACAGTTCGGAACGCTCAACGCCGAGGTCAGGAGCCTGCTCGACGACCCCAAGTCGGCGATCCTCGAAATCGATCGCAAGGTGCTGGCCAAGCAGCAATCCCTGACGGCCGCGGAAACCGCCAATTTCGGCGTGCCGCTCGGCGGCAGCCTGATCCCCTGGATCGACAAGGATCTCGGCCAGGGCATCAGCCGCGAAGAATGGAAGAGCGGGGCCGAAACCAACAAGATCCTGGGTCAGGGCGCAGGTTTTGGAACGCCGGCAGTGCCGGTTGACGGCTTCTGCGTTCGCGTCGGCGCGATGCGCTGCCACAGCCAGGCCCTGACCTTCAAGCTGAAGAAGGACGTGCCCAGCGCCGACATTGAAGCACTGATCGCCGCCGACAATGAATGGGTCCGCGTGGTTCCGAACACGCGCGAGGCCAGCATTCGCGACCTTACACCGGTGACCGTCACCGGAACGCTGGGCATTCCGGTCGGTCGCATTCGCAAATTGGCCATGGGTCCGGAATACGTCGGCGCATTCACCATCGGCGACCAACTGCTGTGGGGTGCGGCGGAACCCTTGCGCCGCATGTTGCGTCTCCTGCTCGCAGCCTGAGCGCGCCACGGCAGCGACCGCCAGCTCTTTTTCGAGGCGTTCGCGGTCGTTGTCGCCTGACAACATAGAATCAGGCGCTGACGCCACTGCCTGCGACGAACCCAAGTCACCCACAGCCTTGGCTTGTCAGGTCCGGACATTGATGTTAAGGTGCTTTTCAATTTTCCAGAACCGCTGTGCGAGTTCACCCAAAGGGACTTAATTTTGCAGTCGCCAGAACCCCGGAGTCCTCAAATTGATCGCTAAATCACCTCGCTGGCAACTAACTGCCTTGGCGGCGGCAGCGCTTTTCGCCCTGATGGAACCCCAGGCGATGGCACTTTCGCTGGGCCGCGTCACGGTTCAGTCGGCGCTCGGAGAACCTTTGCGTGCCGAGATCGATGTGCCGGAGATCAATGCCGAAGAAGCGGCGTCCCTGAAAACAGCGATTGCATCACCCGCTGCATTCAAGGCGGCCGGACTCGACTACAGTGCCGCGATGTCCGGCCTGCAGGCAACGCTGCACAAACGCCTGGACGGGCGAACCTATATCCGCTTGAGCGGCGACCGTGCCATCAACGACCCCTTTGTGGACATCATCCTGGAAGCAAGCTGGGCCAGCGGTCGCATTGTCCGTGACTACACGCTGCTGTTTGACCCGCCGAATTTGCGCCAACCGGCACCGGCCGCACCGAACCCGGCACAGGTAACGTCGCCACAGCTTGCCAATCCGTCAGCAGCACCCGCACCCGTGCGCCCAGGTCCGCCCGCCGCGCCACGCGGCGCTGAACGCCCCAGAACCGCACCCCAGACCCCGGTACGTTCACCGGCGACTGCGGCGGCCGGTGGCACAGGTGAAAAGGTCAGCATCAGGCCAGGCGACACGGCCAGCAAGATCGCGACCGCCACGAAACCGGCCAGTGTGTCGCTGGACCAGATGCTGGTGGCCTTGTTGCGCACTAATCCGACTGCCTTCATGGGTGACAACGTGAACCGCATCAAGGCCGGTTCCGTCATGACCATCCCTTCGGCAGAGCAGGCTGCAGCAACGCCAGTCGCCGAGGCAACGCGACTCATCGTGGCGCAAAGCCGGGATTTCAACGAATTCCGCCAAAGACTGGCTGAACATACGCCGGGCGCGCCGGTCAGCGCCGCGCAAGCGCGGGCCAGTGGCAGCGTACAGGCCAAGGTCGAAGACAAGCGCATTGCCACCGCTGCGCCCGACAAACTGACCCTGTCCAAGGGCGTCATTCAAAAGCAGCAGGAAGAAGATGAGCTGGCCAGGCAGCGCGCTGCCAAGGAAGCGGCCAACCGGGCTGCGGAACTCTCGAAGAATATCAGCGATCTCAGCAAGCTTGGCGTCGCGTCCACTGCGGGCGCACCAGCGCCAGCCACAGGTGCGTCGGGCCCGGCCCAGTCTGCCGCAGCAAGCGCCGCCGCGACCGCTTCCGCCGCCCCTGCGGCAGCAATACCCGCCGCAAAGCGCCCGGTCGCAATACCCGAGCCCAGCCCCACGCGCAGTCTGGTCGACGACTTGCTGGAAAGTCCGCTGCTTCCCGCCGGTGCCGCCGGGGTTGTCGGCCTGCTGGCGATCCTCGGGTTCTACCGTGCACGACAACGCAAGCTCGCACAGCAAGCCGACGCACTTTCGTCGGACCTGCGCTTGCATCCAGATTCAATCTTTGCAGCCAGCGGCGGTCAGCGTATCGATACCAGCGAGCCCGCCACGGACGGCTCGGCCATTCCTTATTCACCGAGTCAGCTTGGCCCGTCGGACGAAGTCGACCCGGTGGCCGAGGCCGATGTCTACCTCGCTTATGGGCGTGATGGACAGGCTGAAGAAATCCTGAGGGAAGCCCTGCGCACCAACCCGGAACGGCTCGCCATTCACCAGAAACTGTTGGAGTTGTTTGCCAAACGACGCGATTTCAAGTCCTTTGCAGCCATTGCCGAGTTGGCCTTCCAGGCAAGCCAGGGCCAGGGGCCGGACTGGCAACGCATCCGCGAACTGGGTCAGAGCATTGACGCAACCAACCCCCTGTACCAGGCCGGCGGACAACCAGGCAAGACGGATGAGGCTCCGACGGCGCCGGTGCCTTTGGCACGCATCAGCCAGCCAACCGGCGACAGCGCCACTCCCGCCGTAGAAACACCGGCCACAGCTTCTGTTGACATCGATCTGGATCTCGACTTTTCGAGCACTGAAACGCCCAGCGGCGGCAGCGGCGATAGCCCCGACAGCCTGGCCGATACAACGCCAGCCGAACTCGACCTCAACCTCGACCACGGCGACAGCGCCGAAGATCAGACGACGCAGGCCGCGCTGATTTCAGCCGATGCGAGTACAAATTCCATCGAGTACTCGCTGCCCGAGCCGGCAGCCGCTCCGGTCGAGGAGCCAAAGCCCGGTGCGACGGCGCCAGCAAAGTTCGACATGCTGGAGTTTGACCTGAGTGCCCTGTCGCTCGACCTGGACGATGCACCGGCACCGGCATCAGTTCCAGCATCAGCACCGGGTTCGACTTCAACGCCGGACCCGCTGGCGACCAAATTGGCGCTGGCCGAAGAGTTCCAGGCCATCGGTGATTCCGATGGTGCGCGCGAACTCATCGAAGAAGTGATCACACAAGCCTCCGGTGACCTGAAAATCAAGGCGCAGAACGCCCTGAGCAAGTTGTCGTCGGCATGATCGCGTCGTGAGGCTGGCGCTCGGAATCAGCTACAACGGCCAGGCCTACCAGGGCTGGCAAAGCCAGTTGTCAGGTCAGACGGTGCAAGACCAGTTGGAGCTGGCCCTGGGCAAGTTCAGCGCGCACCGGGTTTCCACCTTGTGCGCCGGTCGCACCGATGCCGGCGTGCATGCGCTGATGCAGGTTGTGCATTTCGACACGGCACTGGACCGACCCACTTCCTCCTGGGTGCGCGGCACCAACAGCTTTCTGCCGCGCGACATCGCCGTCGAATGGGCGCAAACCGTGACCCCCGAGTTCCATTGCCGCGCCAGTGCGCTGTCGCGCCGCTATGCCTATGTGCTGCTGCAGTCACCGGTGCGCCCGAGTGTCGACACCGGACGGGTCGGCTGGGTCTTTCGTCCCCTGTCCATCGAGCCGATGCGCGAGGCAGCTGCACGGCTGCTTGGCAAACATGACTTCACTTCGTTTCGCGCCTCGGCCTGCCAAGCGTTGTCGCCGGTCAAGACCCTGCAGCGCATCGATATTTCACAGCGCGGCGCCTACTGGCACTTCGAATTCGAGGCCAACGCCTTTCTGCACCACATGATCCGCAACATCATGGGCTGCCTGCTTGTCGTCGGCCAGGGCAGACAAAGTCCGGATTGGTTGCGCGGGGTGCTGCTGGCGCGCAATCGGGATGCAGCCGCACCAACCTTTTCACCCGATGGCCTGTATTTTCTCGGGCCACGCTACGCGCCCCACTGGGGCTTGCCGGATCGCACACCGGGCTTCGATGGACTGCCATGACGACAAGAACCCGTATCAAAATTTGCGGCTTGACACGTGAGACCGATGTCGATGCCGCTGTTTCGGCCGGCGCCGACGCCGTTGGCTTTGTGCTGTACCGCAAGAGTCCGCGCCATGTCAGCATCGGGCGCGCTGCCGAACTGGCGCGCCGCTTGCCCCCGTTTGTGACACCGGTGCTGCTGTTCGTCAACGAAGAAGTTGCAACGATCAACGCCGCCTGCGAGGCCATCCCTGCTGCCTTGCTTCAGTTTCATGGTGACGAGACGCCCGCCCAATGCCTGCTCGCCACCCGGGAAGCCAGCCGGCCTTTTCTGCGCGCCGCCCGCATTCCGCTGGGCGAGAGCGGCCGCGGCTTCGATCTCGTAAAATACGCTCTCGATTACTCAAGAGCCCAAGCCATCCTGCTCGACGCGCATGTCGACGGGTACGGTGGCGGCGGACAAGCATTCAATTGGTCACTTCTGCCTCCAAACGTCAACGCTCACCTCGTCTTGAGTGGTGGGCTGAGTGCTGCAAACGTGGGCGATGGCATCCTGCAGCTGCGGCCGCGCGCTAAGAGCCTGGCCGTCGATGTGAGCTCGGGAGTCGAGTTGTCCGGACCAAGCGGCAAAGGCATCAAGGATCCCGAAAAAATCAGGCAGTTTGTCGCCGCCGTGCGCGCGGCCGACAGGCAATTCGAAGCCCTTGCGCGACCGTCCCGAAAAGATCAACCATGAATCGCTACCAACAACCCGACCCCAGCGGCCACTTCGGCATCTATGGCGGCAGTTTCGTCTCCGAAACGCTGACCCACGCCATCAACGAACTCAAGGCCGCCTACGCACGCTACCAGCATGACCCGACCTTTGTCGCCGAGTTCAACTATGAACTGGCGCACTTCGTCGGCCGCCCGTCACCGGTCTATCACGCTGATCGCATGAGCCGGGAACAGGGGGGCGCGCAGATCTTTCTCAAGCGCGAGGATCTGAACCACACCGGCGCGCACAAGATCAACAACACCATAGGCCAAGCGATGTTGGCCAAACGCATGGGCAAGCCGCGCGTCATTGCCGAGACCGGCGCCGGTCAGCACGGCGTCGCCACGGCCACCATCTGCGCCCGCTACGGACTCGAATGCGTGGTCTACATGGGCAGCGAGGACGTCAAGCGCCAAAGCCCCAATGTCTACCGCATGAAGCTGCTCGGTGCCAGCGTCGTGCCCGTCGAGAGCGGCAGCCGCACGCTCAAGGACGCGCTCAACGAGGCGATGCGCGACTGGGTTGCCAACGTCGACAACACCTTCTACATCATCGGCACCGTGGCCGGACCGCACCCCTACCCGATGATGGTGCGTGACTTCCAGAGTGTCATCGGCAAGGAGTGCCTGCTGCAGATGCCCGAGATGCTGCAGGCGGCGGGGTGCCACGGCGCGCAACCCGATGCGGTGCTGGCCTGCGTCGGCGGCGGCAGCAACGCCATGGGCATCTTCCACCCCTACATCGACCATGCCGGAACGCGCCTGATCGGCATCGAGGCCGCAGGCGAAGGCATGGACAGCGGCAAGCACTCGGCCTCGCTGCAGCGCGGCAGCCCCGGCGTGCTGCACGGCAACCGCACCTACGTGCTGCAGGACGACAACGGCCAAGTCACCGAAACGCACAGCATCAGTGCCGGGCTGGACTACCCCGGCGTCGGCCCGGAGCACGCTTTCCTCAAGGACATCGGGCGCGCCGAATACGTCGGCATCACCGATCAGGAAGCCCTCCAGGCCTTCCATTACCTGTGCCGCACCGAAGGTATCATCCCGGCGCTTGAATCGAGCCATGCCGTCGCATATGCCATGAAACTGGCGAAAACCATGCGCACCGACCAGTCGATTCTGGTCAACCTGTCAGGCCGCGGCGACAAGGACATCGGCACCGTGGCCGACCTGTCGAACGCCGAGTTTTATTGCCGCCCGAGTTGCACCGGGCAATCGGTCAAAGGTGGCGCCATGGAAAGCGTTGTGAAGGGGCCAAAATGAGTCGCATCGCCGCTACCTTCGAGGCACTGAAGGCACAAGGCCGCAAGGCGCTGATTCCCTACGTCACGGCCGGTTTTCCGTTTGCCGACGTCACACCGGAACTGATGCACGCCATGGTCGCCGGTGGCGCTGATGTCATTGAGCTCGGTGTGCCGTTTTCCGACCCCAGCGCCGACGGTCCGGTGATCCAGAAAGCAGGTGACAAGGCGCTGGCACAGGGCATCGGCATGGTCCAGGTGCTGACCATGGTGCGCCGCTTTCGCGAGCAGGACCAGGCCACGCCGGTGGTGCTGATGGGCTATGCCAATCCGGTCGAGCGCTACAACCAGAAGCACGACCGCCGCGACGGCAAGAGCGGCTTCGTTGCCGATGCCGCAGCGGCGGGCGTCGATGGCGTGTTGATCGTCGACTACCCGCCGGAAGAATGCGAAGCGTTCGCAGCGGAACTCCAGCAGCACGGACTCGACCTGATCTTCCTGCTGGCGCCCACCAGCACGGATGAACGCATGCAGCAGGTGGCGCGTGTCGCCAGCGGCTACGTCTACTACGTCTCGCTCAAGGGCGTCACCGGGGCCGGCACGCTGGACACAGCGGCGGTGCAGGCGATGTTGCCGCGCATTCGCCGTCATGTGAGCGTGCCGGTGGGCGTTGGTTTTGGCATCCGCGATGCGGCCACGGCGCGTGCCATCGGCGAGGTTGCCGACGCGGTCGTGATCGGCAGCCGGATCATCCAGCTGATCGACGCGCAGCCCCGCGATCAGGTGGCGCCGACGGCGCAGAAATTCCTGCGTGAAATCCGAATTGCACTGGATTCATAATCCGATGACCCTAAACTATCGTTTTGATAGCAGCCAATGTTTATGCGGGTCGCAGCGTGTTTTGTGACTTTCGACCAGCTTGCACACCGCTTGCACATTTACACGCCCAAAACCCTCGAAGTCAGCGTATAAAACAAAGTAAGTGAGCGACAACTTTTTATTAGAAC
>CAIKMZ010000094.1 GCA_903828665.1 uncultured beta proteobacterium
TGTCATAAATCTTTCATGTTGTCGCGGTGAACTAGCACCTATTCCTAACTCGGTTCAACGCCGAATGAATTTGTTTGAACTTTAGTGACTGATTTAGACATCTGTATGACAAGCAACACTTCGACCCAATATTTTTCGGAACGCCAAGCTTGGCTTGCCGTTCTGGCGCGTGCAAGCCGGATCGAGTTGGAGGCCAAACTGGAATTGGCGAACGAATCGCTCTCGACCTTGCAGCGTGTTCGTCCGGCGGAAGTCGGCATGCTGATGTTGCGTGGGCGTGTCGGTGGCACCGGCAATCCCTTCAACTTGGGCGAGGCCAGCGTGGTGCGCTGCGCCGTGCGCCTGGGCAACGGACCCCTGGGCGTGGCTTACGCGCTGGGTCGCGACAAGCGCCGGGCTGAATTGGCGGCAGTGTTTGACGCCCTGTTGCAAGACCCCGCGCATCACGATGATTTGCAAAGCAAGTTGATCGAACCGCTTGCAACAGCCCAGTCGCAGGCGCGTGATCAGTTGCAAGGCGAGGTGGCCACTTCCAAAGTTGAATTCTTCACCTTGGTGCGGGGTGACGCATGAATACGACAACAAGGCTGGCGGCGGGCCTGCCTGACGCTGTGCACGAAACACAGCACGCATTCCGTGCTGCGCTCGATGCCCTGGCCCGACCCGGGCAAATTCGCCGCATTGGCGCGCCCTTGCCCGGCGTGGCATTGGGTGGCGCGATGGCGCGCTTGTTGCTGACGCTGTGCGACGACGAAACCCCCGTTTGGTGGCGAAGCGGCGACCCGGCTCTGCAAAGCTGGCTGCGTTTTCACACCGGTGCCACGCTGGCGGACAGTCCAATGCTGGCGGGCTTTGCCATCATGACCGAGATCGGTCGCGCCCCCGCGTTGGCGGACTTCGCTGTGGGAACCGCTGCGGCCCCCGAGTTCTCCAGCACCTTGCTGATTGAATTGCCCGCACTGGAGGGCGGGGCGGCGCTGGACTGGCGCGGCCCCGGCATTGAGGTGATGCAGCGCGTCACGCTGCAAGGTCTGCCGGCGGACTTCTGGACCCAGTGGCAAGCCAACCAGGCGAGCTTTCCGCAGGGCGTTGACATTATTTTTACCTGTGCCGAACACGTGATCGGCCTGCCGCGTACGACCCGGGTCGGTCGATCGGAAGGAGTCTGATATGTACGTTGCAGTCAAGGGCGGCGCAGCTGCCATTGAGAGTTCCTGGCGTCTGCTGGAGGCACAGCGCCGTGGCTCTGGCAGCCTGGCAGCGCTATCGGTCAGCCAGATCAGGGAACAACTTTCGCTGGCGGTGGACCGGGTCATGAGCGAAGGCTCACTCTTTGATCCTGAACTCGCGGCGCTGGCCATCAAGCAAGCCAGCGGTGATTTGCTCGAAGCGATCTTTCTGCTGCGCGCCTACCGCACCACGCTGCCCCGGCTCGGTTATGCCTTGCCGCTGGACACGGCGCGCATTGCGCTGCTGCGGCGCATTTCAGCCGCTTTCAAGGAGGTGCCCGGTGGTCAGGTGCTGGGGGCGACTTATGACTATACGCAGCGCCTGCTCGATTTCGCGTTGCTGGCTGAAGACAGCTTGGCGACCCAAGCGACCGTCAGCACCGCCGCAGCGCAGCCGAACGCCGGGCAGTTTGGCGTATCCGACGCGGCCTCGACCGTACCCCGCATCAACGACCTGCTGGCAAACGAAGGCCTGCTCGAAACACCACTACCCGCAGATGACGCGCCGCGCGCCGACCTGACCCGTGAACCGCTGATGTTCCCGGCGGACCGGGCCCTGCGCTTGCAGTCGCTGGCGCGTGCGGACGAAGGCTGGCTGTTGGGCATGGGCTACTCGACCCAGCGCGGCTATGCCAACTCGCACCCGTTTGCGGGCGAGATCCGGCGCGGCTTTGTCAGCGTCGAGATGCTGCCCGATGAGCTCGGGTTTGTGATTGACATTGGCGACCTGGAGGTCACCGAGTGCCAGATGATCAACCAGTTCAATGGCAACCGGGAGTTGCCGCCCCAGTTCACCCAGGGCTACGGCCTGGCTTTTGGGGGTGGCGAGCGCAAAGCGATGGCGATGGCACTGGTCGATCGTGCGCTGCGCGCTGACGAACTAGGCGAGCCGCATGTGGCACCGGCGCAAGACGAAGAGTTTGTGCTCTCGCACGGTGACAACGTCGAGGCCTCGGGCTTTGTGCAGCATTTGAAGCTGCCGCACTACGTTGACTTTCAGGCCGAACTGGAACTGGTGCGCAATCTGCGCGCCCATCACGCCGAGGCCGCGCGGTCCCTGGCCGACAAGCCGGGCGCGCCCAGCCAACCGACGCAGGAACTTGCATGATTGAACAACACTACAACTTTGCCTTTCTTGACGAGCGCACCAAGAAGCGCATTCGGCGTGCCTTGCTCAAGGCGGTGGCGGTGCCGGGTTACCAAGTGCCCTTTGGTTCGCGCGAGATGCCTTTCGCATATGGATGGGGCACCGGTGGCGTGCAGATCACCGCCAGCATCATCGGCCAGAGCGATGTGCTCAAGGTCATCGACCAGGGCGCTGATGACACCACCAACGCGGTCAATATCCGGCGCTTCTTTGAGCGCACCACCGGCGTTGCGAGCACCGAAA
>CAIKMZ010000095.1 GCA_903828665.1 uncultured beta proteobacterium
AGACCGTGTGGCGTCTGACGGCCTGAAAATAGGGCATAATTCAGCCCTTCCTGACACAGATTCAGGGCGGTTAGCTCAGGGGTAGAGCACTGCATTCACACTGCAGGGGTCGCAAGTTCGAAACTTGCACTGCCCACCAAATCATTGGTAATGAAAGCAAGCACCTAGCGGAAACGTTAGGTGCTTTTTTCTTGACTGAGGCTCGCAGGATCCGCCGCGTGATGCGTCATGTCCGGTCACACGCCCCAGACCACATCCTTGCCGGCTCTTGCGCTGTTGCGCAGCAACTCGATGAAGGGGGCGGCGCGGGCGTGCAGCGGGACGCTGTCGTCGCCGTCTGCCTGTTCCATCGCGGCATGCTCGGCAGCAGCGGGTCCTGCGGCATTGTTTGCCATGACTGACGCCTCCAGCGCAGCGAGCGCTGCGGGAATCTGCGCTACCGTGATGATGCCCCGGTCTGACGGCTCCCTGCCAATGATGGTCAGCATCTGGTCACCGGTGGACTTGAGCATAATGACGTCGGCATCCGCTTGCGATTTGAATTTGTAGATCATGTTGCGCTCCTTTGAGGAGGTTGGTTGGATTCGATCGGGCGTTGTTGGTTCCAAACATACATGCCGCCTTGACGCGAGACTGTGCGCTGGCCAACAGTCGGCAGTCTGAAGGCGAACTTGACGCCGGGCGCGCAGCGGCCTGTCGCCTGATCATGCCTGATCAAGCCTGGCCGTTGCGCAGGAAAAACAGCGCGCTCATGGCCAGTCCGGTCATGATGACGCCCGCCCGCACCGCCGGTGCGGGCAGCCGTTTTGACCAGCGGGCGCCAAAGAACCCGCCCGCGGTGGCCGCCGCCATCATCAAAGCGCCTTCACGCCAGGCAATCATCCCTGCGGCCAGAAATGTCGCGACTGACAACCAGGACAGCACCAGTGAGTTGACGTTCTTCAGCGCGTTGGCCGTATGAATTCGCGACTCGCCGGTGGCGCTGTAAAGCGCCATCAGCAAGATTCCCAAACCGCCGTTGAAGTAGCCGCCATAGATGGCGACGAGCAGCAAGCCGGGTTGGCGCCACTTCGCGGGGTCGGCTCCTGCATGCGGGGATCGGCTGGCGCGTCGTGCAATCCCGGGCCCGGCCGCAAACAGCAGCGTGGCAAACAACAGCAGCCAGGGAACGACCCCGGCGAAGACTCTGGCTGGCGTCATCATGAGCAAAAGGGCACCAGCGATCCCACCGACGCCAGAAATCGCCATCTCGCGTTTGAGCCGCGCCAGCGGTATCGCTCTCAATTCCGGTCGAAAACCCAGCGCACTGCCGAGGTAGCCGGGGCTTACCGCCAATGCGCTGGTGGCATTGGCCATGATGGGCGGCATGCCGGTAAAGATCAGCGCTGGCAAGGTCAGGAAACTGCCGCCGCCCGCAACGGCATTGAGCACGCCGGCCGCAAACGCAGCGCTGGAAAGCAGCAGTGAAGTAGTCCAGAAATCCATAACCATGAGGTGCTTGTCCGACGCCAAACCTGGGAACGATGGCCCTGCGGCGCATGGCAGTGCCCGGGCACCTGCTGCCCGGGAAACCGGTCAGATCATTGCATTCTATGTGCCACCCGAATTGCCGCGCGGCCGGCAACGGCCGCGCGTCGGTCATGGCGCTTGCAGGCATTTCGCACACGCGGCAATCTGCGTGCAATGTGCGATGATGCGTTGCTCAATCGTCTGTTGCGGTCGTTTTTTCGCCGCCGGGCCATGGCGCCCAATGATGAAAGGGACAGACAGCATGGAGTGGCATTGGCAAAGCTTTACGCAACTTTCCGGCGCTGACCTCTATGAGGTTCTGGCGGCGCGCCAAAAAGTCTTTCTCCTTGAACAGAAATGCCTGTACCTGGACATCGATGGTCTGGACCGGGACGCTCACCACCTGCTCGGATGGCGCAAGGTTGACGGCAAGCGTTGCCTCGCGGCCTACCTGCGGTGCCTTCGACCGGGCGCGAAGTTTGCCGAAATGTCACTCGGGCGCGTCCTCACGACTTCAGGCAGTCGCGGCGCAGGCATCGGGATTGAATTGATGGAAAAAGGCATCACGCACGCCCGGCAGCAGCATCCGGGCCACCGCATCCGGATCAGCGCCCAAGCGCATCTGCAACGCTTTTATGCCGGCTTCGGCTTCGAGGCCGTGTCTGCGCCCTATGACGAGGACGGCATCTTGCATGTGGACATGTTGCGCTAGACAAGATCGACAGGCGCTGATGGCGATGTTTGACGGCTGCTGTTCAGCGATGGATGAACTGCGCGACCGCCGGTCCCACCAGTGCCGGCTGCTTGAGCCATGAGTAGTGATCGACCGCCACGCCGGTGTCTGCTTCGCTCCAGTGCCGATGATCCGGCGTATGCGCTGGCAGTTTGCCGAGCAATGCCTGCGCGGCCGGGGCCGGCGACCAGCGGTCGGCGGCGAAGGTGAGCGCCAGAACCGGCAGCGTGAGCGAGCGCAGCGCGCGCTCGTAGTCGATGTCCGATCCGTCCGGACGGTACTGACCCGACAGCGCCACGCGGCTCCAGTCGCGCATCAGCCCGGACGCTTCGCGCCCGCCAAAGCCGACCCGACCGCCCGGAAAATAGCCGAGCAGGGGAGCGGCGATGCTCGACAGCAGCACCAGCGAGCCGACACCTAGGCGCAGCTTCCATGAATAGCAGGGCAGATGCACGCTGCCGCTGGCGATCAGCACCACGCCCGCGATGCCCTCGGGTTTGGCGGCGGCGCCGAGCAGCGTCAACTGGCCGCCCAGGCTGTGGCCGCCGAGCCAGATCGGCGCGTCGGGCAGGCGCTGGCGCACGGCCGCGATCAGCGCGGCCAGATCGAGTTCGATCAGATGCCGGTAGCCAAAGTCACTGGCGCGCGCGGCGCGCACGGAACTGCTGCCGATGCCGCGCCAGTCCGGCGCGCAGACCTGAACGCCACGGCTGATCATTTCGCGGCCAAAGCGCCCGTAGACGCGCGCCGGCGTTCCGAGCGCGGCCAGAAAGATCAGAACCGGCGCGCGCGCATCCTCGGTCAGGTGCAGCGTCGCGTCGAACCGATGCAGGTCCGCTGTGGTGATTTTCAGGGTCTGTGGATCTGCCATGTCTTGTTTGATCGGG
>CAIKMZ010000096.1 GCA_903828665.1 uncultured beta proteobacterium
ATAGGCCAGCAGCGACACATCCAGGCGATGCATGGTCTCGTCGAGCCCGTTCTCCACGCTGCGGTTGAGCAGGCTGTAGCTGTTCTGCACCGTCGCCACGCGCGGCAGGCCGTGCTGCTCGGCCAGGCGCACGAACTCGTGTACGCCGTACGGGCTCTCGTTGGACAGCCCGACCGCGCGCACCTTGCCGGCCTGCACCAGCTTGTGCAGCGCCTCCAGCTGCGCGTGAATGGAAGTCCCCGGGCCGTCCTTGGCAGGATCGAAATACATCATCCCGAAGGCCGGCACATGGCGCACCGGCCAGTGGATCTGGTAGAGGTCGATGACGTCGGTCTGCAGTCGCTTGAGGCTGCCTTCGCAGGCGGCCACGATGTCGGCGTCGGTCAGGTCGCCGCTGCCACCGCGAATCCACGGCATGGCGCGCGACGGTCCGGCCACCTTGGTCGCCAGCACCAGTTTGCTGCGCGCCGCCGGGTTCCTGGCCAGCCACTTGCCGATGATGATCTCGGTGGCGTTGAAGGTCTCGGCACGCGGCGGCACGGCGTACATTTCGGCCGTGTCGATGAAGTCGACGCCGCGCTCCAGCGAGCGGTCCAGGATCGCGTGCGCCG
The DNA here is from genome assembly GCA_903828665.1 of uncultured beta proteobacterium. Lineage (GTDB taxonomy): Bacteria > Pseudomonadota > Gammaproteobacteria > Burkholderiales > Burkholderiaceae_C > Rhodoferax. The sequence goes on from CAIKMZ010000096.1 coordinate 612, forward strand.
TCGCTTCGTCAACCTGCTCGCCGAAGGTCATGGTGCCCAGGCAAATGGGCGTCACGTGCAGGTCGCTGCGGCCGAGCCGGATCTTGTTGATGGTCATGGGGGTTCGATATTCCTGAAAAGCCGTGAGTTTACGGTGGCGCCGGCAATGACGCCTGTCGCGCGCGGGCCCGCTCCTCCTCCTGCAGGCGCAGCACGCGGCGCTGCACCTTGCCCGTCGTGGTCATGGGCAGCGCCTCAACGAACTCGACCTCCTTCGGGTATTCGTAGGGCGCGAGTTTGCCCTTGACGTGGGCCTGCAACTGTGCCACCAGTTCCGCGTCGAACTGCGCGTCGGCGCCGATGCGGTAGTCGTTGGCGGCGATGAAATCGGGCGCCAACACGACGTAGGCCTTGACCAGCGCGCCGCGCGCGCGGTCGGGCTTCGGCACGACCGCCGCGTTGGCCACCGCCGGATGCTTGACCAGGCAGTTCTCGATCTCGCCGGGACCGATGCGGTAACCCGCCGCCTTGAAGATGTCGTCGGAGCGGCCCTGGTACCAGAGGTAGCCATCGGCATCGCGCGTGGCCAGGTCGCCGGTGCGGCACCAGTCGCCGGTGTACTTGCCCAGCGTCGCCGCCTCGTTCTTCCAGTAGCCGAGAAAGAAGATCGGATCCGGGTGACCGTGCACATCGAAGCGGTTCAGCGCCACGTCACCGGCCACGCCGACCGCGCATTCATTGCCATCGTCGTCGATCACGGCGACACGGTGCCCCGGATAGCCCTTGCCCATGCTGCCGGCCCTGGCGGGCCACTGGACGGAGCAATTCCCCACGATGTAGTTCATCTCGGTCTGGCCGAACATTTCGTTCAACGTGACGCCGAGCTGGCGCTGGCAGTAGTCGAACACGGCATCGCCCACCGCCTCGCCCGCGCTCATGATGGCCTGCAGCTTGAGACCGAACTGCGAGCGCACCGTCGCGCTCGCAGTTCCCGGAAACGCCTTCATCAATGCCTTGAGCGCGGTCGGGAACAAAAAGGTGTGCGTGACGCCGAAACGCTGCATCAGCTCGAGCGCCGCCTGCGGGCCAAAGCGCCCGTTGAAGCCGACGATGGGGCGGCCGAAGTACAGCGTCGGCAGCAGCGCGTCCATCAGCCCGCCGGTCCAGGCCCAGTCGGCCGGCGACCAGAACACAGCCTCGGTGCCGGCGTTGTCGCGGCCGTCGAAGCCGAACCAGTTCTGGCTGCAGACGAAACCGGTCAGGTTCCCGATCAGGGCGCGGTGCGGAATCAGCGCGCCCTTCGGGTTGCCGGTGGTGCCGCTGGTGTAGATCAGCACGGCCGGCTCCTCGGCCCGGGTCGTCGCCAGCGGCAGGCCCTGCGCGACCTGCGCCAGGGCCTTCGCATAGTCGAGGTCGGCCCGCGCGGCGGCGCCGTCCACACCGAGGACGTGGCGCAGCTTCGGGCAGGACGAGCGGATCGAGAGCACATTGGCGATCGAGCTCTCGTCGCAAATGGCAACCTTGGTGTCGCTGTCCTGCAACCGGAACTCCAGCGCTTCCGGTCCGAACAGCATGGACAGCGGCATGGCCACCGCGCCCATTTGCAGCACGGCCATGTAGGCCACTGCGGTCTCGAAGCGCTGCGGCATCACGATGGCGACGCGGTCGCCACGCGCCACGCCCAGACTGGCGAGCACGCGCGCCAGACGCGCCGCCTGCTGCTGCAATTCCAGGTAGCTGTAACTGCGGCTCGTACCGCTGGCATCGAGCGCCTGGATCGCGATGCGCCCGGCCGCATCGGGCAGCGCGGCCCAGCGCGCGCAGCAGGCCTCGCCGATGTTGAACAGGGCCGGCACCTGCCATTGAAAGCTTCCATGCAGCGCAGCGTAGTTGTCTGCGGCCCTTGCTGCCGGTTTGTCTCTTCCTTGACTGACTTGCACGATGTGTCTCCGTATGATGCTGCGAATGTACCAAGCCAAACGCCTCTTCCGCAGCGAGTTCGTCCCGATCCGCAAGCTGCAATACCATGTTCAGATCTGGGGTGAGTCCGCGCCGGGGAAGACGCCGCTGGTCATGGTACACGGCTGGATGGACGTGGCGGCGAGCTACCAGTTCGTGGTGGACGCGCTCAGCCACGACCACTACGTCATTGCGCCGGACTGGCGCGGCTTCGGCCTGACGCCGGGCGGCGCGCAGCAGGATGTGGGCGACTACCGCGGCGGCGTCGACCACTTCTGGTTCCCCGATTACCTGGCCGATCTGGACTTCCTGCTCGATCACTACGCCCCGGGCGTGCAGGTCAACCTGGTCGGCCACAGCATGGGCGGCAACGTGGCCATGCTGTACGCCGGCATTCGCCCGGAACGCATCCGCCGCCTGATCAACCTTGAAGGCTTCGGCATGCCGGCCACCACGCCCGACGAGGCGCCGGGCCGCTATGCCAAGTGGTTCGACCACCTCAAGGAACTGCACCGGGGCGAGCTCGACCTCAAGGCCTATGCCAGCCTGGAGGGCGTGGCCCAGCGCCTGATGAAGACCAACCCGCGCCTGGGCGCCGACAAGGCGCGCTGGCTGGCGCAGCACTGGGCCCGGCAAGACGCGCAGGGCCGATGGTGCATTTTGGGCGACCCGGCGCACAAGGTTCACAACGGCCAGCTCTACCGCGTTGACGAAGTGCTGGAGATCTACAAACGCATCGGCATGCCGGTGCTGGCGGTGGAAGCCTCCGACAACAGCATGGAAATGTGGTGGAAGGGCAAGTTCACGCTGGCGCAGTTCCACAAGCGGCTCAAGGCCGTGCCGCAGGTGGAAATCGCGCATATCACCGACGCTGGCCACATGCTGCACCACGACCAGCCCGAGCAGTTGGCGGCGCTGATCGACCGCTTCATCGCCTGATCCGCAGGGCCATCGCGGCGCCACGCCGCAGGCCGAAGCCTTGGCGTGAGAAAATACGCCCACATCGGGGTTCGAGCGCACTTCTTGCCGCTTGGCGGCACGTGCCGCCCTCCCCGTCATTTCACACAAAACAAGGATAGTCATCATGGAAGCAGAACGCATCAACCTCATCGGCACCAAACTCGCTGACCTGAGCGCACGCACGCTCGAGTTACGGGGGTATCTTTGACTACGCTGCCAAATCGGAACGCCTGAGAACCGTCAACGCCTCGCTCGAAGACCCCAGCGTCTGGAATGACCCCAAGCGCGCCCAGGAACTGGGCCGCGAAAAGAAGGCGCTCGACGGCGTCGTGGTGACGCTCGACAGCCTCACCAGCGAACTCGCCGACAACAGCGAACTGTTCGAGATGAGCAAGGCCGACAACGACGAGGCCGGCCTGGTCACCATCGAAGCCGACACCGCCAAGCTCGCCGCCATCATCGAGGGGCTGGAATTCCGCCGCATGTTCAACAACCCGGCCGATCCGATGAACGCCTTCGTCGACATCCAGGCCGGCGCCGGCGGCACCGAGGCTTGCGACTGGGCCAGCATGCTGCTGCGCCAGTACCTGCGCTACGCCGAGCGCAAGGGCTTCACCGTCACGATCGAGGACGAGACCGCGGGCGATACCGCCGGCATCAAGGGCGCGACGATCAAGGTCGAGGGCGAATACGCGTTCGGCCTGCTGCGCACCGAGACCGGCGTGCACCGCCTCGTGCGCAAGTCGCCGTTCGACTCGTCGGGCGGTCGCCACACCTCGTTCGCCTCGGTCTTCGTCTACCCCGAGGTGGACGACTCGATCGAGATCGACATCAACCCTTCGGATGTCCGCGTCGACACCTTCCGCGCCAGCGGCGCTGGCGGCCAGCACATCAACAAGACCGACTCGGCCGTGCGCCTGACCCACCTGCCGACCGGCATCGTGGTGCAGTGCCAGGACGGGCGCAGCCAGCACGGCAACCGCGACGTCGCCTGGAAGCGCCTGCGCAGCCGCCTATACGACCACGAGATGCGCAAGCGCCAGGCCGAACAGCAAAAGCTCGAAGACTCCAAGACCGATGTCGGCTGGGGCCACCAGATCCGCAGCTACGTGCTCGACAACAGCCGCATCAAGGACCTGCGCACCAACTACGAAACCTCGGCGACGCAGAAGGTGCTCGATGGCGATCTCGACCCGTTCATCGAAGCGTCCCTGAAGCAGGGCGTGTGATGCAGGTGCAGGCCCTGATCTTCGACATGGACGGCACCATGATCGACTCCATGCCCTGGCACGCGCAGAGCTGGATCGCGTTCACGCAGCGCCACGGCATGGCGATCGACGTCGATGAGCTGATGCGCCGCACCACCGGGCGCACCGGCATCGAGTGCATGTGCGATCTGTTCGGGCGCGACCTCGACGAAGCCGAAGCCCACGCGCTGATCCAGGAAAAGGAAGACCTGTACCGCGCACTCTATGCCCCGGTGTTCGCGGAAGTGGCGGGCTTCACGACGTTCTCGCAACAGGCGCGCGAGCGCGGCCTGAAGGTCGGCGTCGGCACCGCCGGCGACCGGCACAACATCGCCTTTGCGTTCTCGAACCTGAAACTGCCGACGCCGCCGCATGCGGTGGTCGGCGGCGACGAAGGCCTGCCCGGCAAGCCGGACCCGGCCATCTTTCTCGAAGCCGCGCGGCGCATGAACACGCCGGCGCACGCCTGCATCGTGTTCGAGGACGCGCCACTCGGCATCGAAGCGGCGCGCCGCGCCGGCATGCGCGCCGTCGCCGTCTGCACCTCGCACACGGCCGAGCAGCTGGCCGGCCCCCACGTGCTGACCAGCGTCGGCAATTACCTTGACTTGATCCAATCGAATTTTCTGGAGAATCTGCATGTTGCTACCTCGTGAAGCCGACGGCCCGACCACGGTGACCCTGCGCGCCGACTACGCGGCACCCGCGTTCTGGATCGACACCGTCAACCTGTGTTTTGACCTCGACCCGGCCAAGACCCGCGTCCTCAACAAAATGACGCTGCGCCGCAATCCGGACGTTGCCGCCCAGCCGCTGCGGCTCGACGGCGAAGAACTCAATCTGGCGCGCGTGCTGGTCAACGGCCAGGGCACCTCGTTCAAAATGGAAAACAGCCAGCTGGTGCTGGACAACCTGCCGGCCGAGGGTTCTTTCGATCTGGAGATATTCACCACCTGCGCGCCGGCCAAGAACAGCAAGCTGTCGGGCCTGTACGTCAGCAACGAATCCTTCTTCACGCAGTGCGAGGCCGAGGGCTTCCGGCGCATCACTTACTTCATGGACCGCCCCGATGTCATGGCCAGCTACAGCGTCACGCTGCGCGCCGACAAGCAGAAGTATCCGGTGCTGCTGTCCAACGGCAACCTCGTGGACTCAGGCCCGCTCGAAGGCGCCGGCAACGAGGGCCGCCATTTCGCGACCTGGGTCGATCCGCACCGCAAGCCCTCCTACCTGTTCGCGCTGGTGGCCGGGCAGCTGGTGTGCCGCGAACAGCGCATCACCTCGCGCGCCGGCAAGGAGCACCTGCTGCAGGTCTACGTGCGCGCGGGCGACCTCGACAAGACCGAGCACGCCATGAACTCGCTGATGGCCTCCGTCGTCTGGGACGAGGCGCGCTTCGGTCTGCCGCTGGACCTGGAGCGCTTCATGATCGTCGCCACCAGCGACTTCAACATGGGCGCCATGGAGAACAAGGGCCTCAACATCTTCAATACCAAGTACGTACTGGCCAACCAGGCCACCGCCACCGATGCCGACTACTCAAACATCGAGAGCGTCGTCGGCCACGAGTACTTCCACAACTGGACCGGCAACCGCATCACCTGCCGCGACTGGTTCCAGCTCAGCCTGAAGGAAGGCCTGACGGTGTTCCGCGACCAGGAGTTCTCGCAGGACCTGTGCGGCGACGCATCGGCGCGCGCCGTCAAGCGCATCGAGGACGTGCGCGTGCTGCGCACCGTGCAGTTCGCCGAGGACGCGGGCCCGATGGCGCACCCCGTGCGGCCTGACAGCTACGTCGAGATCAACAACTTCTACACCGTCACCATCTACGAAAAAGGCGCCGAGGTCGTGCGCATGATGCAGACCCTGGTCGGGCGCGCCGGCTTTGCCAAGGGCATGACGCTGTACTTCGCGCGCCATGACGGACAGGCCGTGACCTGCGACGACTTCGCACAAGCCATCGCCGACGCCAATCCGGCATCCGATCTGGCACGCCTGCTGCCCGAGTTCAAACGCTGGTACAGCCAGGCCGGCACACCGCGCCTGCAGGCCAGCGGCCAGTTCGACGCGCAGGCGCGCACCTACACGCTGAACTTCAGCCAGCAGTGCGCGGCCACGCCGGGCCAGGCGCACAAGGAGCCGTTCGTGATCCCGGTGCAGATCGGCCTGCTCGGCGCCAATGGCGCCACCTTGCCCCTGCAAGTGCGGGGCCGCGACGGCGAAGCCACCGACAGCCACCTGTTCGTGATGAGCCAACCCGGCGAAGCCATCACCTTCGTCAACGTGGACGAGGCGCCGGTGCCCTCCATCCTGCGCGGTTTCAGCGCGCCGGTGCTGCTGGACTTCGACTACAGCGACGCCGAGTTGCTGACGCTGCTGGCCAATGACCCCGATCCGTTCAACCGCTGGGAAGGCGGGCAGCGCCTGGCGCTGCGCAGCATCGTCAAGGCCGTCACCAGCGATAGCGCCAACGACGCCGGAGTGCTCGATGCGGCCTGTGTCGAAGCCATGCGCAGCGTGCTGCGCCACCCCGGGCTCGACGCCGCCTTCAAGGAACTGGTGCTCACCCTGCCCTCGGAGACCTACATCGCCGAGCAGCTCGACGTGGTCGACCCGCAGCGCATCCACGCGGTGCGCGAAGCCATGCGCGCGCAGCTGGCCGACGCGCTGGCGCCCGACTGGCAATGGGCTTTCGAGAGCCACAGCGAGAACGGCGCCTACCGGCCCGATGCCCTGTCGGCGGGGCGCCGCGCCCTGGCCGGCATGGCACTGGCGCACCTGTGCCTGGCGGCGCGCGGCAAGGCCGACAGCGTCTGGCCCGGCAAGACCTACCAGCGCTTCAAGGACGCCGGCAACATGACGGACCGCTTCAACGCGCTGAGCGCGCTCGTCAACAGCGGGCACGAGCTGGCAGCGCCGGCGCTCGCGCGCTTTCACACGCTGTTCGCCAAGGAAGACCTGGTGCTCGACAAGTGGTTCGCGCTGCAGGCCGGCGCCTGCGACCGTGGCGGGCAGGTGCTGCCGCTGGTGCGCCAGTTGCTGAACCACCCGGACTTCCATCTGCGCAATCCGAACCGCGCGCGCAGCGTCATCTTCAGCTACTGCAGCGCCAACCCGGCGGCCTTCCACCGGCCCGATGCCGCCGGCTACGTGTTCTGGAGCGAGCGCGTGATGGAACTCGACAGCTTCAACCCGCAGGTGGCCGCGCGCCTGGCGCGCGCCCTGGACCGCTGGAAGAAGCTCGCCGAGCCGCACCGCAGCGCCGCGCGCGAAGCCATTGCCCGCGTTGCCGCCAAGAGCGACCTTAGCAAGGACGTGCGCGAAGTCGTCACGCGCGCGCTGGCCGACTGATATCGCCGGCTATAATTCACGCCGGTAGGCCGGTGTAGCTCAGTCGGTAGAGCAGCTCATTCGTAATCAGTTACCTACGACACTAAAAATCACGCAACCTGTTGATTTATAAGTGTTTTTTGCTGATTTGACTTGTATAGAAAACACTATACAATTTATTGAGTGCAAAAAATGAAGTCTGACTCTTCCAAGCGCAACGCGACTGTTCCAATCCCCTCGACTATCGAGAAAGTTCGAGGGTTCAACACGCTGACCATCTACAAGATGGAGGCATCGAAGTTCTACTATGTGCGCTACTACGAGGATGGAAAAATCACTCGTCGCAGCACGAAGGCAGAGGAACGAAGGGAAGCACTGAAGTTCGCTGAAGAATTCTTCGTCGAACTCAAGTCCAAGAAACTGAACAATCTTCCACTGACGAAGAAAAGTGGCTTTATCGCTTGTGCTTGGGGTCTACTGAAAGAAAACGAAGGGCGTGTCACACGCAAAGAAATCGCAGCGCGAAAGATTCACGATGATCAACTTCGATTGAATGGTGACATCGTTCCATTCTTCAAAAAGTACGAAGCCCACGAAGTTGATTACAGAGTCATCAACGAGTACCTAACCCAACTCAACACAGAAGACCGCGAGCTAAGCGTTTCATCTCTCAAGGTTCAGCTATCGCACATCAAGACCATCTTGAGGTACGCGCAGCGAATGAACATCATCAATACGCTTCCCGCATTTCCATCGCTGAAGACAGTTGACACCCCACGATCATGGTTCTCTACTGTCGAATACAACAAACTGCACAACACCGCGTTGGCAAACATTGGCAAGGTCAAGAAAATTTTCGGCGTTGATGAAAAGACCAAGACCATCAAGCCACTGAGAAACATTGAACTGACGCAAGAGCTTTACGACATGATCTTGTTCATGGCGAACACGCCAATTCGCCCTACTGATTTGCGCGTCCTCAAGCACAAGCATGTCGCCATCGTCAGAGAGCCCAATCAATTTCTGCGCTTGACTCACCCACCAACGAAGAATCACTCAAGTCCCGTGGTGTCCATGCCATCGACCATCGAAGTCTATGAACGCATCAAGGCGAGGCATGTGGCAGCGAAGTACAAAGACATCAACGAGGTCCATCTTTTTCAACCCGAAAGTCCACTTAATCGCGACTATGCGCTCCAACAACTCCATCGTCAGTTCGACTACTTGCTCGAAATGTCAGAACTCAAGAAGGATAACAATGGGCATTCGCGAACGCTCTACTCGCTGCGCCACACAGCGATCATGATGCGATTGATCAATGGTCGTGGCATCAATCTGTTGTCACTCGCAAGAAATGCTCGCACCTCGGTCGAAATGATCGACCGTTTTTATGCCAAGCATCTGACCGCAGAGATGAATGTCATCGACCTCCAGTCGCATACCAACGAGAAACTTGAAGAGATCACGAACGAGGTTCGTCAGCGTGTGCGCGCCAATGGCAACGAGGACAGCGACAAAAGGGATATCGAGCAGCCAAACTGACGACAGTATTGCTATAATTTGCTTGTGCCGCTTTAGCTCATTTGGTAGAGCAGCTCCTTCGTAAGGAGAAGGTGGACAGTTCGATTCCGTCAAGCGGCACCATCAATCATAAAAAAAGCGACTTGGTCGCTTTTTTTACTCCCCCACTCCCTCCCCTAGACTCGATTCGGTGCGACCCACTGCACGATCTTCGACGATCACCAAAATCGCCCCTACAAGCGTCTGAAGCGCCACGACAGTAGTGTCGCTGCTACGCCATGCTCTAAGTCGCACTGAGAAGCTGTGTGGCGTC
>CAIKMZ010000097.1 GCA_903828665.1 uncultured beta proteobacterium
AGTTTATTGGCCCGGTTTGGAAAGTTCTGTACGTCACCGCACAGACCCTTGGCATCGCCCTGCGTAACGTCGAGCCATATCACAGATCGCATCCGGCTGTCTGCCGCATATTCAAGGGTGAGGCGAAAGCCTCAAAATTTCAATTGCTGACATTCGAAAAGGATTGTTATGAAGACATCTTTCAACTTCAAGGCTTCGCTCGTCGTTGCCGCCCTGCTGTCACTATCGGCGGCACAGGCAGCAACCATCAGCAAGGCTGAGTACAAGGCCGACAAGACCCGCATCAGCGCGGATTACAAGGCCGACAAGGCAGCATGCGCTGCGCTGGCCGGCAATGCCAAAGACATCTGTGTTGAGGAAGCCAAGGCCAAGGAGAAGGTTGCACGCGCCGAGCTGGAATACAGCTACAGCGGCAAAGCCGCCGACCAGACCAAGGTGCTAATGGCCAAAGCCAAGTCGGCTTATGCGGTTGCCAAGGAAAAATGCAACGACCAGGCCGGTAACGCCAAGGACGTATGCGTCAAGGAAGCCAAGGCGGTAGAAGTGAAGGCACTGGCAGATGCCAAGCTGGGCAAAAAGATCGGCGAAGCCAAGAAGGAAGCTTCTGACGACAAGATGGATGCCAACTACAAGGTGGCTTTGGAAAAGTGTGACGCCCTGGCGGGCGAAGCCAAGACCAGCTGCATCGCAGCCGCCAAAGCGAAGTTCGGCAAGAACTGATCCCCTGCCTTGTCGTCAAAGAACGGGCAGACCGTACTAGGCGCTATAGCAGCGGACCACGGACTTGCTCGATCCTCTCAAACGTCGAGAGCGACGTGAGATTTTGTACCTGGAGTTCTTATGAATGCTTTGGATCGTCAACAGGGGGCAGTGGCAATCATTATTCTTGCTGCTGCCCTTTCAGCGAGCTGTTCAGATGCCGTTGCGCCCATGCCAGCAGTGCGGGCGCCTGCGGCAACCGCCAGTGATACCGCTTCACAATCATCCGTCGTCGGTACCGTGCCTGCCGGGCCGACCAAGGAACCGCCAGCGACGACGTCTGCCGCAAAGTCAGATATAAGCAAGGCGCAGCAGTCGGACTCGATGCCTATGCCTGGGCAGGCAAATGACCACTCGACACTGGCACCGAATGCAACACAAAAGGCCAATACCACGGCCCGTTAAGCGTTGCGGAGAGCGGCACCCTGCCCATGAAGCTTTATGCGCCGCCGAATCATCGGGACGGGGTGGTCCACCATACGCGCGCTGACGCGCCGGCTGACAGCGAACACTTCGACGGAAGAACGAGTGAATAGCCAGCCTGCTAGTACTTGGTTGAAATGGAGACGAGGTACCAACAGTGTCCGATCATGACCATCAAGTGGGACTGCAAATAGATGTTCGCGACTCGACGCTGCACAAGCGTACTTCCAGATCCGAATAAGGTCACAGGTAAATTTATTGATGGAATTTCATTTAAAGGAGTGAGGACATGAGTTCAGATATGGAAGTCTCGCGCATCCGCCGTCGGACAATGATGTTGGGCGGCAGTATTACCGCCGGGTTAGCTACCAATCTTTTTCCACAGGTGGCGTCGGCTGCTGGCGATGCGCCAGAAGGCCCGACCGTGCATCCTGGCGAAAAATTACCAGTTAAAGAAATCGAAGAAATTTTGCGCACCGACGGCCAAGTGACCAACGGTATCCTCTCCATATCCCTGGATCGAAAGGATCTTCATGTTACGGGTCCAGGTGGAATTCCGTTCAAGGCAGCCTGGCAGGTAAACCATGAATTCGCGTTCCAAAGTCTCGGACTCGACAAGGCCATTGTTACTGGTGAATTGTCTCTGCTCTCCAAGGAGACAAATTTTGTTATTGATCAGATCATCAAGAACGGTCTGATGTTCCAGGCGTTCCACCAACATTTTGTTGATTTGTCACCGCAGCTGTTTCACATGCATTTCAGGGGCATTGGGCATCCGCTTGACCTTGCACGCGCTATTGCCGCCGTCATTGCCCGTACCGGCACGCCGCTTCCACAAAAATCGGCAACGACTCCCAAGACCTCACTCGACAAGGACAAGCTTGAAAAGATACTTGGTGGAACGGCTGAGGTGGCAGATGACGGCGTGGTCATCGTTAGCATTCCGCGCAAAGAAACAATCGTGCTGGACGGTGTCGCGCTAAAGTCTGAAATGGGCGTCTCGCATACGGTGGCTTTCGAACCGCTCGACGGAGGAAAAAGGACAGCTGTCGCGCCAGATTTCGCGCTTATCGCCTCCGAAATCAATCCTCTGGTTCAGTTAATGCGTGAGCAGGGCTTCACCATCCATTGTCTGTACAACCAGGAGACAGCCGAGAACCCACAGTTGTATTTCACCCACCAGTTGGCCGTTGGCGACGCCTATGATCTCGCGCGCAAAATTCGTAAAGGATTGGAAGGCACGAATACTAAATTCAAGTCATGAAGTCAGCCTTGATGAGATCCGGGCGCTCTGTCCTTAGCTGTTGCCGCCGACCGAAAACTGACCCTATTCTGTACATTGAGCCTACTTATGGATGCAGCAGACACGATTCGAAATGCAGTGGCGCAGGTTGCCGCCCTTCGCTTGGACGCGGCATCGACTCCAAGCCTTCACGCCGCAACGGTCGCGATCAAGCTGTTTCAGGCGAATAGATTTTCCGGAACGTATGCGGATTTTCTGGCATCGGCTGAATATGCGGGTGCGGCGCGTTTCTTTCTGGAAGATCTGTACAGCGACAAAGACTACTCTCTGCGAGATCAACAGTTTGCGCGCATCGCGGGTGCACTTCAAAGGCTCTTTCCGCAACAGGTCGTCGCGACGGCAGTGTCGCTGGCGGAGTTGCATATGTTGACAGAAGAGCTTGATCGCCAGATGGCAGCGGTCTGGATGGCGGACTTGGGGGGTCGTGGCGTGTTTGACCGTGCCAGCCGCTACGTGGCCTGCTGGCGGTCGGTTGGCCGCGAGAAAGACCGATACCGCCAATTGAAAATGATGCTGAATGCCGGGCGCGAACTGGATCGCCACACACGTACGCCCGGGCTGCGCCTGATGCTGAAGATGATGCGCAGGCCGGCCTCGATAATAGGCCTTGGTTCTTTTCATAGGCTTCTTGAGTCGGGATTCGACACTTTTGCCCAGATGTCGGGCAAAGGCGCCCGGGCAAACGAGTTTCTCCGGACCATCGAGTTAAGGGAGTCCGCGTGGATCAAACGGCTCTCCAGTGGAGACGTGCCGGTCTGCGTGGCAGAACTGCAGACGTGCTTGGCGAATGTTCGGTAATATTTGGTTAGGATCCATCGATGTCGAGGGGTATTCCCCCGTTTTCCACTGACGTCAGAAGTAGAAGGTTTATGCAGTCTTGGCCAGGTACTGCTCCGGGGTCGATCCACCTAGGGCCATGTGCGGGCGGTCGTGATTGCGCAGGGGTGCAAGTTCGTCAGCGCTTGTTGCATAGGGAAGTGCCATGATGGGTCTTCGCAAAGTTCTTCTAAATAAATTTTCGCGCGAGGCACTACCCGTATCTCTTCGTCATCGCACACAGCGCTGAATAGAGTTTTGCTTCCGGCAGAGCCTGGATTCGACTCAGACAGTTGGCCTTCAATGTCCTATGAAAAGCGCAACCGCGACGTGTATAAGTACCATGAACTTCTTCTGCCCAGTGCATTACCCGCCAAGTGTCTGATCCTGTTTTTTATACCAGGCAAGTGCGTGCTCAAAATGCTGCGGATCAAAATCTGGCCAATATTCGTCCCTGACATAGAAATCCGCATAAACCGATTGCGCCGGGAGAAAACCGCTCAAGCGGCGACCTCCACCCCAGCGTACGATCAAATCCAGACGTGAAACTTCATTGGAACGCAGGCCGCCGTTTTTAAGACCGGCCAGATCCCATTCCCAGCCATAGTTGACCAGTAGATTCACCTTCATTCCGACACCCTGGCGCTGCCGGAATTCTGTTAACCCCTTGGGGAATTGCGTCGAGGTCTCATCGCCGACAACCAGCAGGGCTGCGCCACGACGTGCGATCTCTAAAGCGAATGCAACAGTGGCCTCGCTGAATGCCTGTTTCTGAACCGAAGGCCGCTTGGTGTTGTCCTGGGTAAAGCAGTAGATGGAAGCTTCCTCGATCCCGCATTCTTTACATTTCTCATACAGCAGTAACCCCGGGTTGATGCCATTAGCATATCCAGCCTCTTTGGGAAGACCACGATCCGTAGCCCAGCGACGGTTTCCATCGGGAATGAAACCGACATGATGCGGGATGTTGTTTTTCGTCATTGCAAACCTTATTCCAAATTGATGTGTGACCACACGAGACGAACGGTAATAAATTTGCTTTCTCTGATATCTTGTATGTCATTTGACAAAACCGAATGCAAATCATGCATTGCTCTGACTTGAACTCCCCGCTGTCTGAAATTTGCTCAATCCCTTTGGCAACGGAAAGGCAACATGTTCTTCTACGCCTTCCAGTGTTCGCACGCTCTTCGCGCCGCATTCCTTCAAGCGATCAATCACCGACTGCACCAAAACTTCTGGCGCCGATGCGCCAGCGGTCACGCCGATGCGCATTTTCCCGACCAACCATGCCAGATCGATTTGCGTCGCGTTGTCTACCATGTATGCCTCAGTCCAATTTTTTTCTGCGACTTCACGGAGGCGGTTGGAGTTGGAACTATTTGGGCTGCCGACCACGATTACGAGATCCACCTGCGGCGCACATGAATTTCACTGCTTCCTGCCGGTTCGTGGTCGCGTAGCATATATCGGCTTTTTTCGGCTCGGTAATGCTTGGATATTTGCGTTTCAGCGCCCGAATGACTTCAATGGTGTCGTCTACGGATAAGGTGGTTTGTGAAACATAGCCCAGCATGTTCGGATTGGTCACTTGCAGTTTTTCCACATCATGCGCGGTCTCGACCAGATGCATTCCATGTTCCGATTGGCCCATCGTGCCTTCCACTTCTGGATGGCCTTGGTGGCCGATCATGATGATTTCGCGTCCTTCACGGCGCATTTTTGCCACTTCGATATGTACCTTGGTCACCAAAGGGCAGGTTGCATCAAATACTCTCAAGCCGCGTGCATCGGCCTCATCCTGTACTGCTTTGGAGACACCATGCGCCGAAAAAACGACGGTATTGCCGCCTGGGACATCTTGCAATTCATTGATGAAAATTGCGCCTTTGTTGCGCAAGTCATTGACGACATAAGCATTGTGTACGATTTCGTGGCGCACATAGATCGGTGCGCCAAACTCCGTGAGTGCTCGCTCGACGATTTCGATCGCGCGATCTACTCCGGCACAAAAGCCACGCGGTTGGGCGAGTAGTATTTCCGCATTCATTTTCTATCCTTCGAATCGCGCCACACATGCCTTGCACAAAATTCGCAGCAGCTTTCTGTACCTGTCATAGTATGCTAATAATTTTCGCTTCGAATTTCAGCCGTTGGCTCGCAAGCGGAAGATTGAAGGCGAACAAGGCATCGTCTTCGTTGATCTCGCGCAGGGTACCGGCAAAATGTCCGCCGTGGGATACGCGGTCGGCTCATTATTCCGTCGTTTTTCCGTCGAAGTGTTCGTTGTCGGCCTGCGCATCGGCGCGGGTATGGTGGGCGACGCCGTCCCGATGATTTGGTGGCGCATAGAGCGTGTAAAGCACCCGCCGAAACTCTTCATTATTGACGGCGAGACCCTCGATATCTTGCACAAAACCTTTCATAATGTTTCTCCTTGGTTCAAAGTCACATCAGGTCTTGAGGAATGCCAGCAGATCGGCGTTGAGTTGGTCTGTGTGCGTGATCGGAAGGCCGTGGGGTGCGCCCGTGTAAATCTTCAGGGTCGCGTTCTTGACAAGCTTAGATGAGCAAAGAGCCGCGGCGCCGATCGGCACGATCTGGTCGTCATCACCATGAACGATCAGCGTCGGCACATCGAACTTCTTCAGGTCTTCGGTGAAGTCCGTCTCGGAGAACGCCTTGATGCAGTCGAAGGTGTTCTTGTGACCGCCCATGATTCCCTGATGCCAGAAGGTGTCGATCATGCCGTGTGAGACCTTGGCACCGGGCCGATTTGCGCCGAAGAACGGGCCGCTGGCGAGGTCCTTGTAAAACTGCGAGCGGTCGGCGAGCGAGGCGACGCGAATCTCGTCGAATTTCCCGATCGGCAGACCGCCGGGATTGGACGGCGTTTTCAGCATCAGGGGCGCGACGGCGGAGATCAGCGCCGCCTTGGCCACGCGTTTCGTACCGTGGCGGCCGATATAACGGGCAACTTCGCCGCCACCTGCGGAGAAGCCGACGAGGATGACACCTTTCAGATCGAGCTTTTCGATGAGCGCCGAGAGGTCGTCTGCATAGGTGTCCATGTCGTTGCCATTCCAGGACTGGCTCGACCGGCCATGGCCGCGACGGTCATGGGCAATGCAGCGATAGCCGTTGGAGGCCAGGAACAGCATCTGAGCCTCCCAGCTATCCGCACTGAGGGGCCAGCCATGGCTGAACACCACACATTGTCCTGTGCCCCAGTCTTTGTAATATATTTGTGTACCGTCTTTCGTCGCAATCGTACTCACTGGGAACCTCCTTCTTTATCGGTGGGGATCGTCGAACTCTGATCCTATGGGGCTTTCGTGTCGCTCAGCGTCTTCAGGAAGACGACGATGGCCTGCTCCTCCGCCGGTGTCAAACCGAGATTGCCTACCTCGCTGGTCATGTTGGCCGCATACTCGGGTGCGGGCCAGCCGGCGCCGGGTAGGTCGCGGGTGTTGTAGAAGTGGACGATGTCCTCGAGGCTCTTGAAGTAGCCGTTGTGGCCATACGCCTTCACGAAGCCCGCGTTCGGCCGCGTGTCGACGTTGCGCAGTGTCGGCACCTTGAATTTGCCGAGTTCCGGTTCGTAGACCGACGCGTCGTAGCCGGCGCTCTTCAGGTACCCGCCCAGACCCAGGTCAACCCACGACGCGCCCAGAGGATTGAAAGCGAGCTCCGAGTAGAACGGGTTCATCGGGTTCTTCGGCACACCGAGGTTGATGTACGTGAAGTCGGTGAACAGCACCTTGCCACTGGTAGGATTGGCGGTGCTGGTGTGGCAGCTGGCGCACTTCGCCTTGCCGTTGAACAGCGAGAGCCCCAGCGTCTCCTGCGCGGTCAGCCCGTTGTCCGACCCGATGAACGTGTCGAACCGCGAGTTGTATGGACTCACCTCTGCGGAGCGCTCGTAGTCGGCAATCGAGCGGCCGATCATCTGGTACGCCGTCACAGTGTTGTCGAAGGCGTGCGTGCCCCACACCTGCATGAACAGGTTCGCGTAGGTCGATTGCTTCACCTTGTCCACGACAACGCCGGCACTCGCGTTGTTCTGCTCCAGCGGGTTCAGGAACGGGCCGATAGCCTGCTCGGTCAGCGGATCCCCGAGCGTCAGGCCGGTGGCGCGGCCGTCCCAGAACATGCCGCCGGTCCAGCCGTTCGTGGCGTCGAGATGCAGCACGGGGCTGTTACCGCCGTACGCGCTCGACGGCGGTTTGCTGTTGCCGAACCGGCCTGTCACGGCACCCTCGTAGACTGCGCCGCCTTGGCTGACCATCGCGCTGGGTCCGGTCCATCCGACTTGCGACGCGTGGCACGCGACGCAGGCCTGACCGGCCGGCTCTGAGAGATTAGTGTCGAAGAACAACTGCTTGCCGAGCCACTGTTTGTCGGTGAAGCTGGCTGGTCGATCGAGCGCCACACCGGCGTCGCTCGCCGACCCGCCGCACGCGGATACGGTGAGGAGAAATAGCACGCACAGCGCGATTGCAATCAGTGGCAGCACGGTCTTGAGTAGCATCTGAGCCCCCCAGCTTTCCGCACTGAGTGGCCAGCCGTGGCTGAACACCATCGGTTGTCCGGTGCCCCAGTCATTGTCGTAGATCAGCGTACCGTCCTTGGTCGTCATCGTACTCATGGTTCAACTCCTTTGTGGTTGCAGCACTGATAGCGACGGGCGACAGAAATCTGCCGCGCCCTAGGCAACCCAATATTCACCAGCATTGGATATCTTTCCCCCGGAGACGCTCGGTGCACTACCGAACATAAATGAACATGAAGGAACATAGAGTTTGAGCCATATCAATGGACGTGACAAATGCGGGCATACGTTCAAATGCTGATCTGGCGGCCAGGTCTTATTTTTTGGAGGCTCAATGTTCGAACGACATTCTTTTCAGTAGTATCTGTAGACGCGCTTCGCATGCAGGGGCAGAGAAGTGGTCGCGTCCGTTCGTACGGACAAATGCATACACCTCCAAAAAATCGCCGTCTTTCGGCTCTGTTGCTGGCTGCTGCTACGCCTCGACCGCGCGCAGGGATGGTGGTAAACCAAGGAGATCGATCATGAGCAAACAAAAGACAGCGAGCGGCAGTAGCTCGAATTCAAGACGGTCTATACGAGCGACACGATCAGCAGGCCACCAAAAATTCTCAATTCGACTTATAACGACTAACCTTGGGCGGTCGAATGGCACTGAAGGCGGTTCGCCCGGCTGGTCTTCAACAAGTCCGATATCGCCACATCAGGAGTTACCGTACCGTAAGTGCAAGGCACTCGCAACTTGGCACGGTCTTCCAGCAACTCGCAATGTGTGCGGCCAATTCATTGTGTTGTGTCGCAATTTAAACCTGTAGTGCTGCGACCGCATCCAGGCCAGAAGCTGGCACTAGCGGTATGTAAAACCAGTCGTTGAACGTTGGAGAATACCGGTCAAGTGCCCTAGGTCTTGCGCTTTATTGCTCTTTCAGATCGGCGCTGGATCGAACACCGCTAGGCACGGCAATCATGATTACGATGTGATGGTGCCGCGACGAGGGCCAGCATGAAGGGCTTCAGCGCGATTGTTCATGTAAGCTGCAGGCAACTAATCGGGGAGAAGGATTCATGCTGAAGACATCGACAAAGCACGCAACCAGCTATATTTCCATTATTCTCACATTGCTGGGTTCCTCAGCGTGGGGCAGCGATTACCAGGACGCTTTCATAAGATCCACGTGGATTGTTGTTGGAAAGAAGAGCACAGCGGATTACGCGGCGAATCTCATCACCTCGAAAGGTATGCCGTTCGCCTTGGTCGCGTACGCTGTAAGTGGCGACCTAGGCAGTTCCGGGAGCGGGGGAGATCTGGGGATTACCAAGTGTTCAAGTTTCGTTGGCCCTATTGCGGAGGTTCTTTGCAATGCACCCTTCGGAACAATCATTGGCCCCATTCAGACCGAGTTTGGGTGGTCCCTTCATCTAGTTAGTGGACGAGCCGACACCGCCGAAGCGCTTCCGCGTGTCGCACCCTTGTCACTCACCAGGCCGTTTGACCCAGACGTGACCCTATCCTGCCATCATGCCGCGCTCGGCGCGCTTCCCTCGGTAGTAGTCAAGGTCGACACAAAAGGTAACCTCGCCTATGTCGGCGCCGCCAGATCATTTCTCCAAGTAACTTAATTCCAAATTCGGCTGCTCACCACTGACGGCCGGGTTCTTATTGTCAATCGAACGGATGGGTCAGGAGTGATACAACTTCTAGAGCCCACGGGTCTTTTAGAAATTAGATGTACGCCTTCGACAGGAAAGTTATTTTGAATTCCCCTCTGGGCCCCATCGGGAACGGCACGAAAAACTTTTGATTGGCAACTATGCGGGTTTTCCGAAAATCCCAGCGCCACCGTTCACTCAGGCATGAAGTTTGATGGCAGAAGCACGCGGTCACCACTTCATCTCCCAGTGCTACTTAAAACGTTTTACGCACAACGGAAGTAAGAACTCGCATCGTTGAGATATACGACCACGAAACATCTGCAACTTCAATTCGCCAGTTCAGCATGGAGGAAGTCAAAGAACTTGCCTCGTTGGCCACTACCTTTGAAGGACTAACGAATTTTAGATCGTCACCTGATGCGTCTAGACGCTGGTTTGCGTGAGCGTGCCGCTGAACAGCTCTTCGAGCGCCAGCTGCCGGTTTTGCACGTCCGGGAAAAGGATGGAAAAAACCTCGTGTCCCTTGTTCGCCAGGTGCAGTAGCAGATACTGCTTGACGTTGTCCGGGCTGGCAAAGACGGTGCGCGCCTTGAGCTGTTGCGCCAGTGCGCGCCGCGCGAGTTCGAGCACGGCCACGATCTCGGCGCGCTTGGCAGGGCCCAGACCCTTGACGCGCTTGAGGTCATCGGCGCTGGCAGGCAGCAGGCCGGCAATGCCGTCGAAGCCTTCGCCGCTGTCGTGCTCGAGCTGCAGCAGTTCCTGCGCCATCTGCAGCACGCCCTTGCCCTTGATGCCGGTGGGCAGCAGCAGCGCCAGCAATTCGGCGTCGCTCAAGGCGGCGGCGCCGCGCGCGAGCAGCTTCTCGCGCGGTCGTGCGTCAGGGGGGATGTCTTTGAGGGGCATGGGGCTGGCTTTTACAATCAAGCCAGTTTATCCGGGACTTCTTAATGACTGTCATTTCTCCTTGCGTCGAATCGGGCTCGTTTCTCACCTTGCACTACCGCCTGGCGGGGCCCTCGGGCGACCTGATCAACACCTTTGCCGGCAAGCCCGCCACGCTGACGCTGGGCAGCGGCGCCTTGTCGCCGGCGCTGGAGGCGCACTTGTTGGGATTGAGCGAGGGCAGCCGCGCGACGGTCGAGCTGGCCGCAGGCGCTGCTTTCGGCGAGCGCAACCCCGACATGCTGCAATGGCTGGCGCGCCAGGTGTTGCTGGAGATGGGCGACGCGGCCGAAAGCTACGCAGTGGGCGACGTCGTGCAGTTCCCCACCCCCGATGGCCAGGGCCGCTTTGCCGGCACCGTGCGCCAGTTGCGCAGCGACGAGCGCGGCGACGCCGTGCTGTTCGACTTCAATCATCCGCTGGCCGGCCAGCCGGTGACGTTTGAAGTGCATGTGATCGGCGTGCTATGAGTACCGGCGTCGAAGTGCTTTTGGCAGAACCACGCGGCTTTTGCGCCGGTGTTGACCGGGCCATCGAAATTGTCGAGCGCGCGCTGGCCAAGTTTGGCGCGCCGATCTACGTGCGCCACGAGATCGTACACAACACCTATGTCGTGAACGACCTCAAGGCCAAGGGCGCGATCTTCATCGAAGACCTCGATGACGTTCCGCCCGGCGCGACGCTGATCTTCTCGGCCCACGGCGTGAGCCGCGCGGTGCAACTGGAGGCCGCGGCGCGGGGTTTCCGGGTGTTCGATGCGACCTGCCCGCTGGTGACCAAGGTGCACGTGGAGGTCGCCAAGTTGCATAAGGAAGGCTATGAGTTCCTCATGATCGGCCACAAGGGGCACCCCGAGGTCGAGGGCACGATGGGGCAGCTCTCAGGCGGCATCCATCTGGTCGAAGATGTGGCCGATGTGGCGCGCGTGCAGCCGGCGCAGACCGACAAACTGGCGGTGGTGACGCAGACCACGCTCAGCGTCGACGATGCGGCCGAGATTGCGGCGGCGATCAAGGCGCGCTTTCCGAACGTGCGCGAGCCCAAGCAGCAGGACATCTGCTACGCCACGCAAAACCGGCAGGACGCGGTGAAAGTCATGAGCACGCAGGTGGAACTGGTGATCGTGGTCGGCAGCCCGACCAGTTCCAACAGCAACCGGCTGGCGGAACTGGCGCGCAAGCTCGGCACGCCGAGCTACATGGTCGACAGCGCCGATGAATTGCAGGGCGCCTGGTTCGAGGGCCGACAGCGCGTCGGCCTGACGGCAGGCGCCTCGGCACCTGAACTCCTCGTGAACCAGGTGATCGAGCGCATAAAGGGCTTCGGCGCCGTTTCGGTGCGCAAGATGAACGGCACGCCGGAGACGGTCAAGTTTCCGCTGCCCAAGGGCTTGAAGCCGCGCGCGCCATGAGCGCTCCGACGCCAGTGCGAGCGGATGTCGAGGCGGCCGTGCGCCGACTGGTCGCCCATGACGAGTTCCTGCGCAAGACGCCCTTGTTCCGGCTGTCCGGCGCGGCACTGGGCGTGAATTGCGCCGAGGTCTGGCTCAAGCTCGAACAGTTGCAGGTCGGTGGCAGTTTCAAGGCGCGCGGCATGCTCAACCGCATGCTCTCGAACGCGGTGCCCGCCAGCGGCGTGATCATTGCCTCGGGCGGCAACGCCGGCATTGCCACTGCTGCGGCAGCGCAGGCGCTGCGTCTGCCGTGCGAGGTGTTTGTGCCTGAAATCTCGAACGCGGCGAAGCGCGAACGCCTGCGCCAGCTCGGTGCCACGGTGGTCGTTACGGGTGCGGCCTATGCGCAGGCACAGGAGGCCTGCGTGGCGCGCCAGCGCCTCAGTCGCGCGCTGATGCTGCACGCCTATGACCAGTTCGAGGTCGTTGCCGGTGCCGGTACGCTGGCGGCCGAGATCGAGGCGCAGGCCGGTCTGCCTGACCGCGTGCTGGTGAGCGTTGGCGGCGGCGGCCTGATCGGCGGTGTTGCAGCCTGGTTTGAGGGCCGGACGCGCATCGTCGCACTCGAGCCGGAACTGGCACCGACCCTGCACGCCGCGCGCCAGGCCGGTCAGCCGGTGGATGTGGCTGTCAGCGGCATTGCAGCCGACTCGCTCGGCGCCCGGCGCATTGGCGCGCTGGCCTGGGAACTGAGTCAACGCCATGTGCGAGACGCGCTGCTGCTGAGCGACGCGGCCATCATCAGCGCGCAGCGCTGGCTCTGGCAGGAACTAAAGCTGGCGGTGGAGCCGGCGGCCGCCCTCGGGCTGGCTGCGCTGCAAACTGGCGCCTACCTGCCGCGCCCTGATGAAACCGTTTGTCTCATTCTGTGCGGCGCCAACCTGGACCCCGCATCGCTGGCGCCCAAAACTACAATCGAATCATGCTAGACATTACCCTGCTCCGAAAAGACCTCGCCGGCGCCGTTGCGCGCCTGGAAACCCGCAAGAAGCCCCAGGCGTTTCTCGACGTTGCCGCATTCCAGACCCTGGAGAGCGAACGCAAGACGATCCAGATGCGCACCGAGGAGTTGCAAGGCCAGCGCAACAGCCTGAGCAAGAGAATCGGCCAGCTCAAGGCCAAGGGTGCGGCCGGGCAGGCCGAAGTGGACACGGTCATGGCCGAGGTGGCCGGGCTCAAGAACGAACTGGAAAGCTCGGCCGCGCGGCTGGACCAGATCCAGGCCGAATTGCAGACGCTGTTACTGGCCGTGCCGAATCTGCCGCATGAAAGTGTGCCGCTGGGCGCCGATGAGCACGGCAACGTGGTGGCGCGCACCTGGGGTGTGCCGCGCGTCTTTGACTTCGCGGTGCAGGACCATGTTGATCTGGGCACGCCGCTGGGTCTGGATTTCGAGATGGGCGTCAAGCTGACCGGGGCTCGATTTACCGTCATGAAGGGCCAGATTGCCCGTCTGCACCGTGCTTTGGCGCAGTTCATGCTGGACGTGCAGACGCAGGAGCACGGCTACACCGAGTGCTACACGCCTTACATAGTCAACGGCGACACCTTGCGCGGCACCGGGCAGTTGCCCAAATTCGAGGGTGATTTGTTCGCCGCCAAGAAGGGCGGGCAGGAGGGCGAGACGCAGCCCGACAATACGGCCCTGTACCTGATTCCGACCAGCGAGGTGACACTGACCAATTTCGTTCGCGACGAGGTGGTTGCCGAGGCCGTGTTGCCGATCAAGTTGACCGCGCACACGCCGTGCTTCCGCTCGGAAGCGGGCAGCGCCGGGCGCGATACGCGCGGCCTGATCCGCCAGCACCAGTTCGACAAGGTCGAGATGGTGCAGATCGTGCACCCCGACAAGAGCTATGCGGCGCTTGAGGAGATGACGGGACACGCTGAGGCGATCCTGCAGAAGCTCGGTCTGCCCTACCGCGTGATGACGCTGTGCACGGGCGACATGGGTTTTGGCGCGGCCAAGACCTACGACCTGGAAGTCTGGTTGCCGGCGCAGAACACGTTTCGCGAGATCAGCTCGGTGTCGAATTGCGAGGCGTTCCAGGCGCGCCGTCTGCAGGCGCGTTTCAAGAACGCGCAGGGCAAGAACGAACTGGTGCATACCCTCAACGGCTCCGGATTGGCGGTCGGGCGCACGCTGGTGGCCGTGATCGAGAACTACCAGAATGCCGATGGTTCCATCACCGTGCCGCCGGCCTTGCGGCCTTATTTGGGCGGCCTGAGCGGCCTGAGCGTCCTGGGCGGCACTGCCGGCAAGGACGGTTCGCGTTAGCCGCCCGATCGGGTCAGGACATTTCTTAAACCAGCCTGAAGGCGGTGTTTAGCCTCGTTCAGGCGACATAGAATATTGTCCTGTATCAAGAACTATCCCGAGTTTTCAGGGGCGGTCGGGCGATAATGCAAGGACTGTGATGCGCGTCGGTCTGCTGGCGCACCGAACCCCCTGATTCTTTCGAACCCACAAAGGAAAGCTATGCCAGCCTGGTTGCTCTACACGTTTGTTACCGTGTTTCTTGTTCTTTCTTTTACTGCGCTTTTCTTTTTCACGGTGACGCGGGGCGCCCTCATCATGCGCGCCGTCATGCCCGGCACGCCCGACGACGCCGACCATGTGTATCCGATCTACTCGAACATGCGTCTGATCCGAATGATCGATTTCCAGCCGATCATCGCCGCGATCCTGCTGTTCCAGTACGACCGTCTAGTATCTGCCATCACGGCCGGCCTGCTCAAGACCAACCTGCGCGGCAAGAACGTGCTGATCACCTCCTGCGCCTTTGGCAATGTGATTCCCCGTGTCGTGTCGGCAGCGGTGGACGCCGGCGCCCGTCGCGTGCTGATTGCCGACATTATCAAGAACGAACTTGACCACGCCCAGAGCAAACTGCTGGCCTATCCCGGCAAGATCCAGTTCCTGGAAGAAAACGCCACGGCTATGAAGCAGGCCGATGCCTCGGTCGATGCTAACGTGATCTTCTTCCTGCTGCACGAACTGCCGCACAACCTCAAGGGCCAGGCGCTCAAGGAAGCGGGCCGGGTGCTGGCACCGGGCGGAAAACTGTATCTGGCCGAGTTCCATCGCCCTGACCTGTGGGTGCTGCGCGCGCTAAGCTGGACCTATTTCAAGGTCTTCGAGCCGCTCGGCCTGGCGCTGTGGGATTCGCATGATCCCTTGAAGCAACTCGAAGCCATGGGCGGTTTCACCTGCGAGCGTCGCACAGTGTTCTTCGGTAACTTCCAGGTCATCGTGGCCACGAAAAACGCCTGATGCCTGTATCCAGGACATAAAAAAACCCGGCCATTGAGCCGGGTTTTTTTGTGTCTGAAAGCTCAGATTTACTTGAGCTTCATTTCCTTGTAGTCCACATGCTTGCGAGCCTTGGGATCAAATTTCTTGATCAGCATCTTCTCGGGCATGGTCTTCTTGTTCTTGTCGGTCGTGTAGAAGTGACCGGTGCCAGCCGTCGATTCGAGCTTGATTTTTTCGCGTCCGCCTTTGGTAGCCATGATGGTTCCTTAATGGTTTCAGGCTTGGCCGCGTGCGCGCAGGTCTGCGAGCACGGAGTCAATACCGTTTTTGTCGATCAAACGCAGGCCGGCGTTGGAAATCCGCAGACGGATCCAGCGGTTTTCGGTCTCGACCCAGAAACGGCGGTATTGCAGGTTCGGCAGGAACCGGCGCTTGGTTTTGTTGTTGGCGTGGGAAACCTTGTTCCCGACCATCGGGCCTTTGCCCGTGACTTCACATACGCGTGCCATTTGGACACTCCAGAGAAAATTAACAGCTTTCGCCGCACCTCGCCACACTGCTGCGTGGCGGTAAAGAGATTCGCCGACTGCCCCGAGCCTGGCATGGACAGGTTTGGGGAATGCCGGAAAAGCCTTGGATTATAGCTGTTTCAGCCCTGCTCGAGGAAACGCTGGGCGTCCAGGGCCGCCATGCAGCCGGTGCCGGCGCTGGTGATGGCCTGGCGGTAGATGTGGTCCTGCACATCGCCGGCGGCAAAAATGCCGGCCACGCTGGTCATGGTGGCAAACCCCTTGAGTCCGCCCTGGGTCACGATGTAGCCGCCGGCCATCTCGATCTGGCCCTGGAAGATATCGGTATTGGGTGCATGGCCGATGGCGATGAAGCAGCCCTGGAGCTTCAGGTCTTCGGTGGCGCCGGTGTTGACGTTCTTCAGGCGCACGCCGGTGACGCCGCTGGCGTCGCCCAGCACTTCGTTCAGCATCGAGAAGGTCTTGAGCTCGATCTTGCCGGCGGCGACTTTTTCCATCAGCTTGTCGATCATGATCGGCTCGGCGCGGAATTTGTCGCGCCGGTGCACCAGGATGACCTTGGACGCGATATTGGACAGGTAGAGCGCTTCCTCCACGGCGGTGTTGCCGCCGCCGACAACGCAGCAGACCTGATCGCGGTAGAAGAAGCCGTCGCAGGTGGCGCAGCCCGAGACGCCGCGCCCCATGAACGCGGTCTCGCTGGGCAGGCCCAGGTATTTGGCCGATGCGCCGGTGGCGATGATCAGCGCATCGCAGGTGTACTCGCCGCTGTCGCCCTTGAGCATGAACGGGCGCTTGCTGAAATCGACAGCGTTGATGTGATCGAACAGGATTTCGGTCTTGAAGCGCTCGGCGTGCGCCAGAAAACGCTGCATCAGGTCCGGCCCCTGCACGCCATCGACATCGGCCGGCCAGTTGTCCACTTCGGTCGTCGTCATCAACTGGCCGCCCTGCGCGATGCCGGTGATCAGGAGCGGTTTTAGGTTGGCCCGCGCCGCATAAATGGCGGCCGTGTAGCCGGCCGGGCCAGAACCGAGAATCAGGACCCGGGCATGTCTGGGATTTGTCATTGTCAACGCTTTCCTCGAAAAAAACGGCGGCTGCCGTGTACAGTTCGCCATAGTATGACTTATTCGCTCAATACCTTGAACTCGACGGGCCAGCCAGCCACGGCGCGCCCCGGCTGGCGCCGCTTTACCGACGAACTGGGCCTTTTCATTGGACTGGTGCTCTTGCTGTTCTGGCTGTTGGCGCTGCTGAGCTACTCGCCGCAGGACGGTGCCTGGTCGACTTCGGGCGGCGGGTCGGCCGTGCTCAACCGCGCCGGGCGGCTCGGTGCCCTACTGGCGGATACGAGCTACTTCCTGCTCGGCTTTTCGGTCTGGTGGTGCGTGGCGGCCGGCGTGCGCGTCTGGCTCGCCGGTCTGGCGCAGTGGCTGCGCGGGCATGACGGCGTGCTGCCCGCAGCGCAAGGCGAGGACTCGATGCTGTCGCGCTGGGTGAAGACCCGCAGCGCATTCTGGGTCGGCCTGCTGCTGCTGTTGTGCGCCAGTGCGGCTCTCGAATGGTCGCGTCTTTACAGTGTGGAGGCCCGTCTGCCGGGGCACGCCGGCGGCGTGCTCGGATATCTGGTCGGTCCGCTGAGCGTCAAATGGCTGGGTTTTTCCGGCTCCGGTCTGCTCGGCATCGCGCTTGGACTTACCGGCTCGGCGCTGGTGTTCCGGTTTTCCTGGGGCCAGGTGGCCGAGCGGCTCGGCGGCTGGCTCTATTTGCTGGTCGATTCGCGGCGCGAGAAGCGCGAACTGGAACAGGACCTGGTGCTCGGGCAGCAGGCGGCGCGCGAGCGCGAAGAAGTCGTGTTCGAGGAACGCGAGGAGGTGGCGGCGCAGCCGCCGGTGCCGGTGCGCATCGAGCCGGTGCTGGCCGATGTGCCGCTGAGCACGCGCGTGGCCAAGGAGCGCCAGAAGCCGCTGTTCAAGGAACTGCCCGACAGCCATCTGCCGCAGGTTGATCTGCTCGATGGCGCGTTGTTGCGTCAGGAGACGGTGTCGCCCGAGACGCTGGAGATGACCAGCCGCATGATCGAAAAGCGGCTCAAGGATTTCGGTGTCGAGGTGCGCGTCGTGCTGGCGCAGCCCGGGCCGGTCATCACGCGCTACGAGATCGAGCCTGCCATCGGCGTCAAGGGCTCGCAGATCGTGGGCCTGGCCAAGGATCTGGCGCGTTCGCTGAGCCTGGTCTCGATCCGCGTCGTCGAGACCATCCCCGGCAAGAACTACATGGCGCTCGAACTGCCCAACGCCAAGCGCCAGACGATCAAGCTTTCCGAGATCCTCGGCTCGCAGGTCTACAACGAGGCCAAGTCCCTGCTCACCATGGGGCTGGGCAAGGACATCGTGGGCAATCCCGTGGTGGTGGACCTGGCCAAGATGCCGCACGTGCTGGTGGCCGGAACGACCGGTTCGGGCAAGTCGGTCGGTATCAACGCCATGATCCTGAGCCTGCTGTACAAGGCCGAGGCCAGCGACGTGCGCTTCCTGATGATCGACCCGAAGATGTTGGAAATGTCGTTCTACGAAGGCATTCCGCACCTGCTGGCGCCGGTCGTCACCGACATGAAGCAGGCGGCGTACGGCCTGAGCTGGTGCGTGGCCGAGATGGAGCGGCGCTACAAATTGCTGAGCAAACTCGGCGTGCGCAACCTGGCCGGCTATAACACCAAGATCGACGAGGCCAAGGCGCGCGGCGAATTCATCTACAACCCGTTCAGCCTGACGCCCGAGGCGCCTGAGCCGCTGGCGCGTCTGCCGCATATCGTGGTCGTGATCGACGAACTGGCCGACCTGATGATGGTGATCGGCAAGAAGATCGAGGAACTGATCGCGCGTCTGGCGCAAAAGGCGCGCGCCGCCGGCATCCACCTGATCCTGGCGACGCAGCGACCCAGCGTCGACGTGATCACCGGCCTGATCAAGGCCAACATCCCGACGCGTATCGCGTTCCAGGTCAGCAGCAAGATCGACAGCCGCACCATCCTGGATCAGATGGGTGCTGAAGCGCTGCTGGGCATGGGCGACATGCTCTACATGCCCAGCGGCACCGGCTTGCCGATCCGCGTGCACGGCGCTTTCGTCAGCGACGACGAGGTGCACCGCGTGGTGAACTACCTCAAGTCGCAGGGCGAACCCAATTACATCGAAGGCGTGCTCGAAGGCGGCACGGCCGACGGCGAGGGCGACATGCTGGGCGAGGGCGGCAACGGTGCCGGTGAAAAGGATCCGATGTACGACCAGGCGGTTGAAGTCGTGCTGAAGAACCGCAAGGCCAGCATCTCGCTGGTGCAGCGGCATCTCAAGATCGGCTACAACCGCGCCGCGCGCTTGGTCGAAGACATGGAAAAGGCCGGCCTTGTGAGTTCGATGAGCACCAGCGGCCAGCGCGACATCCTGGTGCCGCCGCGCGCCGAATGAGGAACATCATGAAACGAATCGCAGCCGTGCTGCTGGCACTGGGCGCGGCGTCGGCCGGCGCCAGCGGACTGCAAAGCCTCGAGTCCTTTGTCAAGGGCGTCAAAAGCGGGCGTGCCGAGTTCACGCAGGTCGTGACCGCGCCGGCAAAAGAGGGGCAGGCGGCGCGCGCCAAGTCATCGAGCGGCAGTTTCGAGTTCTCGCGGCCGAACCGCTTCAAGTTCATCTACCGAAAGCCGTTCGAGCAAAGTATCGTCGCCGACGGGCAGACGCTGTGGCTGTACGACGTCGACCTGAACCAGGTGACATCGCGCAAGCAGTCGCAGGCGCTGGGTTCGACGCCGGCCGCGCTGATTGCTGCAGCGCCCGATCTGCGTGCGTTGCAGGCGGATTTCAAACTGGCCGACGCGCCCGACAGGGACGGTCTGCAATGGCTGTTGGCGACGCCCAAATCGAAGGACGGGCAACTGCAGTCGGTGCGCGTGGGTTTTCGTTCACACACGCCGGCGCCCGATGCGATCCCGGAACTGGCGGTGCTGGAGATCCTGGACAGCTTCGGCCAGCGTTCGGTGCTGACATTCAACCGCTTCGAGGTCAACGCCGCCTTGCCGGCCAGCAGCTTTGATTTCAAGGCGCCCGCCGGTGCCGATGTCATCCGGCAGTGAGCGGCACGCCATGGTGATGCGGCCATTTGTCTCCACCTGCAGCGAAAGACCGGCATGATTGTCCCCGATCCCCAACGGCTGCTGCGCGCCATGTTTGACGCGGCCATCGCAGCCGCGCAGCCCGCGATCTGCCTGCCGCCCTGCCTGCCGCCGCCGCCCAAGGGGCGCACCATCGTCATCGGTGCCGGCAAGGCCTCCGCGGCGATGGCGCGCGCGCTGGAAGACCATTGGCCGGGTTCGCTGCAGGGCCTCGTCATCACGCGCTATGGTTACGAGGTGCCGTGCCGGCGCATCGAGATCGTGCAGGCCGCGCACCCGGTTCCCGATGCCGCCGGACAGCGCGCATCCGAACGCATGCTCGCGCTGGTGCGCGACCTCTCGGCCGACGACTTGGTGATCGCCTTGATCTCGGGCGGCGGCTCCTCGCTGCTGGTGGCGCCCGGCCCCGGTCTCACGCTGGCCGACAAGCAGGCGGTCAACACGGCGCTGCTGCGCAGTGGGGCCACGATCTCGGAAATGAACTGCGTGCGCCGGCATCTCTCGGCCATCAAGGGCGGGCGTCTTGCCGCCGCCTGCCACCCGGCGCGGCTGCTGACGCTGCTGATCTCCGATGTGCCGGGTGATGCGCCGCTGGACATCGCCTCCGGTCCGACCGTGGCGGACCCGAGCACCTCTGCCGATGCGCTGGCGATCGTCGCGCGCTACGCCATCGCGTTGCCGGCGGCGGGGCGCGCCCTGCTGGAAGGCGGCGCAGGCGAGTCCGTCAAGCCCGGTGACCCGCGACTGGTGGGCATCGCGACGCGCATCATCACCGCGCCGCAGATGGCGCTGGAAGCGGCGGCGCAGGTCGCGCGCGATGCGGGCATCAGACCCTTCATCCTGAGCGACAGCCTGGAAGGCGAGGCGCGCGACATCGGCAAGGCGCACGCGGGCATCGCGCGGCAGGTTGCGGTGCGCGGCCAGCCGTTCGCGCCGCCGTGCGTATTGCTCTCCGGTGGCGAGACAACGGTAACGCTGCGCGGCAACGGGCGCGGCGGGCGCAACGTCGAATTCCTGCTCGCGCTCGGGCTCGCGCTCGACGGTCAGCGCGGCGTGCATGCGATCGCCGGCGACACCGATGGCGTCGACGGCGTCGAAGAGATCGCGGGCGCCTGCCTCGGTCCCGACACGCTGGCGCGCGCCTGGGCGCTGGGCATCAACCCGCGCGCAAGCCTGGACAACAACGATGGCCACGGTTTCTTTCAGGCGCTGGGTGATTCGGTCGTGACCGGTCCAACCTTGACCAACGTGAACGACTTTCGCGCGATTCTCATCGAGGGGCCGCTGCGGCCCTAGACAGCGCTGCCTGCCGCTGCGCCACAATAGGAGCAGATGAATCCAATGTCTTCCAAGCACCAGCCACTGGCCGAGCGCCTGCGCCCGAAAACGCTGGCCGAGGTCATCGGCCAGCAGCAACTGCTGGGCGAGGGCATGGCGCTGCGGCTGGCCTTTGAGTCCGGGCAGCCGCACAGCTGCATCCTGTGGGGTCCGCCTGGGACGGGCAAGACGACGATTGCGCGCCTGATGGCCGACGCCTTCGATGCCCAGTTCATTACCATCAGCGCCGTGCTCGGCGGCGTCAAGGACATCCGCGAGGCGGTCGAGCTGGCCTTGCTGGCGCAGCAGCAGGAGCGACGCACGATCGTGTTTGTTGACGAGGTGCACCGCTTCAACAAGAGCCAGCAGGATGCGTTCCTGCCGCATGTCGAGAGCGGGTTGTTCACCTTCATCGGGGCGACCACCGAGAACCCCTCGTTCGAGGTCAACTCGGCCCTGTTGTCGCGCGCCGTGGTCTATGTGCTGCAGCCGCTCTCCGCCGCCGACTTGGCGCAGATCATCGACAAGGCGCTGGCCTTGCAGGTGCTGCCCGCGCTCGATGAGGCGGCGCGAGAGCGACTGATAGGATACGCCGACGGCGACGCGCGGCGCCTGCTCAACACGCTGGAGACGCTGGCGGTGGCGGCAACGCAGCAGAAGATGGACCGCGTCACCGATGCCTGGCTGATGAAAGTGCTGGGCGAGCAGCTGCGCCGCTATGACAAGGGCGGCGAGCAGTTCTACGACACGATCTCGGCCCTGCACAAATCGGTGCGCGGCTCCGACCCCGATGCCTCGCTCTACTGGTTCGTGCGCATGCTCGACGGCGGCGTTGACCCGCGCTACCTGTCGCGCCGCCTGATCCGCATGGCAAGCGAGGACATCGGCCTGGCCGACCCGCGCGCGCTGCGACTGGCGCTCGATGCCGCCGAGGTGTACGAGCGTCTGGGCACGCCCGAGGGCGAACTCGCGCTGGCCGAGTGCGTGGTCTATCTTGCCGTGGCGCCCAAGTCGAACGCGGTCTACAAGGCCTTCAACGAGGCCAAGGCGCTGATCAAGAAGGAAGGCACGCGCCCGGTGCCGATGCACTTGCGCAACGCGCCGACCAAGCTCATGAAGGAACTCGACTACGGCAAGGGCTATCGCTACGCACACGACGAGGAGGGCGGTTTTGCTGCGGGCGAGCGCTACCTGCCTGAAGGCATGGCGGCGCCCGGCTTCTACCGCCCGGTCGAGCGCGGGCTTGAAATCAAAATAGCCGAGAAGCTGCGCCAGTTACGCGTCTTGAATCAGGCGCAGCCGGCATCGCGCCCGTCTGACGCAGGCCTATAATTTTCGCAGCGGCGACAGGCCATCAGTCGCCCGGCACTTTCACCAACGGGAGAACCATTGTGCGACTCAAGAGACTGATTTCACTGTGCGCCATCAGCACCGTCATCGCTGTGCTTCCCTTCGCGGCCAGCGCCGAGCAAAAGCTGTTTGTCTACACCTCGATGAAGGAGTCGATGATCGGCGATCTGAAGATCGCTTTTGCCAAGAAGCAACCCGACATCAAACTCGATTTCCAGTCGGCTGGCGCGGGCAAGCTGATGGCCAAGATCGCCGCCGAGCGCGAGTCCGGCAAGATCATGGCCGACGTCCTGTGGACCAGCGAGGTGCCCGACTTCTACCAGTTGAAGGCGCAGGGCTTGTTGCAGCCCTATATGCCGACCGAACTGAAACAGATCCTCAACCCGCTGCCGGACTACGACGGTTCGTTCACCGCGGTGCGCCTGGGCACGCTGGGCATCGCCTACAACACGCGCCTGATCAAGGAAGCGCCCAAGACTTGGGCCGATGTGCAAAAGCCGGCCTTCAAGGGCGCCTACGGCATCGCCAACCCGGCCTTGTCGGGTACGGCCTACATGAGCGTTGCGGTCTTGTCCAAGGCCTTTGGCTGGGGCTACTTCGAGGCGCTGCGCGCCAACGGTGCGAAGATGGGCAAGGGCTCGGGCCAGGTGGTGGATGACACCGCTTCAGGCGACCTGCTGGCGAGCCTGGCGGTGGACTACATCACGCTCGACAAGGTGGACAAGGGCGCCACGCTGGCGCTGGTCTACCCGCCCGAGATGCTCGTGATACCAAGCCCAATTGCGATCTTCCGCAACAGCCCGAACACCGAGGCGGCGAAGAAGTTTGTTGACTTCGTGCTTTCGAAAGATGGTCAGGCCATCATCGCCAACGAAGGGACTCTGCCGGTTCGCGCCGACGTCACGGTGCCCGCGCGCTACAAACTGCCCACCGTGGCCGACGCGATGAAGCGCGCCATGAAGATCGACTACCAGCAGATCATGACCGAGAAGGAAGCGACCATCAAGAAGTTCACCGACATCATGCAGAAGTGAACAGGCCCTAGAACGTGGCCAACGTTCGCATCGAGGGCGTCAGCAAGGTCTACGCCGGACGCACGGTTCTGTCGTCCCTGAGCCTTGAGATTCAAGACGGCGAGTGCTTCACGTTGCTCGGCCCTTCGGGCTGTGGCAAGACTGTCTTGATGCGCCTGATTGCCGGTTTCGAGACACCCGACGGCGGCAGCATTTCGATTGGCGATCAGGTCGTCGCGAGCGCTGCCAGCGCGCAGGCCCTGCCGCCGGAGCAGCGCGCGCTGGGCATGGTGTTTCAGGATTACGCGGTATGGCCGCACATGAGCGTGTTCGACAACATCGCCTATCCGCTCAAGCTGGCGCAGGTCGACCCCGCCGCGCTGCGCGAACGCACGATGCACGCTGTTGCTCTGGTCGGGCTTGATGGACTGGAAGCACGCCTGCCGTCGCAGTTGTCGGGCGGCCAGCAGCAGCGCGTGGCGCTGGCGCGCGCCTTGGTGTCAGAGCCGCGCCTGTTGTTGCTCGATGAACCGCTGAACAATCTGGACGCCAACCTGCGCGAGGAGATGCGCTTCGAGATCAAGGCGCTGCAGCGCAAGCTCGGCGTCACGATCCTGTACGTCACGCACGACCAGGAAATCGCGCTGGCCATTTCGGATCGACTCGCGGTGATGGACGAGACCGGCGCGCTGCGCCAGATCGGCGCGCCGCAGGAAGTCTATGAGAACCCGGCCGACGATTTCGTATTCCGCTTCCTGGGCATTGCCAATTTCCTGCCGGTGCGCCGCGACGGTGCGGCGCTCTATATCGGCGGCTCGGCAGCGCCCTGGGTCGGTCCCGAGCCGGACAAACACGGCGCGCGCATCACAGCTGGATTTCGCCCGAGCGACGTGCTGCTCGCGCGCGGCGGTGAAGGTTTGCCGGGGATCATTGTGCGGGCGAGCTTTCTCGGCGCGCAGGTGGACTATTTGATCGACATCGCCGGCACGCTGATTCGCGCTGCCTTGCCGAGCCACGAATGCCTGGCGCGCGATCTGCTGTTTGTCGAAGGCGAGTCCTGCCGCGTCAGTCTGGCGACGGTGCAGTGGTTTGACGGCGACATCGTGAGTGGGGCGCGGGCATGAACACGGCCAAGAGCGGCACGCCTCGCATCGGCACACCCGAGATCCTGTTCGGCCTTTCGGTCGGCGTGCTGGTCATCGTCGTTGCGGTGCCGATGCTGCTGATCTTCTTCAACGCCTTCTGGGTCGACGGTCATTTCAATCTGGTCGATGTGCTTAAGGTGCTGCGCCAGCGCGAGACGTACAAGGCGCTGCTCAATTCGCTGGTGCTGTCGGCTGGCGTCACCGTCACGGGGACCATCGTTGGCACCTTCTTCGCGTGGCTGGTGACGCGCACCGATCTGCCGTTCAAGAAGACCATGAAGCTGCTGTTTCTGGTGCCCTTCATGCTGCCTGCCTTCATCGGCGCGCTGGCATGGAAGATGTTGCTCTCGCCGCGTGCGGGCTACATCAACCGCTTCTTCATCGACGTGCTCGGCTTCGATGGACCGATCTTCGACATCTACACCTACGCCGGCATCATCCTGGTCGAGACCATGTACCTGTTTCCGTTCGTCTTCATCCAGGTCAGCGGCGCGTTGGAACGCATGGACCCGACGCTGGAGGAATCCGCGCGCATCTCCGGCGCCGATTTGATGACGATCACGCGCCGCATTACGATCCCGCTGGTGATGCCCTCGATCCTTTCGGGGTCGCTCTTGATCATGCTCTATTCGATGGCGCACTTCGGCACCGTGGCGGTGCTGGGCATCGAGACCGGCATCTACAACATCCCGACGCTGATCTACGAGAAGATCCACCAGAGCGCGGGCAGTTTTGATTCCATCCGCGCCGCCACCGTGCTGGCGACTGTTCTCGTACTGGCCGCGGCATTGATTTTGTGGCTGCAAAACCGCATCCTACGCAAGGGCCGCTACCAGATAATCGCGGGCAAGAGCTTTCGCCCGACCGAACTCAAGCTGCGCGCCTGGCGTGTTCCGCTGTTTCTCTTTTGCCTCGCCTACATCGTCTTTACCATCGTGCTGCCGACGGTGACCATCTTCCTCGTCGGCGGGCTCAAGACCTACGGCCTGCCGTTCACCGCGGCCAACCTGACGCTGGCCAACTACCGGCACATCCTGTTCGAGTGGGACCTGACGCGCGACGCGATCTGGAACAGCATCAGTCTGGGGCTGTCGGCGGCGCTGATCACGATGTTTGCGGGCGTCATCATTTCCTACGTCATCGTCAAGATGAAGGTGCGCGGGCGCGGCCTGCTGGAGTTCCTGGGCATGCTGCCGTTTTCGGTGCCGGGCTCGGTCATTGCGCTGGGCGTCATCCTGGCCTGGAGCGGCAAGTTCGGCATCAATCTGTACAACACCGTGTGGATCATCCTGCTGGCCTACATCGCGCGCTACATGGCGTTTTCGCTGAAGGCCAACTCGGCGGCGCTGGAGCAGGTGCATGACTCGCTGGTTGAAGCGGCGCGCGCCTCGGGCGCCACCATGGGCCAGGCGCTCAAGGACATCGTGATCCCGCTGGTGCGCCCCGGCATGGTGGCGGCGTTCTTCCTGATCTTCCTGCCGGCATTGCGTGAACTGACGGTCTCGGTGCTGCTCTACGGCCCCACCACGCGCACCATCGGCGTGGCGATCTATACGCTCAACGAAGACGGCGAGACCGTCTATTCGGCGGCGCTCGCGGGCATTGCCCTGATCATCATCGTGCTCGGCGAAGTCCTGATCAAACGCCTGGTTGCGGGCAAGAGCAAGGCATAGAAGCGGGAATATGGCGTACATCGAACTCAATCAGGTCAGCAAGCGCTTTGGCAAGGTCACGGCGGTGGACCGGCTCGATCTGCAAATTGCCAAGGGCGAATGCGTGGCCATGCTCGGGCCGTCGGGCTGCGGCAAGACCACGACGCTGCGCATGGTGGCGGGCTTTGACGACCTTGATGAAGGCGAGATCCGCGTCGGCGAGCGGCTGCTCTCATCGAAGCGCGAGAAGTATTACCTGCCGCCCGAACAGCGCAATTTCGGCATGGTGTTCCAGGCTTTTGCGGTCTGGCCGCATCTCTCGGTGTTCGAGAACGTGGCCTTTCCGCTGCGCGTGCGCAAGTTGCCCAAGGCCGAGATCGTGGCGCGCACCGAAGAGGCGCTCAAACACACGAACCTGCTGTCGGCGGCCGGGTCGAGCCCGGACGATCTCTCGGGCGGCGGCAAGCAGCGTGTCGCGCTGGCGCGGGCGCTGGCGATCCGGCCCGACGTGATGCTGCTCGACGAGCCGCTGTCGAGCCTGGACCCGCACTTGCGCGAGGAGATGCGCTTCGAGATCAAGGACCTGCAGCGGCGCTTCGGCTTTGCCATCCTGTACGTCACTCACGACCAGTCCGAGGCGATGGCGCTGTCGGACCGGATCCTGGTGATGCGCGCTGGCGTCGTGCAGCAGATCGGCACGCCGCTGGAAGTCTACGGCGCGCCCGCCAACCGTTTTGTTTTCGAGTTCATCGGCCTGTCGTGTTTCCTGCAGGCCGCTCTGTCGCCCGGCGGGATGCAGATCGACGGCGTTTCGTACCCGTGGCCGGCGGGTGTGGCTGCGCCGGCGGAACTTGTGGCAGCGGGTGCCGGGTTGCTGGCGGCGCGCCCGACCGAGATAGACTTTGTGGGCGAGGGCGGTGTGCGCGGCGAGGTTGTGCGCAAGGCCTACCTCGGCGAGACCATCGACTATCTGGTGCGCGTGGGGAGCAGCGAACTGCGAGTGCAAAAGACCCGTCGAGCGAGCGGACCCGGTGTCGGCGAAGTCTGCGGCCTGCGCTTTGTCCGGCCGCACTGGTACGCCGTTTGATCCGGACGGCCCTGGCGCGGCGCTTGCATCCGTGCGCCTAATCGGTGATTTAAGCGACTAATGTGAGGGTAAACCCATGTCGCTGCGGCAAAAAGTTCCTTCACCCCTTCGCTACAATCGCGGGCACTTATCTGCTGGCGCCGTTGGCACGGCCTCAGCACTGGTACGTTTATTGCTCGATTACGGATAGAAGACACACGGCGGCGCCGCTGGTCAGCACACGGCTGATTTCCGGGCGGAGGCCAAAATCGGAGAAGTTTATGGATACCTTCGTACAGCAGATCATCAATGGTCTGGTGTTGGGCAGCATGTATGCCCTAGTAGCGCTGGGCTACACCATGGTGTACGGCATCATCGGCCTGATCAACTTTGCCCATGGCGAAGTGCTGATGGTCGGAGCTCTGACCAGTTGGACCATCATCGGCTGGATGAAGGACGCCATGCCGGGTGCGCCGGGATGGCTCATTTTGCTGATTTCACTGATCATTGCCTGCGTCGTCGCCGGCATCCTCAATCTGATCATTGAAAAGGTCGCCTACCGGCCTCTGCGCAACAGCCCGAAGCTGGCACCGCTGATCACCGCCATCGGCATGTCGCTGCTGCTGCAGACCCTGGCCATGATCATCTGGAAACCCAACTACAAGCCGTATCCGACCCTGCTGCCCAATGTGCCGTTCGAGATCGGTGGGGCCGTCATCACGCCCACGCAGGTGCTGATCCTGGGCATGACGGCGGTGTCGCTGGCGGCGCTGATGTGGCTTGTCAATTACACCCGGCTCGGGCGCGCCATGCGTGCCACAGCCGAGAACCCGCGCGTGGCGGCGCTGATGGGCGTCAAGCCCGACGTGGTGATTTCGGCCACCTTCCTGATCGGTGCCGTGCTCGCGGCCATCGCCGGTGTGATGTGGGCCGCCAACTATGGCACGGTGCAACACAGCATGGGCTTTCTTCCGGGTCTGAAGGCATTTACTGCAGCGGTGTTCGGCGGCATCGGCAACCTGGCCGGCGCCGTGGTCGGTGGCATCCTGCTCGGCGTGATCGAATCGCTGGGCGCCGGCTACATCGGCCCGCTGACCGGCGGCGTGCTGGGCAGCCAGTACTCAGATATCTTTGCCTTCATTGTCCTGATCATCGTGCTGACGCTGCGACCCTCCGGTCTGCTGGGTGAGCGGGTGGCGGATCGCGCCTGACCGAACGGAATGAGGATCTTTATGAAACAACAACAGAAAATCATCGTCATCCTGTTGGCAGCGCTCGCCTTGCTGGTCTTGCCGCTGGTGCTGCAGGGCTTCGGCAATGCCTGGGTTCGCATTGCCGACATGGCGCTGCTCTACGTGCTGCTGTCGCTGGGCCTGAACATCGTGGTCGGCTACGCCGGTCTGCTGGACCTGGGCTACGTCGCCTTCTTCGCGATCGGTGCCTACATGTACGGCCTGCTGGCGTCGCCGCAACTGACCGAAGCGTTCGAGTTCTTCGCGGCGATGTTCCCCCAAGGCATGCACACGCCGCTGTGGATCGTGGTGCCGGCGGCGGCCGGTCTGGCCGGCCTGTTCGGCGTGCTGCTCGGTGCGCCCACGCTGCGGCTGCGCGGCGACTACCTGGCGATCGTGACGCTGGGCTTTGGCGAGATCATCCGCGTCTTCATGAACAACCTAGACCGGCCGGTCAACATCACCAACGGACCCAAGGGCATCGGGCAGATCGATGCGCTCAGCTTCTTCGGCTTGAACCTGGGCAAACCCGTGACGGTGGCTGGCTTTGATGTGGCGTCGGTCTCGCTTTACTACTACCTGTTTCTGGGCCTGGTGCTGTTCAGCGTGCTGATCTCGCATCGGCTCGAGTTCTCGCGCGTCGGGCGCGCCTGGATGGCGATTCGCGAGGACGAGATCGCAGCCAAGGCCATGGGCATCAACACGCGCAACCTCAAACTGCTGGCCTTCGGCATGGGCGCGACGTTCGGCGGCGTCTCAGGCGCCATGTTTGCTTCCTTCCAGGGCTTCATCTCGCCCGAGTCTTTCAGCCTGATGGAGTCGATCATGATCGTGGCGATGGTGGTGCTTGGCGGCATCGGCCATCTGCCGGGCGTCATCCTTGGCGCGATCCTGCTGTCGGCCCTGCCCGAGGTGTTGCGCTATGTGGCCGGCCCCCTGCAGACCATGACCGACGGCCGGCTCGATGCGTCGATCCTGCGCCAGTTGCTGATCGCGCTGGCCATGATCACCATCATGCTGTCGCGCCCGCGCGGCCTGTGGCCTTCGCCCGACCATGGCAAGTCGTTGCAGAACGTGAAGTAGGAATGAACATGACAGACACCGTACTCAAAGTTGCCGGCGTTTCCAAGCGCTTCGGCGGCCTGCAGGCCCTGAGCGAGGTGGGCATCACCATCAAGCGCGGCCAGGTCTATGGCCTGATCGGCCCCAATGGCGCCGGCAAGACCACCTTCTTCAATGTCCTCACCGGCCTCTACACACCCGACAGCGGCAGTTTCGAACTGGCCGGCAAAGCCTACCGGCCCACGGCCGTTCACGAAGTGGCCAAGGCCGGCATTGCGCGCACGTTTCAGAACATCCGCCTGTTCGCGGAAATGACGGCGCTCGAGAACGTCATGGTGGGACGCCATATCCGCACCCATTCGGGCCTGCTCGGCGCGATCTTTCGCACACCGGGCTTCAAGGCCGAAGAGCGCGCCATCGCCGCGCGCGCGCAGGAACTGCTGGAGTATGTCGGCATCGGCCGCTTTGCCGACTACAAGGCGCGCACGCTGAGCTACGGCGACCAGCGCCGCCTGGAAATCGCCCGCGCGCTGGCGACCGATCCGCAACTGATCGCGCTCGACGAGCCCGCCGCCGGCATGAATGCTACCGAGAAGGTGATGCTGCGCGAGCTGATCGACAAGATCCGCAACGACAACCGCACGATCCTGTTGATCGAGCACGACGTGAAACTGGTCATGGGCCTGTGCGACCGCGTGACCGTGCTCGATTACGGCAAGCAGATCGCCGAAGGCACGCCGGCCGATGTGCAGAAAAATGACAAGGTGATCGAAGCCTATCTGGGCACCAGCGGGCATTGAGCCGCAGCGCGGTCTGACAAGGAAACAACGATGAATATTCTTCTCAAGGTGACGGGGCTGAAGGTCGCTTACGGCGGTATCCAGGCGGTCAAAGGCGTTGACTTTGAAGTGCGCGAAGGTGAACTGGTGTCACTGATCGGCTCCAACGGCGCCGGCAAGACAACGACCATGAAAGCCATCACCGGCATCCTGCCGATGAACGACGGCGATATCGAGTACATGGGCAAGAGCATCCGCGGCCAGGGACCGTGGGACCTCGTCAGGCAGGGCCTTGCCATGGTGCCCGAAGGGCGCGGCGTCTTTGCCCGCATGTCGATCGTCGAGAACCTGCAGATGGGCGCCTACATCCGCAGCGACAAGGCCAACATCCTGGCCGACATCGACAAGGTCTTCACGATCTTCCCGCGTTTGAAAGAGCGGCGCGACCAGTTGGCGGGGACACTGTCAGGCGGCGAGCAGCAGATGCTGGCTATGGGGCGCGGTCTGATGAGCCGGCCCAAGGTGCTGCTGCTGGATGAACCGTCGATGGGCCTGTCACCGATCATGGTGGACAAGATCTTCGAAGTCGTGCGCGACGTCTCGGCGCAAGGCGTCACGGTGCTGCTGGTCGAGCAGAACGCGAGCCGCGCACTGGGCATCGCCGACCGCGGCTACGTCATGGATTCGGGCCTGGTCACCATGTCCGGTGACGCCAAGCAAATGCTCAGCGATCCCAAGGTGCGCGCCGCTTACCTGGGCGAGTAAGGGACGCAGCCCCGACCGCCACGCCGGGGCTCAAAGCGGCATGCTGGAGCCGGCGAACGCCGCCACCACGAAATCGACAAAGGTCCTGACCCGCGCTGCGTCCTGCAGCCGCTGCGGATAGACGGCATGGATGTCGGCAGGCGGCGTCTGCCAATTCCCCAGCACCTGTTGCAGGCGCCCGCTGCGCAGGTACTTGGCGATATCCCATTCGGCGCGCAGTAGGATGCCGTGGCCAGCCAGTGCCCAGTTGACGGCAATCTCGCCGTCGTTGGTGCTCAGATTGCCCCGGACCTTGACGACCTCGGTGCGTTTGCCCGCGCTCAGGCGCCAGGTGCCGTAAGCCTCGTCACCCTGGCGGATGCCGATGCAGTTGTGCTGCGTCAGGTCGTGGGGCAGCACCGGTGTGCCGTGGCGCTCCAGATAGGCTGGCGATGCGCAGAGCAGGCGCCGGTTCGAGGCAATGCGCCGCGCAATCACGCGCGCGTCGGGCGGCTCGCCGAAGCGGATGCAGACATCGACGTTTTCCTCGGTCAGCGCCGGCGGGTTGACCGTTAGCTGCAGTTGCACTTGCACCTCGGGGTATCGGTTGACAAAATCGGAGATCACGGGCGCCATCTGGCTGCGCCCAAAGCCCAGGGTGGCATTCACGCGCAGCAGACCCTTGGGCGCCGTGACGGTGCTCGATACCAGCTGTTCCATGTCGTCAATGTCCGCCAGAATGCGCCGCGCATGCGCGAGATAGAGTTCGCCTTCGGCGGTCAGGCCGGTGCGTCGCGTCGTGCGCTGCAGCAGTCCGACGCCGAGTCGCGCTTCCATCTGCGACAGGCGCTTGCTGACGGCTGCAGTGCTGATGCCGAGTTCGCGGGCGGCGGCCGATAGGCTGCCGTGGCGCACCAGCAGGCTGAAGAAAGTCATTTCGGAAGGAGCGGATGTGGGCGTGGACATTGTTGAATCATAGTTAACAATGCTTTCACTGAGGCGTCGACCCTTGAATCGGACAATGCGTAGAGTTGCTCCCTGTTGCAACTTCCATTGAATCCCATGAAGACCTACAAGATTGCCTGTATTCCGGGCGACGGCATTGGCAAGGAAGTCGTGCCGGCCGGTCAGACCGTGCTGGCGGCGCTGGCGGCCGCCAGCATGACGTTCAAATTCGATTTCGAGAACTTCGGCTGGGGCGGTGACTGGTACCGGGCGCACGGCGAGATGATGCCGGCTGACGGGCTCGACGCGCTGCGCGACAAGGACGCCATCCTGTTTGGTTCGGCCGGGGATCCGCATATTCCGGATCACGTCACGCTGTGGGGTTTGCGCCTCAAGATCTGCCAGGGTTTTGACCAGTACGCCAATGTGCGTCCGACGCGCATCCTGCCCGGCATCGACGCGCCGCTCAAGCGTTGTCGGCCGCAGGATCTGGACTGGGTGATCGTGCGTGAAAACTCCGAGGGCGAATACGCCGGTGTCGGCGGCCGCGTGCACCAGGGTCAACCGATAGAGGCTGCGACCGACGTGTCGATGATGACGCGCGCGGGCGTCGAACGCATCATGCGCTACGCCTTTCGCCTGGCGCAGACGCGTCCGCGCAAACTCTTGACCGTGGTGACCAAGTCCAATGCCCAGCGCCACGCGATGGTGATGTGGGACGAGATTGCGCTGCAGATTTCCCGGGAGTTCCCCGACGTGAAATGGGACAAGGAACTGGTGGACGCCGCCACGGCGCGCATGGTGAACCGTCCGGCCACGCTCGACACCCTGGTGGCGACCAACCTGCACGCCGATATCCTGAGCGACCTGGCGGCCGCGCTGGCGGGCAGTCTGGGCATTGCCCCGACCGGCAACATCGACCCGGAGCGGCGCTATCCAAGCATGTTTGAGCCGATTCATGGTTCCGCCTTCGACATCATGGGCCAAGGGCTGGCCAACCCGGTTGGAACGTTCTGGAGCTGTGTCATGTTGTTGGAGCACCTGGGTGAGCCGCAGGCGGCGCGCACTCTGATGGCGGCCATCGAGCAGGTCACCGCCGACCCGGCGCTGCACACGCGCGATCTGGGCGGCAACGCGAAAACGGCCGATGTGACCGCCGCCATGTGCGCGCGCATCGCCGGCTGACACCAACCGAAAACAAGTTCGATAACAGGAGACAAACCATGAAGAAACTGCTTTTGATGTGCGGTCTGGCGCTGTTGGCGTCGATGGCGCTGGCGCAGGCCGGTGCTTCCGGACCGAAGCTCACATGCCCCGAAAGGAACCTAATGTACTGGCAGGCCTTTTCACCGGGCGGTGAATCCGACCTGGCGGCGCGGCACCAGCAAATGCTGCTCAAGAAAAAGTGTCCGGCCACCGACATCATCGTCCAGTACAAGGCAGGTGCCGGCGGCGGCTTGATGTGGAGCCAGATGAATCAGTTGCCGGGTGACGGTCTCAATGTGGTCGGCATCAATTTGCCTCACATCGTGTTCCAGCCGCTTGAGGGCCAGGTTCAGTACAAGACGCAGGACATCACGCCGGTATTCTGGTTTCACTACACGCCCGATATTCTGGTGGTGGCGGAGCAAAGCCCGATCAAGACCTTTGCCGATTTCCTGAGAGCAGCCAAGGCCGAGCCCGGCAAGGTGAGTCTGGGCGGCTCCGGGCTGAACTCGGCCAACCACGCGGCCCATGAGAGACTGGATGCCGCCTTTGGCATCAAGACCAATTACATCCCGTACAAGGGCACCGGCGACATGGCCACGGCCGTGCTCGGCTCGCAGGTGGATGGTGCGATCACCTATTCGCCATTCGCCATCAACAACCGGGGCAGGGTACGTCCGCTGGCGATTGCGATGGAGAAGCGCCATCCGCTGCTGCCCGACGTGCCCACGTTCCGGGAACTCGGCGTCGACTGGGTTGACGGGGCCTACCGTGGCATCGGAGTACCCAAGTCCACATCGGCCGCCGCAGCCCGGCGCCTGTCCGACATGTGGTCGGTCATCAACAACGAACCGGAGATGAAGGAACTGGCCGCCAAGAGCGGCTTTGAGCTGATCAACATCGGGCTCGATCAGATGGACAGCTTCATGAAGGAGAAGGTGCGGCTCTACACCGATGGTGCGCAACGCCTCGGGCTGGGCAAGAAATAGTTCTGTGCCGGGCCGCCTGGGCACAGGGGCTGGTCCGGCTGTCACCCATGTCAATGATTGCCACACTGCGCGCGTGTTCTGAGCGTTTTAGTCAAGATAGTTTGATTTTGCTCAAGGTGACGAGCATGCAAGCACGGCAAAGTCTGCCCCATGCTACTTGCTGAAACTGTTGACCACGTCGCCGAATGCCGGGTCGAGGCGCGTGGTGCGCGTTTGCTGAGCCGCACCGTGGCCTCGCCGTGGGTCAGTTACCTGGAGTCAGGCCGTGTGGCGCTGGGCGTCATGGAGGCGGCCGTCATGGAGCACCAACTGGGCGTGGTTGAAGGCCCGTGCTGGCTGGAAGCTTCTTCGGCCGTGCTTGACATGCCGCATGCCGTGGATGCCGTCGCCGAAACCGAGGTCGTCCTGCGTCGCGTGCCGCTGGCCGAGTTCCGTCGCGCGATTGCCGATATGCCGGAGTCGGCGCGGGCCGTATTGCACGACGTGGCGCTGGCGCATCGCCATCAGTCCGAGTTTGCCGTAAGCCGCCTAGCCAAGGATGCCGAGGCGCGCTGCGCCGAGTGGCTGTTGCGCCATGCCCAGACCGGCGACCGCGGCACGATGGCCGTGACCCTGCAGCAGCGCAAACGCACGATTGCAGCACAGCTCGGCATTGCGCCCGAAACCCTCTCCCGCGTGCTGCGCCACTTGCGCGAACGCAGCCTGATCAGCGGCTCCGGCCGACTGCTCAACGTGGTCGATCCCGGCGGACTGCGCACGCTCGCCGGCATCTGAGCTTCAAGTTCTTCTAGATATGCAGGGCGTGCCCGAGGGCGCGTAGCGCCGCTTCCTGCACGGCTTCGCCCAGCGTCGGGTGCGCATGGATGGTGCCTGCCACATCCTCCAGACAAGCGCCCATTTCCAGCGAGTGCGAGAACGCCGTGCTCAGTTCCGAGACACCGACACCGACCGCCTGCCACCCGACAATCACGTGGTTGTCGCGCCGCGCCACCACGCGCACAAAGCCATCACCGGCCTCCAGCGTCATGGCGCGTCCGTTGGCCGCGAACGGGAAACTGGCCTCGATGCAGTCGAGCCCGGCCTGTGCGGCCTGTTGTGGTGTCAACCCCGCCACCACGACTTCAGGGTCGGTGAAGCAGACGGCGGCAATCGCGGCGGGCGCAAAGCGGCGCCGTTTGCCGGCGATGATCTCGGCCACCATCTCGCCCTGCGCCATGGCGCGGTGCGCGAGCATCGGCTCGCCGCTGATGTCGCCGATCGCCCAGACATTGCGCATGGAGGTG
This sequence comes from uncultured beta proteobacterium, assembly GCA_903828665.1. GTDB lineage: Bacteria > Pseudomonadota > Gammaproteobacteria > Burkholderiales > Burkholderiaceae_C > Rhodoferax. The sequence continues at coordinate 35,642 of CAIKMZ010000097.1, forward strand.
CGGCACTGGTCGTCGATCTTCACGGCGCGACCGTTCATGTCGAGCATCAGGCCTTCCAGACCGAAGCCCTGTGTGCGCGGTATGCGGCCAATTGCGACCAGCACCTGATCTGCCGGCAATTCCGAGGTCTCGCCTTTGGCATCGATGACTTGCACGGCGTCGCCGGCGGCATTGAGCCCCTGCACCCGGCAGCCGAGTTGAACCTGCACGCCAAGCTTGCGCAACGAGGTCGCGACCGGTTTGACCAGTTCCTCGTCGTAGACCGGCAGGATGCGGTCCAGCGCCTCGACCACCTTGACCTCGGCGCCGAGCTTGCGGTAGACCGTGCCGAGTTCGAGACCGATGTAGCCGGCGCCGACCACGACCAGGCGCTTTGGCAGTTCAGCCGGGGACAGGGCTTGCGTCGACGAGATGACGCGTCCGCCAAAGGGCAGTCCCGGCAACGCGACTTCGCTGGAGCCGGTGGCCAGCAGCAGGTGTTCGCAGGCGATGCGCAACGGCGCGGCGGCGTCGGCGCTCTGCACCTCGACCGTCTTGCCGTCGAGCACGCGCGCCCAGCCCTTCATGACGGTGACGCCGTTCTTCTTGAGCAGCGCCGCCACGCCCTGCGTGAGGCGCCGCACGATGCCGTCTTTCCAGCGCACGGTCTGCGCCAGGTCGATGCGCGGTGCCTCGACCTGGATGCCCAGCGGCGACTGCCCGGTGTAATGGCAGACCTTGTGAAAGGCTTCGCCGGCATGAATCAGCGCCTTGGATGGAATGCAGCCGATGTTCAGGCAGGTGCCGCCCAGACGCTCGCCTTCGACCAGCGTGGTGGCGATGCCGAGCTGCGCGGCGCGGATGGCGGCCACGTAGCCGCCGGGGCCGCCGCCAATGATCAGCAGCGTCGTGTGTTGGGTCTCCATCGATTACTCCACGAACAGGGTGGCCGGGCACTCGAGGTAGCCACGCAGCAATTGAACAAACTCGGCGCCGTGCATGCCGTCGACCACGCGGTGGTCGAACGAGGAAGACAGATTCATCATCAGCCGCGCCACCACCGCGCCGTTGCGGATCATGGGCCGCTCGACCATGCGGTTGACGCCGACAATGGCGACCTCCGGGTGGTTGATCACCGGCGTGCTCACGATGCCGCCGAGCGCCCCGAGGCTCGTGATCGTGATGGTCGAGCCGGTCAGCTCCTCGCGCGTGGCCTTGCCGCTTCGCGCCGCTTCGCTCAGGCGCAGCACTTCGGCGGCGCAGTCCCACAGGTCGCGCGTCTCGGCGTGGCGCATGACCGGCACCATGAGGCCGCCCTCGGTCTGCGTCGCCATCCCCAGGTGCACGGCATCGAAGCGCGTGACGACTGCGGCATCATCGTCGTAGCGCGCGTTGGCCTGCGGGAATTCGCGCACCGCCAGCACGACGGCGCGTACCAGGAAGGGCAGCATGGTCAGCCGGCCGCGCTCCTTGCCGTACTTGGCATTCAGGCGCGCGCGCAGCGCTTCCAGCTCGGTCACGTCGATTTCCTCGACGTAGGTGAAGTGCGGGATGCGGCGCTTGGCCTCCTGCATCTTCTGCGCGATCTTGCGCCGCAGGCCGATCACCGGAATCACTTCTTCGGCGCTGCGCTGCGCGTACCGCTGGTCGGCCTGCGCCGCGCTGCCGGCCTGTCCGACCCGGCTCGCATAGGCATCGAGGTCTTGTTGCGTGATGCGCCCGGCCATGCCGGTGCCGGGAACAAACTGCAGTTCAATGCCGAGGTCCCAGGCGCGTCGGCGCACCGCCGGCGAGGCGATCGGCTTCTCGCCGCTCGGGCGCAGATGGGCTGCGACGGGCGCTGCGGCGCTTGGGCGCGCCGGCGCTGCAATGGCTGCGGCGACCGGGGCGACCTTGGCAGGCGCTGCTGCGGCAACAGGCGGCTCGACGACCACGGCCGGCTTGGCTGGCGCAGCCGCGGCACATGCTGCCGCCGGCTTGTCGGCCGGCGTCCCCGCACCGTCGACCTCAATGTGAATGACCGGCGAGCCGACGGCCATCACCTGGCCCACTGCGCCACCGAGGGCGAGCACCTTGCCTGCCACCGGAGAGGGGATCTCGACCGTGGCCTTGTCGGTCATGACATCGGCCAGGATCTGGTCTTCGCTGATCAGGTCGCCGACCTTCACATGCCAGGCCACCAGTTCGACTTCTGCAATGCCTTCGCCGATGTCCGGCATCTTGATTATGTGTACGCCCATCATGCCTCCATCGTGCGTTTGAGTGCCACTGCCACGCGGGCCGGACCGGGGAAGTAGGCCCACTCCTGCGCATGCGGGTAGGGCGTGTCCCAGCCGGTGACGCGCTCGATCGGCGCCTCCAGGTGGTAGAAGCAATGCTCCTGGATCAGCGAGATCAGCTCGGCGCCGAAGCCGCTGGTGCGCGTGGCTTCGTGCAGCACGACGCAGCGGCCGGTCTTCTTGACCGAGGCGACGATGGTCTCGAGGTCGAGCGGCCAGATCGAGCGCAGGTCGATGATCTCGGCGTCGATGCCGCTCTCGTTGGCTGCCGCTTCGGCGACGAAGACCATGGTTCCGTAGGTGATCACCGTGATTGCCTTGCCGGGGCGGAATACCGCTGCATTGTCAAGCGGCACCGTGTAATAGCCCTCGGGCACGGCGCCCATCGGGTGCTTGGACCAGGGCACGACGGGTTTGTCATGGTGGCCGTCGAACGGGCCGTTGTAGAGGCGTTTGGGTTCGAGGAAGATGACCGGGTCGTCGTTCTCGATCGAGGCGATCAGCAGGCCCTTGGCGTCGTAGGGGTTGGACGGCATTACGGTGCGCAGGCCGCAAACCTGCGTAAACATGGCCTCCGGACTCTGGCTGTGCGTTTGGCCGCCGTAGATGCCGCCGCCGCAGGGCATGCGGATCGTGATCGGTGCCGTGAAGTCGGCGGCCGAGCGGTAGCGCAGGCGCGCCGCCTCCGAGATGATCTGGTCGCTGGCCGGGTAGACGTAGTCGGCGAACTGGATCTCGACGACCGGGCGCAATCCGTAGGCGCCCATGCCGACGGCCGTGCCGACGATGCCGCCCTCCGAGATCGGCGCGTCAAACACGCGCGAGGTGCCGTACTTCTTCTGCAGGCCTTCGGTGCATCGGAAGACGCCGCCGAAGTAGCCGACGTCCTGGCCGTAGACGACGACGTTGTCGTCGCGCTCCAGCATCACGTCCATCGCCGAGCGCAGCGCCTGGATCATGGTCATTGGGATGGACTTCATGTTGTTCTCTTTGCCCATGTCAGATCCCCAATTCCTGGCGCTGCCGGCGCAGATGCTCGGGCAGTTCCTTGTAGACGTCTTCGAACATTTCGGCCGGGCTTTGCATGTGGCCGTCGGCCAGCGAGCCGTAGCTCTCGGCTTCCTTGTGCGCCGCCAGCACCAAGGCTTCGACTTCCTTCTGCGTCATTTCGTGCTCGGCGTCGGACCAGGCGCCCCGTGCGATCAGGTGCTGCTTGAGGCGCGCAATCGGGTCGCCGAGTGGAAAGCGCGCCACGTCGCTGGCGGGTCGGTACTTGGTCGGATCGTCGGAAGTGGAGTGGGGACCGGCGCGGTAGGTGACCCATTCGATCAGGGTCGGCCCGAGGTTCGAACGCGCGCGTTCCAGCGCCCATTGCGATGCGGCATAGACCGCGAGGAAGTCGTTGCCATCGACGCGCAGCGAGGCGATGCCGCAACCGACGCCGCGTGCGGCAAAGGTCGTTCCTTCGCCGCCGGCGATGGCCTGGAAGGTCGAGATCGCCCACTGGTTGTTGACGACGTTGAGGATGACCGGCGCGCGGTAGACGTGGGCGAAGGTCAGCCCGGTGTGGAAGTCGGCCTCGGCCGTGGCGCCGTCGCCGATCCAGCTCGATGCCACCTTGGTGTCGCCCTTGATGGCCGAGGCCATGGCCCAGCCGACCGCTTGGATCACCTGCGTGGCCAGGTTGCCCGAGATCGAGAAGAAGCCGTGTTTCTTGCTGGAGTACATGACGGGCAACTGGCGCCCCTTGAGCGGGTCGCGCTCGTTCGAAAACAGCTGGCAGATCATGTCCACCATCGAGACGTCCTCGCGCGCCAGCAGCAGGCCCTGCTGGCGGTAGGTCGGGAAGCACATGTCGCCTTCGCTCAGGGCCAGCGCGTGCGCGGTGGCGATCGCTTCCTCGCCCAGGCATTGCATGTAGAACGACATCTTCTTCTGCCGCTGCGCGATGACCATGCGCGCGTCGAAGGCGCGCGTCTTCATCATGGCGCGCAGGCCGTGACGCAATTGCGCCACCTCGATCTGCGGCGCCCAGGGGCCAACGGCCTGGCCCTGATCGTCCAGCACGCGGATCAGCGTGAAGGCCAGTTCACTGGTCTGCGCGGGCGTGGCGTCGACGGGCGGTCGGCGCACGGCGCCGGCGGGGGAGATCGGGAGGTAGGAAAAGTCTGTGTCATGGCCTGGTCGCCCGGTGGGCTCAGGAACATGCAGACGAAGCGGTTCGTGCTGTGGCATCGGCATTTTCTCCTTGCAAGGTCGTGTCCTGCATCAGATTCTTCGGGCTCGGCGCAATGCGTGACGGGTAGCCCCGCATTGACCGGACAATGCAGCAGGGGCAACGGGATCACCGCATTCCTTGCGCGCGCTGCCGAGCATAACGGATTTTGTCGGGAAAGTTGAACGGCGAGGTCCTTGCATGGCCGGTGCAGGCTTGCTTTTGGGCTAGCATTGGGCATCAGGGAATTCTTCTGGCATCAACATTGCATCGGTTGATCACGGTTCCCCCGCTTAACTCCAGAACCCATTCATCAGCAGCATGACCAGTCCCCGACTCCAGCTTACCGGCATCACCAAGCGGTACCCGGGTGTGGTCGCCAACAGCGATGTCTCGCTGACCTTGATGCCGGGCGAAACCCATGCCGTGCTCGGCGAGAACGGCGCCGGCAAGTCGACGCTGATGAAGATCATCTACGGCTCGGTCAAGCCCGACGCCGGGCACATGATGCTCAATGGCCAGCCGATCCAAATCCGCAATCCGAAGGAGGCGCGGGCCAACGGCATCAGCATGGTGTTCCAGCACTTCAACCTGTTCGACACCATGACCGTGGCCGAAAACGTCTGGCTCGGGTTGACGCGCAATTCCCTGGAGCAGGTCAGCGCCAGCATCATCGGCAAGGCCGAGGAGTACGGGCTTGACATCGACCCGGCGCGACCCGTGCACACGCTGAGCGTGGGCGAGATGCAGCGCGTGGAAATCATCCGCGCCCTGTTGACGCGCCCGGAGGTGCTGATTCTCGACGAGCCGACCTCGGTGCTGACGCCGCAGGCGGTGGAAAAGCTGTTTGTGGTGTTGAAGAAGCTCGCCAGCGAAGGCTGCAGCATCCTCTACATTAGCCACAAGCTGCACGAGATCCGCGAGCTTTGCAATGCCTGCACCGTGCTGCGCGGCGGCAAGGTGACGGGCGTGTGCAACCCGTCGCAGGAATCGAACGCGTCGCTCTCGCGCATGATGATCGGCGCCGAGCCGCCGCAGTTGACGCATCACGATGCGAAGCCCGGTGCGCCGGTGCTGCGCGTGCAGGACTTGTCGCTCGATCGCGAAGACCAGTTCGGCGTGGACCTGCAGGGCATCACGCTCGACGTGCGCGCCGGCGAGGTGGTCGGCATCGCCGGCGTTTCGGGCAACGGGCAGCGAGAATTGCTCTATGCCTTGTCGGGCGAAGACACGCGCTGCGCGGCCGGGGCGATCCGGATCGGCGACGTCGATGCCTCGGGGATGCACCCCGGCGCACGACGCAAGCTCGGCCTGCATTTCGTGCCCGAAGAGCGTCTTGGCCGGGGCGCCGTGCCGACGCTGGGGCTGGCGCACAACCTGCTGCTCACGCGCAACGAGTCGATTCTGCACCCCGGCTTTGCCGGCGGCTGGATTCGCGTCCGGCAACTGGAGGCGCATGCGGCCGACATCATCGCGCGCTTCAACGTCAAGGCCGGCGGTCCGCGCGCAGCGGCGCGCTCGCTCTCGGGCGGCAATCTGCAGAAGTTCCTGGTCGGGCGCGAGATCGATGCCAATCCGAAACTGTTCATCGTGTCGCAGCCGACCTGGGGCGTGGACGTCGGCGCGGCGGCGCAGATCCGCGGCGAGATTCTGGCTTTGCGCGATGCCGGCTGCGCGGTGCTCGTGGTGAGCGAGGAACTCGAAGAGTTGTTCGAAGTCAGCGACCGGCTGCATGTCATCGCGCAGGGGCGACTTTCACCTTCGATGCCGATCGCGCAGGCGACGGTGGAGCGCATCGGCGAGTGGATGAGCGGGCTGTGGGATCAGACGGAGGCGGCACATGCTCAAGCTTGAAGCGCGCCAGCAGCCCTCCAGCGTGTGGAGCTATGCCTCGCCCTTGCTGGCGCTGGCGTTGACTGTGCTGATCGGCGTTGCGCTGTTCATGGCGCTGGGCAAGGACCCGGTGAGCGGGCTGCGCGTTTTCTTCTGGGAGCCGATCCGCAGCGCCTACGCGCTGGGTGAGCTGACCGTCAAGGCGACACCCTTGCTGCTGATCGCGCTCGGTCTGGCCGTGTGCTTTCGCTCCAATGTCTGGAACATCGGCGCCGAGGGCCAGTATGTGCTGGGCGCGATCGCGGCCAGCGGTGTGGCCATGCTCGCCGGACCGGGCACGAGCCGCTGGATCGTCGTGCCCATCGTGCTCGCCGGTGTGCTCGGCGGCATGTTCTGGGCCGCTATCACGGCTTGGCTGCGCGACCGCTTCAATGCCAACGAGATTCTGGTCAGCCTGATGCTGGTCTATGTGGCCGTGCAGTTGCTCAGCTACATGGTGTCGGGCCCGTGGAAGGACCCGCAGGGCTACAACTTTCCGCAGAGCAAGAACTTCGATCTGGTGACGCGCATTCCGCGTCTGTTCGATGGCTCTCGCATCAGTATCGGCGTCTTTCTGGCGCTCGGCGGCGTGCTGGTGGCCTGGATCTTCCTGTTTCGCACGCGCGCCGGCTTTGCGCAGCAGGTCGGCGGCCTGGCGCCGGCGGCCGCGCGCTACGCCGGCTTTTCCTCGCGCCGCGCCTTGTGGATCGCCTTGCTGGTGTCGGGGGCCACGGCCGGCCTGGCCGGCGCGCTCGAAGTGGCCGGACCGATCGGGCAACTCACGCCCTACGTGCCGGCCGGCTACGGCTTTGCCGCCATCATCGTGGCCTTCGTCGGTCGCCTGCATCCGGTGGGCATGGTGTTCTCGGCATTGCTGATGAGCATGTTCTACATCGGCGGCGAACTGGCGCAGTCGCGACTGGGCTTGCCCAAGTCGCTGACCGGCGTCTTCCAGGGCCTGCTGCTGTTTACCCTGCTGGCCTGCGACACGCTGGTCAATTACCGCCTGAAGTGGAGCAAGTGATGGATGCCTACGCACTGCTGATTGCAGCCACCCTGAACGCTGGCACGGTGCTGGCGCTGGCCTCGCTCGGCATGCTGATCAACGAGCGCGCCGGCATCGTCAACCTCGGCGCCGAGGGCATGATGCTGTGCGCGGCAATAGCCGGCTTTGCGGCGGTTGTTCATACCGGCAGCGACGTCGTCGGCTTTGCCGCCGGCATGGGCGCGGGCGCGCTGCTGGCGCTGGTATTCGGTCTGCTGGTGATCTGGCTCAACACCAATCAGTACGCCACTGGCCTGGCGGTGAGCCTGTTCGGCGCCGGCTTTTCCGCCTTCGCCGGCATCGCCTACGTGCAGGAGAGAATTCCGCAGCGTCCGAGCTTTGCCGTGCCCTATCTGTCGGATATCCCGCTGGTCGGCCCGGCGCTGTTCCGCCAGCATCCGCTGGTCTACCTGACGGTCCTGTTTGCATTGGCCCTGATCTGGTTTCTGTACCGCACGCGCGCCGGCCTGGTGCTGCGCAGCGTCGGGGAGAATCCCGAATCGGCCCACGCGCTGGGCTACCCGGTGCGCCGCATCCGCTTGCTCGCAGTCGTTGTCGGCGGTGCGCTGTGCGGACTGGCCGGCGCCTATGTCTCCATCGTCTACACGCCACTGTGGGTCGAGGGCATGGTGGCCGGCAAAGGCTGGATTGCCCTGGCCCTGACCACGTTCGCCACCTGGCGTCCGGCGCGCGTGCTGCTGGGCGCCTACCTGTTCGGCGGCGTCACCATGCTGCAGTTCCATCTGCAGGGCATTGGCGTCGAAGTTCCCAGCCAGTTTCTGAGCATGCTGCCCTACCTCTCGACCATCGTCGTGCTCGCCCTGATTTCACGCAATCCACTGTGGATCCGCATCAACATGCCGGCCTCGATCGGCAAGCCGTTCTATCCCGGCGCCTGATGCTTTCCGGTACATAATTCACGCACCTCCAACCCCGTCGCAACCCCCCCAAGAAGGAATTGACATGACCGATTTGCAAAAACGTTCGCTGTTGAGAATCGCAGCCCTGACCGCCGTGGCATCCGCCGCGTTGCTGGGCTGCGGCAAGAAGGAAGAGGCAGCGCCCGTGCCGGCCGCTCCCGCACCTGCGGCCGCCGCTTCAGCGCCCAAGGCTGAACCCCTCAAGATTGCCTTTGCCTATGTCGGCCCGGTCGGCGATGGTGGCTGGTCCTTTGCCCACGACAACGGCCGCAAGGCGATCGAAAAGGAATTCGGCGACAAGGTCAAGACCTCGTTCGTCGAGAGCGTGCCCGAGTCGGCCGACGCAGAACGCGTGATCCGCGACATGGTCGGCCAGGGCAACAAGCTGATCTTCGGCACCACCTTCGGCTACATGGAGACCATGCTCAAGGTTGCGGCCGACAGCAAGGATGTGAAGTTCGAGCACGCCACCGGATACAAGCAGGCCGAGAACCTGCGTACCTACGACAGCCGCACCTACGAAGGCGCCTACATGGCTGGCGTCATCGCCGGCAAGATGACCAAGACCAACACGCTGGGCGTGGTGGCCTCGGTGCCGATTCCGGAGGTGATCCGCAACATCAACAGCTTCACGCTGGGCGCGCAGTCGAGCAACCCGAAGGTCAAGACCAAGGTGGTATGGGTCAACGGCTGGTTCGACCCGCCCAAGGAAACCGAAGCCGCGACCTCGCTCATCAACGGCGGCGCCGACGTGCTGTTCCAGAACACCGATTCACCGGCTGTCCTGAAGACCGCAGAGGCCAAGGGCAAGCGCGCCTTCGGCTGGGATTCGGATATGAGCGCCTATGGCCCGAAGGCCCATCTGGCGTCGAGCATCATCAACTGGGGCCCGTACTACATCAAGGCGACCAAGGAAGCACTTGACGGCTCCTGGAAGGGCGGCACGGCCGCCTGGTGGGGCGTGAAGGAAGGCGCGATCGACCTTGTTTCGATCGCTGCTGACGTGCCGGCCGAAACCAAGGCCAAGATCGACGAGGTCAAGAAGGGCCTGACCGATGGCAGCTTCGTGATCTGGAAGGGTCCTATCGTCGACAACACCGGCAAGGTGCAGGTGGCCAAGGACACCGTCGCCGACGACAAGTTCCTCGGCGGTCTGAACTTCTTCGTCAAGGGCGTCGAAGGCAAGGTGCCAGGCGCCAAGTAACCGGCCTCGATCCGATGAACGAGCCGCCTTCGGGCGGCTTTTTTGTGGTGCGCCCGGCAGGGCGCACCTACTTGGAGGTGAAAGTCCTCTACTCGCCCGGCAAGGGGAAGAGTTAGCCAGAGGCAAGGGTTTCGCGGGTGACTGCGAGTCTGAAGGAAGCCCGATGGCAAAGCGCTGGCCTGACGA
>CAIKMZ010000098.1 GCA_903828665.1 uncultured beta proteobacterium
AACAGCATGATTCTGGCTGGCGCTGTAGGTGCTGCCGGCCGCGTCCATGCCGCTGACCGAGGCCGTAATGGTTTGCCCGGATACCGTGTTGCCCGCAACGGCGATGCTGTAGTTACCGCTGGCGTCCACCGTGCCGGTGCCGATCTGGGTCGAGCCGACCATCAGCGTGACAGTGTCGCCCGCTTGGGCGTTGCCGCCGACGTGGCCGCTGACCGCGACCTGCTGGTTCACTTCGACGTTGTTGATGATGTTGTCGGCAGTGACCGGGTTGACCGTGATGGTGGCGCTGGCGGTATCTGACAGCACCGGGTGAGCCACGCTGGCGCTGTAGGTGCTGCCGGCGGCGTCCGTGCCGCTGACCGAGGCCGTGAGGGTCTGACCCGACACCGTGCTGGCCGCAACGGTGATGCTGTAGTTGCCGCTGGCATCCACCGTGCCCGTGCCGATTTGCGTCTCGCCGATCATCAACTTGACGGCGTCGCCCGCATGGGCGTTGCCGCCAACGTGACCGGTGACCGCGACTTGCTGGTTCACCTCGACGTTGTTGATGATGTTGTCCGTGGTAACCGGGTTGACCGTGATGCTGGCGCTGGCCGTGTCCGATCCGACCGTGTCATGGGCGCTAGCGCTGTAGGTGCTGCCCACGCTGTCAATGCCGCTGACCGAGGCGGTGATACTCTGGCCCGAGACAGTGCTGCCGGCCACGCCGATGCTGTAGCTGCCGTCCGCGGCCACGGTGCCGGTGCCAATCACCGTGCTGCCGATCATCAGGGTCACCGTGTCGCCCGCGTGGGCGCTACCACCGACGCTGCCGGTCACCTGTACCGTTTGGCCGATTTCGACGTTGTTGATGATGTTGTCCGGCGTCACATTGTTGATCGTGATGCTGGCCGCAGCGTTGGCGGCACCGACATTGTCGGTCGCCTGTGCGCTGTATGTGCTGCCGGCGGGATCCTGGCCGCTGACCGAAGCCGTGACCGTCTGGCCGGCCACCGTACTGCCCGCCACGCCGATGCTGTAGCTGCCGTCGGCGGCCACCGTGCCGGTGCCGATCACGGCATTGCCGACCATCAGGGTAACGGTGTCACCCGCGTGGGCGCTGCCGCCGACGCTGCCCGTGACCTGCACGGTCTGGTTCACCTCGACGTTGTTGATGATGTTGTCTGCCGTGACGTAATTGATGGTGATCGTGGCGCTGGCCGTATCCATGCCCACAGCGTGAGCCTGGCTGGCGCTGTAGGCGCTGCCCGCAGCGTCGGTGCCGTTGACCATGGCGGTGATGGTCTGGCCCTCAACGGCGCTGCCCAGCACGTTGATGCTGTAGCTTCCATTGGCCGCCACGGTGCCGGTGCCAATCACCGTGCTGCCAATCATCAGCGTGATCACATCGCCCGCATGGGCGTTGCCACCCACGGTGCCCGTCACCGCCACCTGCTGGTTGGCTTCAACGTTGTTGATCGTGTTGTCTGCCGTGACGCTGTTGACCGTGATCGAGGCGCTGGGCGCGTCGATCGTGACATTGTGCGTGACCGTGGCCGTGAGGCTGTTGCCCGCCGTGTCGTTGGCGGTCACACTGGCTGTCACGCTGGCCTGGATGGTGTGATCGGCCAGCAGGTCAGCGGTCTTGACATCGATGCTGTAGACCAGCTTACCGCCCTCATCAGTAACAACCAGTCCGCTATAGGTGTGGCCGTTGACCAGCAGCGTGACCGTGTCACCCAGTTTGACGTCGCCGCCCACCGTGCCGCTGACATTCGTGTTGGTTGCCTTGGCCTCGACGTTATTGATGATGTCGTCGCCGGCGATGGTGTTGATGGTGATATTGGCGGAAATGTTGAGGTCGGTTGCGATAGTCGTAGCCGTTGTAGCCGTGGCGCTGGCCGTTCCTGCCGCGTTGGTGGCGGTGACGCTGGCGTCGATGGTGTTGTCGGCGATCAGGTCGGTTGTCTTGACGTTGATGCTGTAGACCAGCGTCGTGCCGGTGCCACTGGCTACCACGCCGGTATAGGTGTTGCCATTGACCAGCAGCGTGACGATATCGCCAACCTTGACGTCGCCGCCAACGGTGCCGGCAACCACGGTGGTGGGCTGGGCTGCTTCGGTGATGTTGATGACGTTGTCGCCGGCAATGGGGCCGATGGTGATGGTGGCCGTCACATCGGTCGGGACCAGCGGTTGGGTCTGCAGATCAGGCTGCAAGCCAGGAGCGGCAAAACCGTAGTTGTAGGCCAACGGCTCCACGCCTTCGGTGATGCGCAGCAACTGCACGAAGGTGCTGCCGCCATCGGCGCCGATACCACCGGTTACACCGGCCGCCGTGGCGTCCAAAGTCTGGTTCAAATCCGTGCCGCGTTCGAGCGCCTGGATGATGGTGTCGGTGGTGGCCGGTGTCGTCACGGCGCTGTCCTGGGCCGTGGGGCGATGGTCGGACTCGACCACGTTTTCATCGAGGCGCACGGTCTGCGACGGTGCAACACCCAGGATGTGCCCGTCTTCCATCATGAGATCGACCCGCACATCGCCCACGGTGCGGATGGTTTCGCCCTTTTGCAGCTCGTCACCGACCTTGAGGGCGCGGCTCACGCCTGCGGCGTTGACTGCGAATACGGTGCCATTGCCATTGATGGCTGCGACGGTTGCAAATTGGGCCATGATGATCTCCAGTAAGAAATGAGTCCGAGCCTCGGCGCTCAGGGGGTTTCACATTGATGAAGCGAAGAATAGTGAGTCGACGTTCTGCCGCCTATTGGACTTAAGTACAAATTTGCGACTTTCCTGCGAATTGGCGACCTGGCGGGTCGCTTCGGTGCAAGCACGGCAATGACGCAGGCGTGTGAGCTGACGTTGACTGGCGGCAGGCGATCAGATCAGATCGCTGTCGCGCTCGCCAGGCAGCAGGTCGAGCCGGTGCGCGAGGTTGGCGCGCGTTTGACGACGTTCAAGCAGCTTGACTTGCGCCGCCTGGGGCAGGTCGGTGAACTGGATATGCCCGCGCGTGATGAGCACATCGATCAGGTCTTCCAGCACGCGAGCCAGCCCGGTATCGGACTCGCTCAGCGGATTGCGGGCGGGGGCAGCGGGTTCAGTCATGACGCGGACTCCGTTGAAGCGAGGGGCGCCGGGTCGGGGAACCCGGCGAGGCGCAACACCAGTTGCAGGCGATCACGCACGCCGAGTTTCTCGAATACCGCACCCAGATGCGCCTTGACCGTGCGCTCGGAAATGAACATCAGGTCGGCGACTTCCTTGTTGGAGCGACCCGCTCGCACCGCGCAGGCCACTTGCGCTTCGCGCGCTGACAGGAGATTCCATGGACTGACGGCGGCGGGCGTGGGCGCGGCAGCGGGCGCCGCGCGCTTGTCCAGCGCAGACTGGGTTGAACCGACGAGCCGGTGCAGCAGATCCGGCCCGACCCACAAACCACCATGATCGACCACGGTCGCCACTTCCTGGAGCAGGGCGGGCACGGCGTAGGCATGCGAATAACCGCGCACGCCGAGATTGAGCGCCTGCAAACCTTCCTGCGGGTCGGGTGCGCCCGAGAGCAACACGATGCGCGCCCCCGGCTGCGCTTGCAGAACCTGTTGCAGGAGGTCGGGCCACTGCGCGTTGCCCGCCATCAACCAGACCATGCACTGCTGTGCCGGCTGGCCCTTCAAGCGCGCCATCAGGGCCAGGGCGTCCAGCGCCTCACCCCTGGCAAAGGCCTCGCGCCAGCGCTGGGGCACGGCGGCTGCGGTACTGCTGAGGAAGAAATGCTGCATGGTCATCGTTCCGTCATCGCGTTGGCTTTGGCCCGCAGCACGGGCTTGAGCAGGTAAGACAGGATGGTCTTCTTGCCGGTAAGGATGTCAACCTGGGCCACCATGCCGGGAATGATGGGCAGGTTCGGGCCGAGGCTCGATTTACGCGTGCGCACCCGGATATGGTAGAACGCGTTGCCTTTTTCGTCGAGCACGGAGTCCGCGCCGATCTGGATCACGTCGGCCTTCAAGCCGCCATAAATGGAGAAGTCGTAGGCGGTGAACTTGACCGTGGCCTCTTGGCCAGGGCGCAGAAAGCCGATGTCCTTGGGCGTGATCTGCACCTCCAGGATCAGGGCGTCGTCCAGCGGCACGACTTCGACCACCTCCTTGCCCGGTTGCACCACGGCACCCACGGTGTTGACCAGCAGGCGCTTGACGATGCCGCGCATCGGCGACTTGATGTCGGCGTGCTTGACCTTGTCTTCGAGCGCAAGCCCGCCCTGCGACAGGCTGGCCAGCTTGCTCATGCTCTCGGACAATTCAGCGCTCATCTGGTTGCGACTGGTGAGCTGCACTTCCTCGATCTTGCGCGTGGCCTCCAGGATGGCCGACTGCACGCGCGAGATCTGCGCCGTGGCCTGATCGCGGTCGCCGCGCAGGCGCGCCACTTCGCGCTCAAGCCGGAACACCTCGACCTCGGAGACGGCGCCGCTGGCGATCATGGGACGCGTGGCGTTGAGCTCCTTGGTCATCAGCTCGAGCCCGCGCTCGGCCTGCTCCTTGCGCGCACGCACCTCGTTGAGTTCCTGCTGGCGCTGCCCGAGCTGGTTTTGCGCAATCGAGATCTGGGCGTTGATCTCGGCCCGGCGCGATTCGTACAAGCGCGTCTCCTGCGACACCACATCAGGGACTTCGCGCGTCAGTTCCGGCGGCGGGTTGAACGGGGTGCCGCGCGTGAGCGCCTGCAAACGCAACACCTTGGCCTGCATGGCAAGTTGGGCACTGCGGCTTTCCAGCATGTTGGAGACAAAGCGCGTCGGGTCGATCTTGAGCAGCATTTGCCCCGCTTCCACGGTCTGACCTTCCTTCACCAGCAGTTCGGTGACGACACCGCCGTCGACGCTCTGGACAACCTGCAACTGGCTGGTGGGGACGACGCGCGCTTCGCCGCGCGTGACTTCGTCGATCGAAGCGAAGGCGGCCCAGATCAGCAGCAACAGCAGGGCGCCGGCGGCCAGGCGCAACAATTGCTTCGCGCGCAGCGGCTCCTGTTGCAGGCGCGCCCAGTCGGCGTCGCCGGCCCAGTCGAGATGGTCTTTCTCGTCAGTGGGGGTCAAACGGGTCACCAGCGGGCCAAAGGTGGCGTCGGTGGAACGGGCCGTGCGATTGATCAGATCACCGACACGCTGAAATGCTTTTTCGTTGAACCAGGCCATCATGCAGCCTTTCCGATGCGCCCTTGGCGCAGTGCCGTGACAACCTGCTCCTTGGGACCGTCGGCCATGATGCGGCCGCCATCGATGACGATGATGCGGTCGGCCAAGTCGAGCAGCGAGGTGCGGTGGCTGATCAGGATCACGGTTTTGCCCTTTGCATATTCCGTCAGGCGCCGCTTGATGTCATCTTCACTGGAGAAATCCATCGACGAGGTGGGTTCATCAAGCAGCAGGATCGGAGGGTCGTTGATGACGGCGCGCGCAATGGCCACACCCTGGCGTTGCCCGCCGGAGAGGGACTCGCCGCGCTCGCCAACCAGCATGTCGAAGCCCTTGGGGTGTTGGTTCACCAGGTTGATGATGCCGCCGATCTCGGCGGCCTTGATGATGGCCGCGTCGTCTGCCAGTGGCGCACCCATGATGATGTTGTCACGCAGGCTGCCGTAGAACAGCATCACGTCCTGCTGCACATAGCCGATCTGGCGCCGCAGCTCGGCCGGGTCGAGCTGGCGTAGATCGATGCCATCGACCAGCACCGCGCCCTGCGTTGGCAGGTACAGGCCCAGAATGAGCTTTTCGAGCGTGGTCTTGCCGGAACCGATGCGCCCGAGGATCGCGACCTTTTCACCGGGTTTGATGCTGAAGTTCAGGTTGCGCAGCGCAGGTTCGCTCTGGCCCGGGTAGCTGAATGAGACATCGCGAAAATCGATCGCACCCTTGAGCGCGCCGCGGCTGATGAAGTTGGTGTTTTCGGGACGCTCGACCTCGCGCGCCATCATTTCATCGAGCGAGGTCAGCGCTGTGGCGGCCGTGTGGTACTGCACCAGCAGGCCCGCCACCTGGCCCACCGGCGCCATCGCGCGCGAGGCCAGCATGGTGCAGGCGATCAGGCCGCCCATCGTGAGTTCGCGCTCGGAGATCAGGTAGACACCGACGATGACGATGGCCAGGTTGATGAACTGCTGGACAAAGCCCGAGGTATTGCTGGCCGTGCTCGAGAGCAGGCGCAGCTGTGCGCCGACGCGGGCCAGCAGGGCCGCGCTCTTTTCCCACTTGCGCTGGATCGGCGCCTCGGCCGCTAGGGCCTTGATGGTCTCGAAGCCGACCAGCCCCTCGATCAAGGTGGCGTTGCGCTGGGCACCGGCGCGGTAGGTGGTTTCGGCGAGTTCATGCATGCGGCCCTGCACCGCCAGCGCGTAGAACACCATGACGGCAGCGCCGAGCACCAGCGGAATCAGCATGAGCCAGGAGATCCAGGCGATCACGACCATGAAAATCAGCGCGAACGGCAGGTCGATGAAGGCGACCACGGTGGCCGAGCCGATGAAGTCGCGCACCGACTCGAACGCGCGCAGGTTGGACGCGAACGAACCGGCGGAGGCCGGGCGCTGCTCCATGCGCGTGCCGAGCACGCGTTCCATGATGAAGGCCGACAGCTTGACATCGGCCCGGCTGCTGGCCAGATCGACGAAGCGCCCGCGCATGGTGCGCAAGACCAGGTCGCTGACGAGCATCAGCAACAGGCCCAGCGCCAGCACCCACAAGGTCTCGAACGCATGATTGGGCACCACGCGGTCGTACACATTCATGGTGAACAAGGGCATGCCCAGCGCGAACAGGTTGGCCAGCAGGGCCGCCAGCAGGACGTCCTGGTAGAGCGGCCTGCTCTCGGCGATCACGCCCCAGAACCAGTGGTTATGCCGGCCGGAGCGGACCTCGGGGGTGCGCGCATCGTAGCGCTGGGTCGGGCGGGCGTAGATCGTGCTGCCCAGGTAGTCGGCCTCAAGCTCGGTCACGTGCACATCAACCGGTGCATCGGCCAATTCGGGGTAGACAACGCGAGCCTGTGTGCGGTCCTGGTTGAAGCCCAGCAGCACACAGGCGTGTTCATCGCGCAGCAGGACGACAGCGGGGAGCAGAGCGTCCTTGAGCTGGACCAGGGGACTGCTGACCAGTTGGCTGCTGAGGTGGGCGCGCCGCGCGGCGCGGGCAAACAGACCGGGGGTCAAGCGACCGTGCTCGGCCGGCAGACCGGCCATGAGTGCATCGCGAGTCGGCAACTCACCATGCGCCCGAGCCACAATCTGCAGACACTGCAGCAACTCAT
Source organism: uncultured beta proteobacterium (assembly GCA_903828665.1). GTDB lineage: Bacteria > Pseudomonadota > Gammaproteobacteria > Burkholderiales > Burkholderiaceae_C > Rhodoferax. Next base: position 7,290 of record CAIKMZ010000098.1, read on the forward strand.
CGGCACCTGTTTTTTTTGCATCCGCTATGAGTTGCGGATTTTCGCTATTTGGCATGCGCGGCCTGACTTTGGGGAATGTTTGTTATTTCAGTGTAACAAACACTTACCCCGCGTGCACCTGCCAAAAGCGGCTGCCGCCGCCGATCGCGATTATTTCTTCTGACGATAACGGCGCAGGGCCGCGATCTGCGCTGCCATGATCGCCAATTCGGACGTGGCCTTGGCCAGGTCGATATCGGTCTTGGCGTTTTTGATGGCTTCTTCGGCCGCTGCCTTGGCGGCGTTGGCTTTCTCGTCGTCGAGATCCTTGCCGCGGATGGCGGTATCGGACAGGACCGTGACACAGTCCGGCTGCACTTCAAGAATACCGCCGGCGACGAAGATGAACTCTTCGCTGCCGTCGGCCTTCTCGATGCGCACCGAACCCGCCTTGATGCGCGTGATCAGGGGCGTATGCCGCGGCAGGATGCCAAGCTCGCCACCTTCACCCGGCAGGGCGACAAAGCGCGCTTCACCCGAGAAGATCGATTCTTCGGCGCTGACCACATCGACATGGATGGTGTTCATGAGCTCACTCTAATCAGTTGGGGACAGAGCTTGTCGCTACGCGACGGCGGACTGTCCCGCAAGGTTATTAAATCTTCTTGGCTTTTTCGAACGCTTCGTCGATCGTGCCAACCATGTAGAAGGCCTGTTCCGGCAGGTGATCGCACTCGCCGGCCACGATCATTTTGAAACCGCGGATGGTCTCGGCCAGGCTGACGTACTTGCCGGGCGATCCGGTGAACACTTCAGCAACGTGGAACGGCTGCGACAGGAAACGCTGGATCTTGCGCGCGCGGGCCACGACCAGTTTGTCTTCAGGCGCCAGTTCGTCCATGCCCAGAATCGCGATGATGTCGCGCAGTTCCTTGTAGCGCTGCAGCGTGCCCTGAACGGCGCGCGCGGTGTTGTAGTGGTCTTCGCCGACGACCAGCGGGTCGAGCTGGCGGCTGGTGGAGTCCAGCGGGTCGACCGCCGGGTAGATACCGAGCGAAGCGATGTCACGGCTCAGCACCACTGTGGAGTCCAGGTGGGCAAAGGTGGTGGCGGGCGAGGGATCGGTCAAGTCATCGGCCGGAACGTAAACGGCCTGGATGGACGTGATGGAGCCAACCTTGGTCGATGTGATGCGCTCTTGCAGACGGCCCATTTCCTCGGCCAGCGTCGGCTGGTAGCCCACGGCGGAAGGCATGCGGCCCAGCAGCGCGGACACTTCGGTCCCGGCCAGTGTGAAGCGGTAGATGTTGTCCACGAAGAACAGTACGTCCTTGCCTTCGTCACGGAACGACTCGGCAATGGTCAGGCCGGTCAGCGCGACGCGCAGACGGTTGCCCGGGGGCTCGTTCATCTGGCCGTACACCATGGACACCTTGGACTCGCCGAGGTTCTCCAGGTTCACGACGCCGGAATCGGCCATCTCGTGGTAGAAGTCATTGCCTTCGCGGGTACGCTCACCGACGCCGGCGAACACCGACAGGCCGGAGTGGGCCTTGGCGATGTTGTTGATCAGTTCCATCATGTTCACGGTCTTGCCCACGCCGGCACCGCCGAACAGGCCGACCTTGCCGCCCTTGGCGAATGGGCAAACCAGGTCGATCACCTTGATGCCGGTTTCCAGAAGTTCCTGCGACGGGCTGAGCTCGTCATAGGTCGGGGCCTTGCGGTGGATCGATGCGTGCAGCTCGGAGTTGACCGGGCCGCGCTCGTCAATCGGCGTGCCCAGCACGTCCATGATGCGGCCGAGCGTTGCCTTGCCGACCGGCACCATGATCGGGTGACCGGTGTTTTCAACCATCAGGCCACGGCGCAAGCCGTCGCTGGAACCCAGGGCAATGGTGCGCACGATGCCGTCGCCGAGCTGCTGCTGCACTTCCAGCGTCAGGGCCGTGCCGGCGAGCTTCAGGGCGTCATAGATTCGGGGCATCCGGTCACGCGGGAACTCGACGTCCACCACGGCACCGATACATTGAACAATCTTCCCTTGAACGCCAGGGTTCGCTTGTGTAGTTTCTTGGGCCATTTGGCTTTGCTCCAATAAATTTGAATCTTGCTTGCTGCCGATACCGTGGGGCCTAGGCCCCGATCGCTGCGGCGCCCGAGACAATCTCGGACAGTTCTTTGGTGATGGCGGCCTGGCGCGTCTTGTTGTAGACCAGCTTGAGTTCGCCAATCACATTGCCCGCGTTGTCGGTGGCAGCCTTCATGGCCACCATGCGCGCCGCATGCTCGGAGGCCATGTTCTCGGCCACCGACTGGTACACCAGCGCCTCGACATAACGCACCAGCAGGTCATCGATGACCGACTGCGCATCGGGTTCGTAAATGTAGTCCCAGCCATGCTTGGCACCCGCAGCCACTTCCGCCTCATGCGTTTCAGCCTGCATGCGCGCTGCCGACAGGGGCAGCAGTTGCTGCATGACCACTTCCTGCTTCATCGTATTGACGAAGCGGGTGTACGACAGGTAGACAGCGCTGATCTCGCCCTTGGCATACGCGTCGAGCAATACCTTGACCGGGCCGATCAGGCGTTCCAGATGCGGCTTGTCTCCGAGCTGCGTCACGTGCGAGACCACTTTGGCGCCAATGCGGTTGAGGAAACCAAAACCCTTGTTGCCAATCGCGACGGTCTGCACCGCCATACCGGCTTGCTGCAGGTCGCGCAACTTGTTGGTCACGCTGCGCAGCACATTGGTATTGAGACCGCCGCACAAGCCCTTGTCCGTCGTGACCACAATCATGCCGGCGACCTTGGCGTCGTTGGGCTTCATGAAGGCGTGCACGTACTCAGGGTTGGCTTCGCCCATGTTGGCAGCAATGTTGCGCACCCGTTCCGCGTAAGGCCGGGCCGCACGCATGCGTTCCTGCGCCTTGCGCATCTTGGACACGGAGATCATCTCCATGGCCTTGGTGATCTTCTTCGTGCTCTCGAAGTTTTTGATCTTGCCGCGTATTTCCTTGCCAGTTGCCATCTAGGACTCCTTCGCTGTTACTGCAGATGGCCTTACGCGAATGTCTTCTTGAAGGCAGCGACAGCGGCGTTCAATTCCGCCTCGGCGTCCTTGTCCATGGCCTGGCTGGATTCGAGCTTGGCCAGCAGCGCCGCGCTCTTGTCCTTGAGGTAGCTGTGCAGACCGTGCTCGAATGACAGGACCTTGGTGATTTCGATATCGTCGAGGTAGCCCTTGTTCACGGCAAACAGCGTGGCGCCCATCAAAGAGATCGGCAGCGGGCTGTATTGCGCCTGCTTGAGCAGTTCGGTGACTCGGGCACCGCGGTCGAGCTGCTTGCGTGTCGCTTCATCCAGATCGGAGGCGAACTGCGCAAACGCGGCGAGTTCACGGTACTGCGCCAAGTCGGTACGGATACCGCCGGACTGCGCCTTGATCAGCTTGGTCTGGGCAGCGCCACCGACGCGCGACACCGAGATACCGGCGTTAATGGCGGGGCGGACACCGGCATTGAACAGCGAGGTTTCCAGGAAGATCTGGCCGTCGGTGATCGAAATCACGTTGGTCGGCACGAAGGCCGAAACGTCGCCAGCCTGGGTTTCAATGATCGGCAGTGCCGTCAAGGAACCGGTCTTGCCCTTGACCGCACCCTTGGTGAAGTCTTCGACGTACTTTTCATTCACGCGGGCCGCGCGCTCGAGCAGACGGCTGTGGAGATAGAACACGTCGCCCGGGTAGGCTTCGCGACCCGGCGGGCGGCGCAGCAACAACGAGACCTGACGGTAGGCAACCGCCTGCTTGGAAAGATCGTCGTACACGATCAGCGCGACTTCGCCACGATCGCGAAAGTATTCGCCCATCGTGCAGCCGGAGTAAGCGCTCACGTATTGCATGGCGGCCGACTCGGAAGCGGTAGCCGCGACCACAATCGTATATTCCATTGCGCCGACTTTTTCCAGCGCGCGCACCACGTTCTTGACGCTCGAGGCCTTCTGGCCGATGGCGACATAAACGCAGGTCATGTTCTGACCCTTCTGGTTGATGATGGCGTCGATCGCGACGGCAGTCTTGCCGGTCTGACGGTCGCCAATGATCAGTTCGCGCTGGCCGCGGCCAACCGGCACCATGGAGTCGATCGACTTCAGGCCGGTTTGCATCGGCTGGCTCACCGATTGACGTGCAATCACGCCCGGCGCCACCTTTTCGATCACGTCGGTCATCTTGGCGTTGATCGGACCCTTGCCGTCGATCGGCTGGCCCAACGCGTTGACAACGCGGCCCTTGAGTTCGGGGCCGACCGGCACTTCCAGAATGCGGCCCGTGCACTTGACGGTGTCGCCTTCGGAAATGTGTTCGTATTCGCCCAGAATCACGGCGCCGACCGAGTCGCGCTCGAGGTTGAGCGCCAGACCGTAGGTGGGCAAGCCATCGCTGCCGGCCGGGAATTCAAGCATTTCGCCCTGCATCACATCCGACAGGCCATGAATGCGGCAAATGCCGTCGGTCACGGACACGACAGTACCCTGATTGCGGATGTTGGCGCTGGCGGACAGGCCCTCGATACGGCTCTTGATCAGTTCAGAAATTTCTGCGGGATTGAGTTGCATGACTCTTTCCTTCTTTCGTTAATTGGGCTTGCCAACCGGGCTTGCGCCTCAGGCTGTCAAAGCCACTTTCATTTGTTCCAGACGGGCTTTGACAGAAGTGTCAAGGACCTCATCACCTACCACCACGCGAATGCCGCCGATCAGATCGGGCTGCAATTGCACCGCCACATTGAGCTTGCGGTTGAATCGCTTTTCAAGCGTTGTCGTCAAGTCGGAAAGGGCTGCGCCGTCAATGGCGAACGCGCTGTAGACCACGGCATCGGACGAACCGCCCTTGGCGTTCTTCATTGCCCGGAACTGCGCGGCAATTTCGGGCATGACCGCCAGGCGTCCGTTTTCAATCACGGTGCGAAGAAAGTTCTTTGCCTGCTCCGGCAGGGCCACCTGGGCCACACCGGCAATGACATCGAACACCTGCGCCGAGGTGACGTTGGGGTTATCGGCGAATTGCAGCAGCTGCGGATCTTTCGCAACCTCGTTCAACGCGTCAACCCAGAGCGCCGCACCCGTCAGGTCGGATGCCGAGGCCTTGAACAAGGCTTCGGCGTAAGGTCGGGCAATGGTGGCAAGTTCGGCCATGTTTGTCCTCTTACAGCTCGGTCTTCAAACGGCCAAGCAAATCCGCATGGACCGTGGCGTTGACTTCCCTGCGCAGAATCTGCTCGGCGCCCTTGACAGCCAGCGCTGCGACCTGCTCGCGAAGTGCTTCGCGTGCCCGGTTGCTTTGCTGCTGGGCTTCAGCCTTGGCGGCAGCAATGATCTTGTTGCCTTCTTCGACTGCTCTTGCCTTGGCTTCCTCGACCATGGACTGTCCGCGGCGCTCGGCCTCGGCCAGACGCGCTGCGGTTTCGGTGCGCGACGTGGCCAGTTCGGCTTCAACGCGCTTGTTCGCGGATGAAAGCTCGGACTTGGCCTTGTCGGCAGCCGCCAGGCCGTCGGCTATTTTCTGTGCCCGCTCGTCCAGCGCCTTCATGATCGGGGGCCACACGTATTTCATCGTGAACCACACCAGGATCGCAAAGACGACGGCCTGCAGGAACAGGCTTGCATTGATATTCACAGCTTATTCCCTTTCAAGCGTGAAAGCTTGGCCAAAATTAGATGGCGAAGGGCTTGGCGAACGCAAACAGCAGGGCAATCGCCACGCCGATCAGGTAAGCGGCGTCGATCAGACCAGCCAAGATGAACATCTTCACCTGCAGCTCATTCATCAGCTCAGGCTGACGGGCCGAGGCTTCGAGGAACTTGCCGCCCATCAGCGCAATGCCGATCGACGCGCCCATTGCGCCCAAACCAACGATCAAACCGCAAGCCAGTGCCACGAGGCCGAGAATGTTTTCCATGATTGCTCCTAAAAAGTACAGAAAAGAAAAAGAAAAAGAAAAGAAAAAACGATCAGTGTGAGCTGTGGGCCTGCCCCACATAAATCAGCGTCAACATCATGAAGATGAAGGCTTGCAGCGTGATCACCAGAATGTGAAACAGTGTCCAGACCGTTCCAGCAAACACTTGCCCGAATCCCAGCCAGAACCCGCCAGACAGGGGGTTGAGTTGCCAGGCCCATGCGCCGCCCATCAAGGCGATCAACATGAAAATCAGTTCGCCGGCAAACATGTTGCCGAACAGCCGCATCCCGTGCGAAACGGTCTTGGCGGCAAATTCAATCATTTGCATCAGGAAATTGATCGGGTACAGGAAGAAGTTGTCACCGAACGGCGCTGCCACCAGTTCATGCGTCCAGCCGCCCAGACCCTTGATCTTGATGCTGTAAAAGATGCAGACCAGCAGCACGCTGACCGACATGCCCAGCGTAGTTGAAAGATCGGCCGTGGGCACGACGCGCATGTAGTTCATGTAGCCCAGCGCCGGACCGGCACTGTGCCAGAGGGACGGAATCGCATCAACCGGCAGCATGTCCATCGCGTTCATCAGGAAGATCCATACAAACACGGTCAGGGCCAATGGCGAAACCACCTTGCGGCTGGCTGCGTTGTGAATCACGCCCTTGGCCTGGGTTTCCACCATTTCGGCCAGCATTTCAATCGCGGCCTGGAAGCGCCCCGGCACACCGGAGGTCACGTTGCGTGCCGCACGCCACAGGATGAAGCAGCCGATGACGCCCAGCAGGACTGAATAGACCAGCGAGTCAAGGTTGAAAACGCTGAAGTCGACGATGCTGTGCTGCTCGGCGTTTCCAAAAGAGAAATTTTTCTGCAGATGATGCAGGTGATGCTGGACGTATTCTCCAGCCGTCGGGGCATGTGTCGCAACGTGTTCAGCAGCCATAGGTCACCACTTTTTCAATTCTTATTTGACAGAGTTCTGGCGCTTCGGGCGCAACCAAATGGCCACCCAATGCACCTTCATCGTCACCACAAAACCAGCCAGCAGCGCCAGCCAGTTCAATTGCAAGACAAGCCTTGGCGCGGCAAGCAACATCGCCACGGTCAAGGCTATCTTGACGATCTCCCACACAACAAACCCGGCCAAGGCCGAGCCTGCACTGGCAGCCTCGCGCTGCCGCAACAAACCACGAGCAAACAGGGCAGCGGGAATAACCACCGCCAGCGCACCGTAAGCTGCCGACCACGCCAGCGCCGGTTTGCGCGTCAGGCCCCAGGCAAGCAGGGTCACCAGCACACCAACCAACACTTGCCAACCCACCACGCGCCAAGGCGAAACCATGGGTTGCTGCTCGCGCAACGCCTGCGCCTGTGCAGCACTGAGCTGCTTGAACGCTGGCTCTTCGGGCTCGTCTGAATCAAATTCGGATACTGGCGCGATTATTGGCATCTCAAATTACACGCAGGTTACACGCCAGTTACACACATGCGACAGTTGCCGCAAAGCCTTGGATTATACGTAGATGAACATCGCACTTTTATGCCAATCAGTTGACGAAGATCAACCAGGGGCGGGCGAGCAGGTCGTCCAAGCGGCGCCGGCGGAACCTCAGTATTGAAGAATCCTCGACAGGAAGTTGCGCGCCCGCTCGTTTCGAGCGTCCGGATTGCCAAAGAATTCCTCTTTTTCGCAATCCTCGACGATGCGCCCCTGGTCCATGAAGATGACGCGGTTGGAGACCTTGCGCGCAAATCCCATTTCATGGGTGACGCACATCATGGTCATGCCTTCCTGCGCCAACTGCACCATGACATCGAGCACCTCGCCGACCATTTCAGGGTCGAGTGCTGACGTGGGTTCGTCAAACAACATGCATACCGGGTCCATCGACAAGGCCCGCGCGATCGCTACGCGCTGCTGCTGACCGCCGGAGAGTTGTCCCGGGAACTTGTCCTTTTGTTCCATCAGTCCGACACGGTCGAGCATTTTCAGGCCACGCTGGTTGGCCTCGTCCGGGTCGCGTCCCAGCACCTTGATCTGAGCCAGCGTCAGGTTCTCGGTGACCGACAGATGCGGAAACAACTCGAAGTGCTGGAACACCATGCCGACCCGGGCACGCAGTTTAGGAAGATTGGTCTTGGGATCGGACAAACTGATGCCGTCGACGACGATGTCCCCCTTCTGGAACGGCTCAAGCGCGTTGATGGTCTTGATGAGGGTCGACTTGCCCGAACCCGAGGGTCCGCAGACCACCACCACCTCGCCCTTGCTGATGTGGGTGCTGCAATCGCTGAGCACCTGAAACTGGCCGTACCACTTGGAAACGTTCTTGACAGTGATCATGGTTCTTCCGGTCAATCTGGACTTGTTCTCAACGAATGATGGCAATCTTCTTCTGCAGTCGGCGCACCAGCATCGACAGACTGAAACAGATCACGAAATAGAGCACGGTGGCGGCCAGATAAGTCTCGACCGGCCGGTTGAAGTTCTTGCCGGCCACCTCAAAGCCCTTGAGCAGATCGTAGGCCCCGATTGCATAAACGAGCGAAGTATCCTGAAACAGGACAACGGTCTGCGTCAACAACACCGGCAGCATGTTGCGAAACGCCTGCGGCAGGACGATGTACCGCATGCACTGCGCATAGGTCATGCCCACGGCGTAGCCCGCATGGACCTGTCCCTTGGCCACCGACTGAATGCCCGCGCGCATGATCTCGGCGTAATAGGCGGCCTCAAATACGGTAAACGTGATGATGGCCGAGGTCTCGGCGCCCATCGGCCGCCCGGTCAACATCGGGATCAGCAGGAAGAACCAGAGGATCACCATCACCAGCGGGATCGAGCGCAGCGTGTTGACGTAAAACGACGCCACCCGGACCAGCCACAGCTTGCCCGACAGTCGCATCAGGGCCAGCACCGTGCCCAGCACGATGCCCCCCGTCATCGCGATCAGCGTCAACTGGACCGAGAACAGCAGACCCTTGAGCACGAGGTTGGAGATAACGCTCCAGGTCAGAAAGGTGAAGTCGAGCGCCATCATTTGCTGCCCCCGATCATCCCCGGCACCTGAACGCGGCCCTCGATGAACAGCGCGATGCGATTGACGGCAAAGGCCGACACAAAATACAAGGCCGTCACAGCCAAGTAGATCTCAATGCCGCGCGCTGTCTCTTCCTGCGCCTGCATCGCAAACATGGTGAGTTCGGCAATGCTGACCGCAAACGCCACCGACGAATTCTTGATGATGTTCATGGACTCGCTGGTCAGCGGCGGGATCACAATCCGAAACGCCATCGGCAGCAGCACGTAGCGGTAGGTCTGCGGCAAGGTCAGACCCAGGGCCAGACCGGCATGGCGCTGCCCCTGCGACAAGGACTGGATACCGGCCTTGATCTGCTCTGAAATGCGCGAGGAAGTGAAGAATCCAAGCGCAAACACCACGAGTACGAAGCTCGGCACCGCGCGCAAGCTTACAAAGATCGACGGAATCACGTGGTACCAGAGGAACACCTGGACGAGCAAGGGAATGTTGCGAAACAACTCGGTCCAGGCATTGCCGAGAAACACCAGGCCCTTGCTGGGCGTGGTGCGCAAAATGCCCATGAGCGAACCGACCAGCAGTGCCACCAGCAGCGAACACAAGGCCACTGACATGGTCCAGCCCCAGGCCGACATCAGCCAGCCAAGGTAAGTCTGGCCACCGCCGTTCTGTTGCAGGAAGATCTGCCAATTCCACGTAAACGTCAAATCGATGCTCCTTGGGATTCGAATTAGCCGTTCAACCGAAGCGCCGCGCGACGCCGGGCCGCAGCAGACTCGGCCCGCTGAAGAAGGCCGATTCGGCGTTCTTCAGGCAGATCGGTGTGACGCGGGCAACAGCCGCTTCAAGTGGCCGGCTTGTCGGAGAGTTTCTTGAGGTTGTCCTGCAGTTCCCTGCTCATCGGCGCATTCAGGTTGATGCCCTTGGGCGGGATCGGGGACATGAACCACTTCTTGTACAACTTCTCGAAATCCCCGCTTTTCATGAGGCTGGCCAGTGTGTCATCGACCAGTTTCTTGAACGCCGGATCATCCTTGCGCAGCATGATGGCGTAGGGCTCGACCTGGATCGCCTCGCCGACGACCGCAAATTCGGCAGGATTGGCGGCACTGGCTTTCAAACCATACAGCAGGATATCGTCCATCGCAAAAGCAACGGCACGGCCGGTCTGAACCAGCAGAGCTGAATCCGCATGATCCTTGGCACCGATCAGATCAATGCCCAGTTTTTTCTCTTCATTCAGATTGCGGATGATCTTGTAGTTGGTCGTGCCGGTGGTTGACACCACGGTCTTGCCTTTGAGGTCATCGATGGAATTCACCGCCGTACCGGCCTTGACCAGAAAACGGGTGCCGGTATAGAAGTAATTGGTGGCGAAGGCGACCTGCTTCTGGCGCTCGCTGTTGTTGGTCGTCGAGCCGCATTCGATATCGATCGTGCCATTCATCAGCAGCGGGATGCGATTGGCGGAGGTGACGGCCTGGCTCTGGACTTTCAGGTTGGCGTGGCCCGTGGCCTTTTTCACCTCATCGACAATCCGGCCGCAAATCTCCCAGCCAAAACCAACCGGCTGAGCCTTGTCGTCCAGATACGAAAACGGGATCGACGAGTCGCGATAGGCCACAGTGATGGTCCCGCTGCTCTTGACCTTGTCCAGGGTCATCGGCGTTTGCGCCATGGCCGCCGGCACAACGAACGCAAGGAAACAGGTGATACCGAGAGTGTGTTTACGCATTTCGCCATCCTTTGTATAGAGTGATTGACCACGACCGGCCGTCAGAGACAAACCGGTTCTATTATGCGAGCAGTTTGCCATGACCTGCCTTAAGTATCGCGAGCGGCAATGCCGAACGCACGTACTGTCAGGCGATCGTCGCGGGATTTGCAGCAGCGCTGGCGCGAAAGCGATAATTCGGTCATGAACACCCTCCCTTCCCTTCCCTGCTATCTCAACGGCGAGTTCACCGAACTGCCCAATGCCAAAGTCAGCGTCATGGACCGCGGCTTCATCTTTGGCGACGGCGTTTACGAAGTAGTGCCCGTCTACGCGGGCCAACCGTTCCGCTTTGAACAGCACATGGCGCGGCTTGACCGCAGCCTGTCCGAGCTGCGCATCGCCAACCCCTTGAGCAAGGCGCAATGGGCCGGCATCGCCGGTCAATTGATCACTGCTTATGCCAAGTCCGTTGGCGCCAACACGCAGGACACCGATCAACTGATCTACATCCAGATCACGCGTGGCGTCGCGATGCGCGACCATGTCATGACACAAGGCATCGCGCCAACCGTTTTTGTCATGAGCAACGCCATGAAGCCGGTGCCGCCGGCGCAGCGCAGCAGTGGCGTGACCTGCGTGACCGCCGACGATTTCCGCTGGGAAAAGGCCCACATCAAGAGCACGAGCCTGCTCGGCGCCGTCTTTGCGCGTCAGATCAGCTTCGACGCCGGCGCCATGGAAACGGTCATGTTCCGCCACGGCTTCCTGAGCGAAGCGGCCGCCAGCAACGTCTGGGTCGTGAAGGACGGCAAGGTGCTGGGCGTACCCAAGGACCATCTGGTGCTCGAGGGCATCCGCTTCGGACTGATCGAAGAAATCTGCCACGCGCGCGGCATTGGCTTCGAACTGCGCCGCATCAGCCGCGACGAAGTCCTGAATGCCGATGAGTTGTTGCTGTCCTCCGCCACCAAAGAGGTATTGGCCATCACCACACTGGACGGCAAGCCGGTCGGCACTGGCAAGCCGGGCCCGGTCTACGCCGCCCTGTATGCGGGCTACCAGGCAGCCAAGGCGCAGGCCGCGCTAGGATCTGCACAGTGAGCGACCCCACCGAGTCGCTAATCGAATACCCGTCACTGTTTCCGATCAAGGTGATGGGCCTCAAGACGGACGGTCTGGTCCACGCCATCATTTCTGTCGCGCAGCAGTTCGACCCCATTTTTGATGCCAGCACCATCGAACTGCGCGAGAGCAAGGGCGGCAAGTACCTGGGTGTGACCATCACCGTCACTGCGACCAGTCGTGAGCAACTCGACGAGCTCTACCGCACGCTCTCGACGCATCCGATGGTCAAGATGGTGCTGTAGCACCCCATGCAAATGACGCCGCAGTTCCTGGGCCGGGTCGACTACCTGTCGACTTATGCCGCGATGCAGGCGTTCACGGCCGCACGCAGCGCCGATACCGCGGACGAACTCTGGATTTGCGAACACCCGCCGGTCTACACCCAGGGCCTGGCCGGCAAGGCGGTGCACATTCTCAATCCCGCCGAGATACCGGTGGTCCAGACGAACCGCGGCGGCCAGGTCACCTACCACGGTCCGGGCCAGGTGGTGGCCTATCCGCTGATCGATCTCAGGCGCGCCGGGTATTTCGTCAAGGAATATGTCTTCCGGATCGAGGAGGCCCTGATCCAAACCTTGATCCACTTCGGCGTGACCGGTCACCGCGTGACCGGTGCGCCCGGCATCTACGTGCGCCTCGATGACCCGTTCTCGCATGCCGTGCTGGTGCAGCGGCCGGAAAAAGAGGGGGCAGAGCAGTTCCGCTTCGCGGCCGGATCCGACCCCGATTCTTCCGACCCCGTTTCTTCCCCCAATTTCACCGGCCTGGGCAAGATCGCCGCCTTGGGGCTCAAGGTCAGCCGCAACTGCACCTACCACGGCCTGGCACTGAACGTGGCAATGGACCTCGAACCGTTCTCGCGCATCAACCCTTGCGGCTATCAGGGCTTGCAAACGGTTGACCTCTCTACAATCGGCGTCTGCGTTGCCTGGCAGGAAGCGGCCACTGTGCTGGGCCTGAAACTGGCAAGCTACCTGGCCCCCTGATCTCCCTTCGGCATCTTCAATGAGTACCCCAGATAACACACCCCCCAGCGTGCGCGACGTTCAGCCCAACGCGAGCTACGACCCCTCGATCAAGCAAAAGGCTGCGGCCAAACTCTCGCGCATACCGATCAAGGTGCAGCCCGGCGAGATCCTGAAAAAGCCGGAGTGGATCCGCGTCAAGGCCGGCTCCCCCAGCACGCGCTTTTATGAAATCAAGGACGTCCTGCGCAGCAACAAGCTCGTCACGGTGTGCGAGGAAGCAAGCTGTCCCAACATCGGCGAATGCTTTGGCAAGGGCACGGCGACCTTCATGATCATGGGCGACAAATGCACGCGGCGCTGCCCGTTTTGCGATGTCGGCCATGGCCGCCCCGATCCGCTGGACGTCAACGAACCCGGCAACCTGGCGCGCACCATCGCCCAGCTCAAGCTCAAGTACGTGGTGATCACCAGCGTCGACCGCGATGACCTGCGCGACGGCGGCAGCGGTCATTTTGTCGATTGCATCGGCGAGACGCGCGCACTCTCACCCGACACCCAGATCGAAATCCTGGTGCCCGATTTCCGCGGCCGCGACGACCGCGCGCTGGAGATCCTCAAGGCTGCGCCACCCGATGTCATGAACCACAACCTGGAAACCGTGCCGCGCCTGTACAAGGAGGCACGCCCTGGCAGTGATTACCAGTTCAGCCTGAACCTGCTGAAGAAATTCAAGGCTCTGTTTCCGGACGTGCCGACCAAGAGCGGCCTGATGGTCGGACTGGGCGAGACCGACGACGAAATTCTGGACGTGATGCGTGACATGCGCGCGCACGGCATCGAGATGCTGACCCTGGGCCAGTACCTGGCGCCCTCGACCAGCCACCTGACGGTCAAGCGCTACGTTCACCCGGACACCTTCAAGATGTTCGAAACCGAGGCCTACAAGATGGGCTTCAAGCACGCCGCCGTCGGCGCCATGGTGCGCTCCAGCTACCACGCGGATCAGCAGGCCGGCCACGCCATGGGTGTTAACAACCAGAAGTTAATGCGACAAACTGACAGTTAATGCGACAACTTACGTAAGTTAGTGCGACAATTTTTCTAAATTGACTTCTGGATTGGCTGGAAAACAATGAGTTTCTCCAATAGGCCAATACGAATTGCCGCATTTCCGCCTTGCCCAATCCCCTGGAGAATTGACTGGTTCGGGGATGTTTCGTATCCAGATCGCCACGTTCGCCGCAGGCAGCCTTCGGTAACCGTCTATCTATCGCGAGTAATGGATCCACCGCAGGACAGTAACCAACGCCACGTCCAGGTCTCAGTTGCAACACTTGCCTTGCTTCGGATTGGGGATATCTGGCGCGACGGACTACTGGAGGACCGTCCCGATTTCAAGTTGGAAGAGTTTCAGGATGTTCAGATTGACATGAGCACCACTGCGTTGATTAAGGCCGGATTGAACCTGGACGAAAGGGGATTTCTGCTGCCGCTGGCCGAGCACCAGGGACACAGGCAGTGCACGCAGTCATATTGCCTGATGGTGAGATTGCCAGGGGAGCGCAGGCTGATCATTCCCTGCTTGGAATTGATCCGTTTCTATTTTGGCTCATCCACTGGCTTGATCACAAAGCTTTTTCTTCCTCCACTGACTCGCGAAGCGCTCTACGCGCACGCAGAATTTGACCGGCGGTCTGAGCGTCTGGTCTTGGAGTTGGCGGAAAAGATGTCTGGTGCTTCTGCTGCTGACATTGGACGGCTATGCCTAGATCCGATCGCCTGGCGTGCTGCAGCTCAAGTGGGTGTGTCCATTCTGAAAGCGTCGACATCCAATCAGTTGATCTACCCGCAGGCTTTTTTCCCCTTCGAGGGAAAGACCACATTGGTGGCGGCCGGCAAGTGGTTGTCATCTGCCGACCAACCGCGGGCTACGTTTCTGGTTTACAACTTGCGCACCTGTTCGCACCCATTCCCGTTCAGCTCACTTCGGTATGAAATTAAGGGCGGGGACAAAAAGCCATTTTCAGCAGAAGGCGGTGGCGCCCGAGCTGGCGCAAGGGACGCCAATGACCAACCTATCGTTGAGCATGACCCGTCCAACAATCTGGCACCAAAAACTCGCGCCTACCGTATTGAGCCGCGGTTTCCCGATCTGGCACCCAAAGCCATATGGAAAAGCAAAACCTTGTCCCTTGACAACCAAGCTGTGCGCGGGACCAGTAACTCCGCACCAGTTGAGAACGCTGCCTTGGGAGAGCCTGGCTCCGAGCGGCGCACCCGGCCGCTAAACATTGCACTACTAGCGAGTGCAAAATTTGGCAAGCCACCGTCAATTCCGGAATTCTTGCGGGATGTGATCTTCCGGATGAGCACGCTACAAGGCGTCACCATCGAGCTGTTGACCGAAAGTCTTGACGATGGCTGGTCGGTCCAGCTATTGTCATTAAACAAGGACGTCGAGGTCGACGAATGGCTCTTTACCTTGAAACCAGGAGAAGGACTTCAATTGCGGGCGGCCAGCGTGTTTTCGTTCACGCATGGCCATGAGCAGTCGTGCGCAGTGGTGGTTGATTCTGAGCCCGTGTACATGAGGCTGTATCCGACGACAGGGCAGGATTTAGATGCGGTTTGGGAGACGCTGCGGTGTGCGCCGGAGGATTTTCGGGATCACTCTACGGATGCTGATCACAGAGTAGATTCGATTGGAAGATGCTTCCTGGAATTAGGAGCTTGAGCGGCAGACACCAGGGTTGCCACCTACAACGCGATGTAAGCGAGTGAATCACTGCAAGTGGTGACGAAAACTTTACCGAAACTCATGCCTTCGTAGAAAGCGGAGGTCAGAAGGTCAAGTTAGTCTCACTTGACCTTGTGTAGACCAAGTTTTTGATTGGCCTTGCTCATTACAACCAGTTTGTCCGGTTCGTTCATAAACCAAGCGAAAGATCCCCAAGCGAGATGGTTTGCCGCCTTTTTGAAGGGACTACTGTTCCTATTGCTGAATACAGTAATAA